>JAUVXG010000255.1 GCA_030603685.1 Pleomorphomonas sp.
GGGCGATCCCCCGCGCCCCCCCAGCGCCCGCCTCGCTCTGCCTTTTGCGGAGTCGGAAGCCTCTCACCCCACGCGCTTCACTCTATCTAATTGTTCCATTTATATAAATTGTCATCCTTGCGCAGGCGAGGATCTCAGGAAGCCAGAGCGAGCCGCCGATATCAGGCTCCCGGAAGTCATAGGGCTCCGGCGGCCTGAGGCGAAATTCGCTGGGGCGCGGTAGAGGGCGACGGGTTCGAGAACCGGAGCGGAGCGGACTTCGAGCAACGCCAGCAAAAGTGGGAACCGGTTTTGCGTCCGGCGTTGCGTCTTTGAAAACCACCCGTGAGCACCGGAAGCGCAGAACACTAAGCCCTATGCCCGCCCCAGTAGAATTTCGGTCAGGCCGCTAGGCCGCCCGGACGGTGGCGAGGAACTTACCCACCTCCTCCCCCAGCCTTGCCGACTGGCGGCTCAGCTCGGAGGCCGAGGCCAGCACCTGGGTGGAGGCGGCGGCGCTGTCGGAGGCCGCCCGCGGGACCCCCACGATGTTGCTGGACACCTCGCTGGTGCCGGCCGAGGCCTGCTGGACGTTGCGGGCGATCTCGTTGGTGGAAACGCCCTGCTCCTCCACGGCCGAGGCGATGGCCATGGCGATGTCGTTCATCTCGCGGATGGTGGTGGTGATGGTGCCGATGGCCGTGGCCGATTCCAGGGTCGAACCCTGGATCTCCTCGATCTGCCTGGCGATCTCGCTGGTCGCCTTGGCGGTCTGGTCGGCGAGGTTCTTCACCGCGGCGGCCACCTCGGCGAAACCCTTGCCGGCTTCGCCCGCCCGCGCCGCCTCGATGGTGGCGTTGAGCGCCAGGAGGTTGGTCTGGCCGGCGATGGAGTTGATCAGCTCGACCACGGCGCCGATCTTCTGCGCCGCCTCGGCGAGCCGCCCCACCTTGGCCGCCACGGTGTCGGCGTCGCGGGCCGCCTCGCCGGCGATCTGGGCCGAATGCTGCACGCGCTGGCCGATCTCGCCGACGGAAGCGGCCAGTTCTTCGGCGGCCGAGGCCACCGTCTGCACGTTGGAGGAGGCCTGCTCGGCGGCGGCGGCCACCGCCGTCGACTGGTGCGTGGTTTCCTCGGCGCTGGCCGACATGGTCTCGGCGGCGCCCTGCAACTGCTGCGAGGCGGTGGAGACGGCGCCCACCACGGAGCCGACGGCCGCCTCGAAGTCGTCGGCCATTTCGGTCATGACGCGGCGGCGTTCGCCCTCGGCCCTCGCCTTCTCGGCGGCCACCTCCTCTTCCAGTTGGCGGTTGTGGGCGAGCTTGTCCTTGAAGAAGCCCACCGCCGACGACATGGCGCCGATCTCGTCGCCACGGCCGGCGCCGGGGATGTCGATGGAGAGGTCGTTGTCGGCAAGGCGCGACATCGCCCGCGTCATGGCGTCGAGCGGGCGGACGACGTGCCGGCGCACCACCAGATAGCTCACCAGCGACAGCGCCATCGCCAGCGCCATCAGCGCGGCATAGGCGATGAAGAGGCCCTGCTGCCGGCTCGCCACCGCCTCGGTGCGGGCAAGCGCCACGTCGAGCACGGCGCTGGACACCGCCGCGATCTTGGCGAGCGCCACGGTGATCTCGCCCTTGAAGGCGTCGAAGGTCAGGTCGGTCTTGTCGCCGGTGGTGAGGTCGTCGAGCGCCTTGAGATAGGCGTCGTTGAAGGCGCCGGAGAAATAGGCCCCGTCGGCGGTCTTCACCGCGGCCTCGAAGGCCGGGCCGAGGTCCTGCGTCCTCGCCATTTCCTTCATGCTGGCCCAGGCGATGTCGGCCTGCGCCCGCCCGGCGACGATGGCGCGCGCCTCGGCCGGGGCAAGCTGCTTGCCGGCGGCCAGCGCGCCCTGTAGCAGCACGGCCGGCGTGCCGGACACGGAGCGGGCGTTCCAGGCCATCTGCTTGGTGAGCAGCAGCTCGCCGCTCGCCGCGTCGCGGCGGCGGATCTCGGCGTCGAGCTGTTTGGAAGCGGTTTCATATACGGTCAGAACGCCGGCAGTGTCCTGCATGTAGCTGCCGAGCAGCGCCGCGTCGCGCGCCTCCGGCGCCCTGGCGAGGTTGGCGTCGGCGCTGGCGCGCAGCGCCTTGATCGTGCGGTAGCCCTCGTCGATGGCCCTGGCCGTCTCCGCCCAGGCCGGCACGTCGGCCAGCCGCTCAGCCGCCACCTTGGCCATGTTGGCGTCCACGGTGGCGCGATAGTCGGCGAGGCCCTTGATCATCGCCCCGGCCTTGTCGGCCGGCATGCGCAGCACCGTGTCGGTGTCGACGCGCTCGTAGCGCAGGGCCTGCAGAACGTTGAACACGGCCACGTCCTGGTTGGTCAGCGCGGTGACGGTGCGCGCCGTCTGCCAGGACGAATGGCTGGCGAGCATCTGCCGGGCGCTGAGCCCGATGACGGCGACGCAGATGAGCAGCGTGAAAAAGCCCAGCACCGTTCCCAGGCTGAAACGACTCAGAAACTTGCTCAATTGGCCCTCCCATAAGCAACATGTGAAATGGGTAGGGCGAAACTGCTGAACAGTTCCTTAAGTAAAAACCGGAGCGAGCCATAATAGAAATCGGTTTTCCTAATTTACAATCACGGCTCGGGCATCGATTTATAGAAAATACAATATCTTTCGCTTGCAGTCTTCACGACCGCTCAACCAATGGAAGAACATAGATACTCCGATGACGCATCCAGATTTTCTTGCAACCGGCGCGAACCACGATCAGAAGACACTGCACGTTTCGCGGTAAAGCATCGATCTTCCCAAACCACGGCAGGATGATCGACCGGCTCGAACTTCGCCATCTCCCGACAGCGCTCGCAACGTTGCCATCGGACCGCCCAAACGACTTCTGCCTGAACTTCAGGCAAAACCCGTCGACATTGAGAAAATTAACAGGTTACACTATTGCCGGTTTTAACGATCACCCGTCGTCCGCCGCGCACTCCCGCACAGCCGACACCCCATCGGCGCCCAGCCCCGCACACCGTCGCCGCGCGCCCAACCGCGACGAAAGTAGCGCTGGCAAAAAGCACAAGCTACAGTCTGGCAAGCTTCAAAAGATCCAGCGCCGGCGTCGGCGCGTCGACCGGCAGGCGCTTGAACCCGCGCCTGAGGTAAAAGGCCTCGGCAGCCGGCGATATGGCGTGGACCACCACCAGCCGGGCCGACACATCCCCGGTTGCCCTGAGGGCGCGCAACACGGCATCCTTCAGCAGCGCGGCGCCGAGCCCCTTGCCCTGCCAGGCCGTGTCGACGGCGAGGCGCCCGAGCACGACGGCCGGAATGACCCGGGGCATGTTGCGCCGAACCGAGCCGACGGCCTCCTGATTGAGGATCTGCCCCATGGCGAGGGCGTAGAAGCCCACGACGCGGCGGCCTCCGGCTTGGCACGACACGAAGGTGCGGCTGGCGCCGAGCGCCATGTTGGCAAGGGCGCGGCCGCGCAACCAATCGTCGAGGCTGGGTTCGCCCGACTGGAAGGCGCCGATGTCGTGATCGTCAGAGAGCAGGGCCGGCGCCGTGAACGGAAAGCCGTCGTCAGTCACGGGACCAGTTCGTCCGTGCGGACATCAGGCGCCCCATCCCCTCGGCTTCCTCGGGCGTGACGGGGGCATCCATCCAGTCGAGGGTTTTGCGGAAGGCGGGGGCGTCCATATAGACGGAGGTCTGGTCGAGCAGCACCGCCTTGGCCTCCTTGATGGCGGAAGCCAGCATGAACTGCGACCGGTTTGCGCCCACCAGCTCGGCGGCCCGGTCGATCAGAACCCGGTCCTGCGGGCGGGCGCGCTGGGGGATGTTGACGTCGGCTGGGGCTTGCTGCTTGGACATGCCTCGTTATGATCCATTGTGTTGACAAGGTCAACACAACGCCCAGCCCCCCCCAAAGCGTCCGATGTGGAGCCCAATAAATCCCCTCCCCATCAAGCTGTCCTCCTCTGCGAAGGCAGAGGATCTCGGGACGGTGGAGCGAGCCGCAGATATCAGGCACCATTCGTCAACGGGAGCCCTATATAAGCCCCGTGCCCCCTTCTGCCCGAGGTCCTCGCCTGCGCAAGGATGACAATTTATATAAATGTGACAGTGGGATAGGCCGCTTGCACCTCAGGGATGCGCATCGTTCCGCCTTGGCGGATGGGGAAACCTCAGAGGCCAAGTGATACGCCATATGTCATTGTTCCATTTATATAAATTGTCATCCTTGCGCAGATGAGGACCTCAGGAAGGTAGAGCGAGGGGTCGATATCGCGCTCCCGTCGTAGGGCTCCGGAGCCTCGCTCCAAACTCGCTGGGGTGAGGCTGAGGGCGACGGGTTCGAGAACCGGAGCGGAGCGGACTTCGAGCGAGGCTCAGCGCGACAGCCCCATCTCGATCACCTCCAGCATCCGCGCCGCGTCGGCCGGCGCGGCGATCAGCACCACCTTGAAGGCGCCGGTCACCGGGTCGAAGGCGGTGTTGATGGTGAGCGGCGGCGTTTCGGCGTCGCCCGACAGCGCGGCGGCGCCGAGGAAGGTCGCCAGCCGCTCGGCCGCCTCCACCGTGATGTCCGGCACGTCGACGATGACGGTGGCCCGGGCGCCGGCGGCCGGCCGGACATGCCCCTGGGCGAGGCCGGCGAAGGCGTCGAGCTTGGCGCGGTCGATGCGGTAGCCCTTGCCGATCCGCGTCGCCTCGAGCCGCCCCTCGCGGATGTGGCGCAGCAC
>JAUVXG010000211.1 GCA_030603685.1 Pleomorphomonas sp.
CGAGGCCATGGCTGTCTATACGGCGGTTTCGATCCACGCTCCCGAGCGGGGAGCGACGCGCGATTCAACGAGCCCGTTAGGTCTGACGTAAGGTTTCGATCCACGCTCCCGAGCGGGGAGCGACTCCCATCTCTTATCCTGTTGCGTTGACCGACAAAAGCTGAGCGGAGGCGCGAAAGAAGGAGTGGCGCCCTCTTCGAAGGTGACACAGCTTCACGCAAACTTGTGAAGTCTCACGATATCAATGATCTGGCCCCGGTGCGAACCTCCTGAGGTTTTTCGCCTCGCTCCAGGTTCGCGCAGACTGCCGGGGACCCGCTAGATGATCAGCGTGCCGCCGAGGTCGGTTGCCGGTTTGGCTCCGACATGCTCAATGCGGCGCTGCCAGTTGGAGCCGAGGTAATAGTAGCGAAGGCTGTCGGTTTCGGGGTTGATGATCGCTTCAAGGCGAGCCTTGAGCTTGGTCCACTGCGCCGGATCGACCTCGATTTCGAACACGGAAAACTGCACGCGCTGGCCATAGTCGCGGCAGGCCTTGGCCACAGAACGCAGGCGAGCCTTGCCACCGGGTTCGATGGTGTTGACGTCGTAGGTGACGAGGATCAGCACCTCGGCCTCCTATTTCCAGAACCAGGGCGGATAGGCGTCGAGATCGCCGCGCAGATGGCGGGCCAGCATCTGCGCTTGAATGTGTGGCACGAGGCCGAGCGGGGCCTTCTCGTCGAGAAACGGGTGCAGCCGTTCGTCCTTCTTGCGCTCCTGCCAAGCGGTGAGAACGGTCTTGCGCGCGTCATCCTTCAGGAAGACGGCGCCGCTGTCCTGCCTCTCGAAATCCGAGGCCCGCAGTTGGCGGCGATTGACGAGCGAAAGCGCCAGGCGGTCGGCGAGGACGGGGCGAAGCTCCTCCATCAGATCGAGAGCGAGCGATGGGCGCCCCGGCCGGTCGCGATGCAGGAACCCCACGGCGGGATCGAGGCCGACCGCTTCGGCCGCTGCACGGCAATCGTGGGTGAGGAGCGTGTAGAGGAAGGAAAGAAGCGCGTTGATCGGGTCGAGCGGCGGGCGACGCGAACGGCCGGTCCAGCGGAGTTCGGCATCGGGGCTACGGATCAGCCGATCGAAGACCGAGAAGTAGAGATTGGCTGCCTCCCCCTCGCTGCCGCGCAGCGCGTCGACGCCGTCGTCGGCGCGTTCGGCCCTGGCCAGGATGCGGGCAAGGCGCTCGACCACGCGGGCGATGGCGTCCGCCTCGGCGGGCGGATACTCGTCGCCATAGTCGCGCAGCGCCCGCTGCAGCACGGCGCGCTGATTGGCCACCTTGCCGACGACAAGCGAACGGACGATCTCGGTCGGAGCGTCGGAGGCGAGATACTGCGCCCGCCTCAGCAGCACGTTGCCGGCGACCGGCCCTTCGATGCGCGCCTCGAAGCGTCCGTTGCGATCGAGCAGCACGATGGCACTCCCGGCCGAGGCGCAGGCGCCGATCAGGGCGGGCGAAACGCTGATCGGGCCGAAGACCACCAGCGAGGCCAGCATGTGCAACGGCACCCGCGCTTTCTCCTCGCCCTCGATGAAGGCGACAAGATTCTCGCCATCCTTGCGCAAGGCGGCGCCCTCGGTGGTGACGTAGACGGAGTTGAGCAGCTTCTTCATGCGCCCTCCCCGGCCAGTTCGGCATCGACCATGCGGCGTCGGAAGGCGGCAGCCGAGCGCTTCACGGCCTCCGGCCGGCAGAGTTCGACGCGCGAGCAGGCCTTGCAGCGACTCTTCTGGCTCGTGGGTGGTGGCGTGCGGCCGGCGGCAAGGATGCCGGCAAGATCGGCGATGGTGGAGAGCGTCAAGGCCCGTAGATCGCCGTCGAAGGGCACCTCCACGCGCCGCCGCGTCTCGGCATAGAACAGCGCGCCCGCCGGCACCGGGCGCCCGAGCATCTCCTCAAGGCATAGCCCCTGGGCACAGAGCTGTATCTCGTCGGCCCTGTGCAGCTTGGGTTTGCCACGCTTGAACTCGACGGGCAACGCCACCTCGCCGCCGGCGCCATCGGGCGAGAACTCCACCACGTCGGCGACGCCGGCAATGCCGAGGCGCGGCGCCGACAGCTGAAGATTGGTGACGCGGCGCTGGCCGCGCACCCGTCGGCTGCCGGGTTTGTCGACGGCGACATGCAGCACATGCCCCTCGGCGGTGAAGCGGTTCTCCTCCCATATCCGCTCAAGGTGGATCAGAGCGGCCTGCCGGAGACAATAGGCGGCGTGTTGCAAGGCTGACAGCGGGATGGGCTCCCGTTCGGGCCCTGCCATCGCCTCCGGCAGGCCGCCGCCCATCACAGCCTCTCGATGATCTCGACGCCGTCGGGCAGGCCGTCGCGGTCGATCTCGACGATGTAGTCGGAGTAGGCGCGGGCCGGCGGCGCATTGTCGATGCGTGGATCCTTCACATCGCGGAAGGCGCCGTCGATGCTACGGCCGATCCTCACCCGGTCGAACAACTGGTGAGCCGGCGCGTTGCCGAGAGGCAGCGCATGCTTGAAGACGACCAGCTTGCGGCTGGCCATCTCGCCGCGCGCCGCCGAACGATCGTGCTCGAACATGTCGCCGAGCGCCTTGAACAGCAGTTCAAGGTCGGTCTCGCCGAAGCCGGTGCGTTCCGCCAGCTTGGCCGAGATAAAACCGTGAGCGCGGTAAAGACCATAGGGCACGATGTGCTTGCGGCCCATGGTGCGGTTGTCCGTGCGGTCGGAGCTGTCGTCGCCCTCGGCCTTCTGCCTCTTCTCGGCCTCGTTGGTGGCCGCCATGCGGGTGATGGAGATTTCCTGCGGCACGATCGGCTCGACCGACTGGGCGAAGGTGAGCTGAACCGGCCCTCGAACCTGACCGCAGTTGATGCCGGTCGACATGACGGCGCCGAAGGTCCGCACGTCGAAGAAGTTGGCGCACCTGAAGTTGCGCAGCTTGATGGCCTCGGCATCGTCCTTGGGGTTGAGCGACTTGTCCTTGTCGACCTTGGGATCATCCGGCCGGAGCGCCCGATAGGCCTGCCGGTGCTTGTCGTTGAGGATCGAGCCATCCTCGACATAGATGTGCAGGCCATCCTCGCCGGCATGGGCGAAGTCGACATAGTTGCGGATCTTCCGCTTCAGACTGACGTCGGAGACGAGGCCATGATTGGTCTCCGGATCGAGACGCGGCAGGTTGCCGGCATCCGGGTCGCCGTTGGGGTTGCCGCGAGTGACGTCGAACAGGAGAACGAAGTCGTAGCGATTGGCGATGACGGTCATTTCGCAGGTTCCTCCGAGGCGGTGTCGTCCTTGTGGGATTTGAAGAAGTCGTTGCGCTGGTGGTAGTAGCCAAGCCCGAAGAGGGCCTGATCTTCGGCCGAAAGCGAAGCGGGGAACGGATCGGCGGCGGGGTCCATCGCCCCCATGATCTCGCCGACCAGCTTTTCGAGGTTGACCTTGCGGCCGGGAGACTGCTTGCCGATCTTGGAAAGGTGATTGGCGGAGCCGCGCTCAAGAAGTGCGAACACCTTGCGAGGCTGGGCTGACGCCGCCCCATAGAACTTGTCCTTGACGGTGGCGTTCACCTTGCCGCCGAGCGCATCGGTCTGGATGCGTTCGTAGACGGCGAACAGCCGACCGAGCTGGTATCCCTTGCTGGGGTAGTCGGGTTGCAGGGCCACGGGTGTATCCTCCCTGGAGAAGTTCCTCACGATGATGGCTTTGAGCATGGCGACGCGGAGCGCGTTGACGATCTGGTCCGACCTCAGCCGCATCAGCACGCTGGAGAGCAGCGTCAGCGGATAGGCGGTGCCGGACAGGATGGCTCGCATCCAGTCGCCGGCGAGGTTGGGTGGCACGTTCTCGCGCTTGCCGAGCACGGCCGTCTCCGCGAGATATTTCCAGAGCGGCGGGTGCGGATCGCGCGGATCGGCAGGCTCGATGCGCATGTCCTCGACATAGCGGCGGTAGTTCTCGCCCAACACGCCGAAGTCGTTCTCGTAATAGAAGCGGATCGACAGGCGGGCGGCGTTGGGCGCAAGGCCGAGGACGTGAAAGCGGACACCGTCGGCAAGCTCCGGGGCAACCTTGGACAGCGGCACGCCATCCCTGATCTGGGCGAGCTTGGTTTCAACCAACGCGGCCTGCGCCTTCCCGTCGATCCGGGTATCGGGCGGTGGCCCTTCGAACAACTCGGCGAAGAGGTTTTCGGCTTGCCGCGCCGTGTCCGCCTCCGAGGCATCGGCCCAGAACACCGTGGAGGCATCACCGATCTGAATGCGATGGCCGCTGTCCCGCTCAAGGAAACGATTGAGCGCGGTCGTGTAGGCAAAGGCGGCAGCCTCCGAGACCGGCGCGTTGTCGCCCTGATCGTGGCCGTAGGAGGTGAAGGCGTCGAGATTGAAGGACACCATCGAGGCGCCGGACGATTGCGCGCCCCATACTCCCTTGATCGCCGGATGCAGCCGGGCCACCGGCGCCTGCTCTCCCGTCACCAGACAGACCGCCTCCGTCTTGTCCCCTGCTGCCGACAGGCGCGCCCACAAGGCCTTGGCAGCCGGCCGATCATGGAGGTAAACCTTGGCGAGGCGCTCGCTCTCGAGACCGAAGATGACGTTCTGGTCCCTCATCTCCTCGGGCCAACTGAGTTGGACAAACTGCTCCGGCGTCCAGGTTTCGAGAAAAGCAACCAACGCCTTGAGGCCGGCATCATCGGCCTCTGCCAAGGCGTCAAAGTGATATTCCCGAAACGCTCGGTGGCGCGGCCCGGCGTCCTTGCCGCCCTCCTTGCTCACGCCCAGCGAGTAGGCCGTATTGTCCCAAAGGAAAAAGGAACGCGGTGTGGTGCCTGGCCGCTTGAACGAAGCCGGGACCGCCAGCTGTCGCGGCGTTCGCTTCTTGTCTTCGCCGCGCAGATCATGCGGAAGGCCGACCACCGCGCCTTTCTCATCGAGCGAAATCAGGAAGCCGATCTTCTCGGACGAGAAGCCGAAGGGCGGTGCATCCGGCAGCCGGTCGTAGGCGCGGACGAGAGAGGCAAGGATGCTCATCGCCTGACCTCCGGTGAGGACGGGTGCGGCACCTTCATCACGCCGTCGACGAGTTCGGCGCGGAAGAACAGCGACGGTCGCCCCGGCGCGCCGTGATCGATGTCGAACAGCATAAAGCCGAGATCGCGCGGCCGGCCGAAGCCGAGATCGGCGGTACGCGCCTCGGGGGCGGCGGCCGGCAGCGTCCCGTCCGGCGGCAGCAGTTCGAAGGCGGCGGGAAACTCGCGCGTGCCGAGGCAGGGCTGGTGGAAGCACTGGCCACGGGAAGCGCGGCGATTGAACGTGTCGAGGTGCTTGCCCTCGTTGTCCTCGTTGCCTGCCCGCGCCGTCAACTCGAAATGGGCGGAGATCACATACTCGACGTCGACGAGCACCGTCGCCGCCCGCTGCTGGCGGTCCTCGTCGACCAGCAGCTGCAGATCTTCAAGGCTGCCGCGATTCATCGCCGTCTTGATCTTGCCGGTCGGCGCCTTGTGCCCGACTTCGTTGCGTCGGATCGACTGGAAGCGGATCGGCTTCAGCACAGAAATCTCGTCGATGACCCAGCGGATCGCCGGTTTCCAGTGAATGGCTTCGAGGAGCCCGCGCGCCGCCGATGGCGTCATCACGTCATAGGAGACGCGCTCCACCTTCATCTCCGGGCGCGTAAATAGCGCCCGATCGCCGGAAACCTTCAGTCGGATGCCATAGGGCACAGCTGTCTCCTCCTAGATGATGGTGTTTTCGGCGCTGAGATACTCGGGGCTCTCCCAGATGAGGCCGACGTCGTCGGTGTAGAGATCGGCATTGCTCAGCACCGCGAACTGGCTGCCGCGCAACGCCTCCTGTTCGAACTGGACGTGCTCAGCCGCCAGCAACAGGTTCCTCGCCTTCGGCGGCACCTGCACCACATAGCCCTGCAGCTCACGGGCAAGCGCGCCCGACGGGACGAACTCGATCCCGAGCCGCCCCAGGGCGGCCTTTGCCTCCGGTTCGGTCGCGACGATCACCGGTAACAGACCGCTTTCAATCATGCGGAACGTCTCGCCGATGGTTCGATAGGCGAAGTCGGTGGTGCCGAGTCCGGCATCGAACACCAGCTTCTTCAGGATGCCCTTGCGGTCCAATCCCTCACCGACGCGCCAGAACACCTCCCCGAAATAGTCGGTGATGGCGGCCGGCGAGAACAGGTCGCCGTGCTTGTCCCTGATCCGGTTGAAGTCGCCGATCAAACCCTCGATCTCGCGCGGCACGCTGTAGCCGATCGGCTTGAACACCGTGACGATGCTACTGTCCGGATCGCGCCGCCCTTCCCGGTTCACGCGGCCGGCCGCCTGCGCGATCTGATCCAGCCCGGCTTCGGCGCGAAAAGCGCAGGGGAAATCGAGGTCGACACCTGCCTCGACCAGCGACGTGGCGATCAGCCGGCAGGGCCGCCCATCCTTCAGGCGCTGGCGCACATCGGCAAGGATGCGGCGGCGATGGACGGCGTACTGGCGGGTGGTGAGGTGGATGACGCCTTCAAGCTTGGCGTCGCGCGCCTCGTTGAAAAGGTCGAGCGCGTGGGCGCGGCTATTGACGATTGTCAGAGCCTGAGGCCGAGTGGCAAGCGCCGCGACCAGCGTGCCGTTGTCCATCTCGCCGGCAAGTTCCAGCCGGATGCGGCGCAGCCTCTGGCTCAGCATCGCCGGGTTCGGCGCCAGCTCGCGCCCTTCGAGACAGAGGCGGTGCGTCTTGAACGATTGATCGCCGAGCGCCGGCTGCGTCGCTGTGCAGAGCACCACCGATGTGCCGTAGTTGTTGGCCAGTTCCTTGATGGCCCGCATGATCGGAATCAGGAACGGGCGCGGCAGCGTCTGCGCCTCATCCAGCACGATCACCGAACGGGCGATGTTGTGCAGCTTGCGACAGCGCGACGGCCGGTGCGAGAACAGGCTCTCGAACAGTTGCACATTGGTGGTGACGACGACCGGTGCATCCCAGTTCTCGCGCGCCAGCTTCAGCTTGTCGCGGTCGGCGCGGGACTTCATCTCCTCCTCGTCGAGCGCCGAGTGGTGTTCGAGAATGGCATCGTCGCCGAGCACCTCGCGGAAGATGTCGGCCGTCTGGTCGATCACCGACGTGAAGGGAATGGCGTAGATGATGCGGTCGAGCCCGTGGGCACGAGCGTGCTCCAGTGCGAAGGCGAGCGAGGTCATCGTCTTACCGCCGCCGGTCGGCACCGTCAGCGTGAACAGGCCCTGCTTATCACCGGCATGGGCACGGACATGGGCGAGAACGTCGGCCCGAAGCCGATTGACCGGATTGTCGGCCGCAGAAGACGTCTTCTTCGCCATGTAGGCGTCGAAGCTGGAAATGAAGCCGGGCAGCAGATCGGCAAGACGCGGCC
>JAUVXG010000121.1 GCA_030603685.1 Pleomorphomonas sp.
CAAACCGAATGCTTTCCGCCCACTGGTGTTGATCATATCGCAGCTTGGCGAGCCAGACGAAGTGAGAAGGCAACAGGAAAGCGGCGGCCAATTCGGTCAAGACGCCACCACTCTCGACCGTCGCCAAAACGGCCGAATCTACAAGAGAGACAGGCGCTGTACCCTCTTCAAGGCGGACGCTCAAAGAACGGGCCACAGATGCTATCGCATCGGCTTGAAGCTTCCCTGGCATTTTGATGCGGGCATCCCGCTCGACAGCCACTCGGAGCGCAGGCGCTATACGAAAACGATCTCCATCAGACTCAAGCACATGCAACAGAACGAGCTTTTGCAAACTGTCAGCGATCGGCGTGGCGGATACCGAGAGAGCTTCACAGATCGAATCGAAGTCTAGCTCTGGAATGTTCCTTAGCAGAGCAAGTACTAGAGTGTCGCTTTCGTCAAGCTTGACCTTAATGAGATATTCTGACGATTGTCGATGTTTCCAATCGATAAAATCCGTAGGGTTTGCTAAAAAAGGCTTCAAGCCCTTATCGATTACTTCGTTTACTAGATGGTATACATTATACGGATGGCCTTCGGAGAGTTGCGCCAATTGCTCGAGCGCATCTGCATCAACCTCCACACTTTTCCGCTTTAGCAAAGCAGACGTAAGCCTGAGCGTGGCATCCCAACTTAAGGAGGTGACAGCCAAGAACGCCACGTCCGGTCTGGTTACACGATGCCTATGTGGAACCATCCTGCCCGAGATAAACGTAACGGGCGGGTGTGGGCGTGCTTCCAAACCCTCAATTATCTTCACCACCTCTGGGCTGAAGACGCCTTCTTCTGTAAGAACCCCACCTTCGTCAAAAAGGATGGCGGCCTCATTGCTTGGAAGAAGTGAGTTAAGCAACTGGGCCGTCATCCGCAATTGCTGATCTGGACTCGCAAGTTTGAAGCCCGCCATACGGCCACGCAAGTCTGCAGCGGTCATCGTCGGCCGCAACTCTACTAATACGTTCCTATATAATTCTTCGGGCCCATCGTAATGGGTTATATTTATTTGTGGAAATATACGACCCACATGCGGAAAGTGGTTCTCGTAAAATTTACTAGCTATTGAACGCCTGCCTGTGCCGGCGTTGCCGGATAGATATAGACTTTTTATCATAGGCCTTCGGTGATCGGAAACTTGATCGTCTAAATCTTTTAGCTCTTTCTCACGCCCCAAAAAGGGATGAGCAAAGCTTTGGGCTTTGCTGGTCGCCGTTACAAGTTGCCCTTGTATAAGTCTCGCCGCCGATTCTGGGGACAAAGACTTTCTTATAATATTGAAGAATTTAACGTTCTCGCTAGCTGACGCAAATGCACTGTCATCGAGGCAGATCGCAAGGAATCGCGAGATGCCGCCGCGAGCCAAAAACTCGATCCCAAGCAGGGCTTCAAATTCGACATAGGCGGACCTGACTGATGCTTGTGATAGAAAGAGACAGAACAGATCAGATCGCTTCAGTGCCACCCGGATAGCGTCCGAATTCACCAATCCCGCATCGAACGTAGTTGCGTCTAATTCATACGAGCCTGGTCGCAGAGTCTCTGCGACACGTTCGACGAAATCTTTGTCGGCCGATGAATGTGATAGGAACGCTCGCAACCACCCCTCCCATGCAGAGTCGCTAATGTTATACAGCATAGCGCACTATGCAATCCCAGGCGGCGCCCAACACGTTAAGCAAGTGTCCACTTCTGGGCGCGAGACGGTCGGGTAAGAACGACCGACATGAAGGCGCGAAGTTGACATATCTCCCACGCTTGAAGGGAGCGCGCTTCGGCCAATGGCGGACCTTCGAGTGCCCGCCGAAGGCTGGCGGCAATAAGGTTCGCCGATCTCCTGTATTTGCACGCTGCGCTGCTACGCCGATGAATTCTTGTTGAATCGGCCTAACCTCCGGCTTTCTTAATCGTCCCCGATCCAGGGCCGTCTGTTGCGCGGTCCGTGTCAGAACGGGGACGACGTGACCGCTACCCTCCACCAATCCGAGGCGATTTCCCGCGGCGCGCGCATGTTGCGCACAGCACTTGGATCAGCGATCGCGCGATTCCTGGAAGACCCTGGCGTCGTCGAGGTGATGCTCAACCCCGATGGACGGCTCTGGATCGACCGGCTGGCTGGGGGATTATCCGACACGAGTGAGCGTCTGTCGTCCGCCGATGGCGAACGCATCATCCGCCTGGTCGCGCATCATGTCGGTTCCGAGGTCCACGCCGGCGCGCCGCGCGTCTCGGCCGAGCTGCCGGAAACGGGAGAGCGGTTCGAGGGCCTTCTGCCGCCCGTCGTTGCCGCGCCGACCTTCGCCATCCGCAAACCCGCCGTCGCGGTCTTCACGCTCGACGACTATGTCCGATCCGGGATCATGTCCGCCGGCCACGCCAAAGTGCTGCGCCAAGGCATCGTGACCCGCGCCAACATCCTCGTTGCCGGCGGCACGTCGACGGGCAAGACCACGCTGACCAACGCGCTCCTTGCCGAGGTGGCCAAGACCTCCGATCGTGTCGTCATCATCGAGGATACGCGCGAGCTGCAATGCGCCGCGCCGAACCTCGTCGCCATGCGGACGAAGGATGGCGTGGCGTCGCTTTCCGATCTGGTCCGCTCGTCGCTGCGCCTGCGCCCGGACCGTATCCCGATCGGCGAGGTGCGCGGCGCCGAGGCCCTCGATCTCCTCAAAGCCTGGGGCACCGGCCATCCCGGCGGCATCGGCACCATTCATGCCGGCACGGCCATCGGCGCGCTGCGCCGCATGGAGCAGCTCATCCAAGAGGCGGTCGTCACCGTCCCGCGCGCGCTGATCGCCGAGACGATCGACCTCGTCGCCGTGCTTACCGGCCGCGGCTCGAAGCGCCGGCTTGCCGAACTCGCGCGCGTCGAGGGCCTCGGCGTCGATGGCGACTACCGCGTCACCGCCCTCGATGCCGTTTCTCCCAAGCTCGAAGAAGGAAGTCTTTCATGATGCTTGCCGTGTTTCGTCTGCACCGCTGCCTCGCCGCTTCGGTCTCCTTTGCCGTCCTTGGTGTGATGACGGCAGCACCGGCCCATGCCTCCGGCTCGTCGATGCCGTGGGAGCAGCCGCTGCAGCAGATCCTCACCTCGATCGAAGGCCCGGTCGCCAAAATCGTCGCGGTCATCATCATCATCGCCACGGGTTTAGCCCTGGCCTTTGGCGATACGTCAGGCGGCTTCCGTCGGTTGATCCAGATCGTCTTCGGCCTGTCGATCGCCTTCGCGGCATCGAGCTTCTTCCTGTCATTCTTCTCGTTCGGCGGTGGAGCGCTGATCTGATGGCCGGCGTCGTCGAGCAGGGCAGTGAGGTGCCAGGTTTCACCGTGCCGGTCCACCGAGCGCTGACCGAGCCGATCCTGCTCGGTGGCGCTCCGCGCGCCATCGCGATCATGAACGGCACCCTAGCCGGCGCCATCGGCCTGGGTCTCCGCCTCTGGCTGGTCGGACTTGCGATCTGGGCGGTCGGCCACGCCGCGGCGGTTTGGGCGGCCAAGCGCGATCCGCTGTTCGTCGACGTGGTGCGCCGGCATCTGCGCATCCCCGCCCATCTCTCGGTCTGAGCGAGGACGCGACTATGATGAACCTCGCCGAATACCGCCGCAGCTCCACCCGTCTCGCCGACTTCCTGCCCTGGGTGGCGCTGGTCGGCGCTGGCGTCGTGCTGAACAAGGACGGCAGCTTCCAGCGCACGGCGCGGTTTCGGGGACCAGACCTTGATAGCGCCGTGCCCGCCGAGCTGGTCGCTGTTGCCGGTCGCCTCAACAATGCCTTCCGCCGTCTCGGCTCCGGCTGGGCGATCTTCGTGGAGGCGCAGCGGCATCCCTCGAACCGCTATCCCGAAAGCACGTTTCCGGATTCGGCGTCGGCGCTGGTCGATGCCGAACGCAAGGCTGACTTCGAGGACGCCGACGCGCATTTCGAGTCCAGCTACTTCCTGACCTTCACCTATCTGCCGCCAGCCGAGGACGTCTCGCGCGCGGAGACCTGGCTTTATGAGCGGCAGGAGAAGAGCGGCGTCGGCGGGCACGAGGTGCTGACCGGCTTCGCCGATCGCACCAACCGCATTCTCCACCTCATCGAAGCCTTCATGCCCGAATGCCGCTGGCTCAATGACGGCGAGACGCTGACCTACCTGCACGGCTGCGTCTCCACGCACCGGCACCGCGTCCGCGTCCCCGAGACGCCCATATATCTCGACGCGCTGCTCGTCGATCAGCCTTTGACCGGCGGACTGGAGCCGCGATTGGGTGCTGCGCATCTGCGCGTTCTCACCATCACCGGATTTCCGACCGCCACGACGCCCGGCCTGCTCGACGAACTGAACCGGCTTCCCTTTCCCTATCGCTGGTCGACGCGCGCGATCCTGCTCGACAAGACCGACGCGACCAAGCTGCTGACGAAGATCCGGCGGCAATGGTTTGCCAAGCGCAAGTCGATCGCCGCGATCCTGAAGGAGGTGATGACCAACGAGGCGTCGGCGCTGGTCGACACCGACGCCGCCAACAAGGCCGCGGATGCCGACCTGGCGCTTCAGGAGCTCGGCGCCGACTATGCCGGCGTCGCCTACGTCACCGCGACGGTGACGGTGTGGGATGCCGATCCGCGCACGGCCGACGAAAAGCTGCGCCTGGTCGAGAAGGTCATCCAGGGCCGCGACTTCACCGCCATGACCGAGACCATCAACGCGGTGGATGCCTGGCTCGGCAGCCTGCCGGGGCATGTCTACGCCAACGTGCGGCAGCCGCCGATCAGCACCTTGAATCTCGCCCACATGATACCGCTTTCGGCGGTGTGGGCGGGGCCGGAGCGGGACGAGCACTTTGGCGCCGCCCCCTTGCTCTTCGGTAAGACCGAAGGCTCGACCCCGTTCCGGTTTTCTCTCCATGTCGGCGATGTCGGCCATACGCTGGTCGTCGGCCCGACCGGCGCCGGCAAGTCAGTGCTGCTGGCGCTGATGGCGCTGCAGTTCTGCCGTTATGCCGGCGCGCAAGTGTTCGCCTTTGACTTCGGTGGTTCGATCCGCGCGGCCGCGCTCGCCATGCGCGGCGACTGGCACGATCTCGGTGGCGGGCTGACGGACAACTCGGAATCCTCCGTCAGCCTTCAGCCACTTGCCCGGGTCAATACCACTGCCGAACGTGCCTGGGCCGCCGACTGGATCGTTGCCATCCTGATCCGCGAGGGCGTCGCCATCACGCCGGAGGTGAAGGAGCACATCTGGACGGCACTGACCTCGCTCGCCTCGGCGCCGGTCGACGAGCGGACCATCACCGGCCTTTGCGTCCTCTTGCAGTCCAACGACCTGAAGCAGGCGCTCCGACCTTACTGCATCGGCGGCGCTTGGGGCCGGCTGCTCGACGCCGAGAGCGAGCATCTCGGCACCGCGACGGTGCAGGCATTCGAGACCGAGGGGCTGATCGGCACCGATGCCGCGCCAGCCGTGCTCGCCTATCTCTTCCACCGCATCGAGGACCGGCTCGACGGTTCGCCGACGCTCCTCATCATCGATGAAGGCTGGCTGGCGCTGGACGATGAGGGCTTCGCCGGGCAGCTCCGCGAATGGCTGAAGACGCTCAGGAAGAAAGCCGCCTCCGTCATCTTCGCCACGCAGTCGCTTTCCGACATCGACGGTTCGGCGATCGCGCCCGCCATCATCGAGAGCTGCCCCACCCGGCTGCTGCTGCCGAACGAACGGGCGATCGAACCGCAGATCACCGCCATCTATCGCCGCTTCGGCCTCAACGACCGTCAGATCGAGATCATCGCCCGTGCCATGCCGAAGCGCGACTACTACTGCCAGTCGCGGCGCGGCAACCGGCTGTTCGAGCTGGGCCTGTCCGAAGTGGCGCTGGCGCTCTGCGCCGCTTCGTCGAAGATCGACCAGGCCGCGATCGCCCGTATTGTCGCCGAACACGGCCGCGACGGCTTCCTCGCTGCCTGGCTGCGCCACCGCGGCGTTGGCTGGGCCGCCGACCTGATCCCCGACCTCACCAACCTGGAGATTTCTCCATGATCCCGCGCCGCTCACGCGCGGCGTTGCTCGCCGCGTCCATCCTGTCCGTCCCGTCGGCTCTGGCGCCGATCGCCGCGACGCCGGCCCACGCCATCATCGTTTTCGATCCCACCAACTACGCGCAGAACGTCCTCCAAGCCGCCCGGGCGCTGGAGCAGATCACCAACCAGGTCACGAGCCTGCAGAACGAAACGCAGATGCTCATCAACCAAGCCCGCAACCTGGCGAGCCTGCCATATTCGTCACTGCAGCAGCTCCAGCAGTCGGTGCAGAAGACGCAACAGCTCCTCTCGCAGGCACAAAACATCGCCTACGACGTGCAGCAGATCGATCAGGCGTTCCAGAGCAAGTACGCCAGCGTGTCGATGTCGGCGTCGGACGTCCAGCTTGTCGCCGACGCTAGGACCCGCTGGCAGAATACGGTGGGCGGTCTCCAGGACGCGATGCGCGTGCAGGCTACCGTCGTCGGCAACATCGACACCAATCGCAGCGAGATGTCGGAACTGGTCGGGCGCAGCCAGTCCGCCACCGGTGCACTGCAGGCGACGCAGGCCGGCAACCAGCTCCTCGCCCTGCAGGCACAGCAGCTCGCCGATCTCACAGCGGTCATCGCCGCCAACGGTCGGGCGCAGGCGCTCACTGAAGCCGAGCGCGCGGCAGCCGCCGAACAGGGACGTGAGCAGCGCCGCCGTTTCCTGACGCCGGGCAGCGGCTACCAGGCCGGCTCCGCGCGGATGTTCTACGGCAACTGACAGGAAGCGATGCCATGGATGGCAAGACCCTCGTGCGCCTCGGCGCCGTCGTCTTCATCGCGGTCGCCATCGTGGCGGCGGCGATCGAGCTGAAGCGTCCCGACGATCGGCAGGATGACTTTGCAGCACAGCCTCGCTCCATCCAGAAGCGCGATCCGCTCGACGTAGAACTGGCCCGTTGCAGCCGGCTCGGCGAGGCGGGGTCACGCGATCCGGCCTGCCTGAAGGCATGGGCCGAGAACCGTCGCCGGTTCCTCGGCCAGCCGGACACAAGTGCACCGGTAGTGAACGAACAGGGCGAACCCGGCCGGCCGGAGGTCCGCTGACCATGGGCAGCACCGGCGTCATTGATCATTTCCTCGAGGTCTTCACCCGCTACATCGACGGCGGCTTCGGCCTCCTGAAGCCCGAGGTGGCCTTCATCGCCACCACGCTGATCGTCATCGACGTGACGTTGGCCGCCCTGTTCTGGAGCTGGGGTGCCGACGACGACATCATCGCCCGGCTGGTCAAGAAGACGCTGTTCGTCGGGGTGTTCGCCTACATCATCGGCAACTGGAACAATCTCGCCCGCATCGTCTTCGAGAGCTTTGCCGGCCTCGGCCTCAAGGCGTCGGGCACGGGCTTTTCCGTCAGCGATCTCCTGCGCCCCGGCAAGGTGGCGCAGACCGGCCTCGATGCCGGCCGACCGCTGCTCGACTCCATTTCCGACCTGATGGGTTGGATCTCGTTCTTCGAGAACTTCGTCCAGATCGCCTGCATGCTGTTCGCCTGGGCGCTGGTGCTGCTCGCCTTCTTCATCCTGGCGATCCAGCTTTTCGTTACCCTGATCGAGTTCAAGCTGACGACGCTCGCCGGTTTCGTGCTGATCCCCTTCGGTCTGTTCGGCAAGTCCGCCTTCATGGCCGAGCGGGTGCTCGGCAATGTCATTTCCTCCGGCATCAAGGTGCTGGTGCTGGCCGTCATCATCGGCATCGGCTCGTCGCTGTTCTCCGAGTTCACCGCCGGCTTCGGCGGCGCGACGCCGACCATCGATCAGGCGATGGCGATCGTCCTCGCCGCGCTGTCGCTGCTCGGCCTCGGCATCTTCGGTCCCGGCATCGCCAATGGGTTGGTGAGCGGCGGCCCGCAGCTCGGCGCCGGCGCGGCGATCGGCACCAGCCTCGCCGCCGGTGGCATGGTCGTGGCTGGTGGCGCTGCTCTTGGCGCGGCGGCTGGCGGTGCGGGCGCGCTTTCCAGCGGTGCCGCCGCTGCCGCTCGCGGCGGGGCCGCGCTTGCGGGTGGGGCATCGACCGCCTACAGCCTCGGCGCCGCCGGAGAATCCGGCGCGGCCGCTCTTGCTTCCGGCCTCGGCTCTGTCGCCAGCGCGGGGGTGAGCACAGCAATCTCGCCGCTGCGGCAGGCGGCTGGCCGCGCGGCGGATAGCCTGAAGCAGCGCTACCAGTCGGGTGCGCAAGCTGCTTTCGAGGCGACCGGTGGATCGTCGACCGCCGGTACCATCGGCGGCGACGCCACTGAAGCCGCTTCCGCGTCCACCGTGTCTTCCGCCGCTCCCAACACCCCGCCGGCCTGGGCGAAGCGCATGAAGCGCTCGCAGCACGCCACACATGGCGTCCAGGCCGCCGCCCATGCGGTGCGCAGCGGCGACAGCCACGGCGGCGGCTCCTCCGTCAACCTCTCCGAAAGCGACCGCTGATGTTCAAGCGACCATCCACCCATTACGGCAGATCGCCACAGCCCGAGACGCCCTACCAGCGCGCGGCGCAGGTCTGGGACGAACGCATCGGCTCGGCTCGCGTGCAGGCGAAGAACTGGCGGCTGATGGCCTTCGGCGCGCTGATCCTGTCGGCCGGGCTCGCCGGCGGTCTCGTCTGGCAGTCCCTGCGCGGCACCGTCGTGCCGTGGGTGGTGCAGATCGATAAGCTCGGCCAGGCGCAGGTCGTCGCCCCGGCTGACGCCGATTATCGACCGACCGACCCGCAGATCGCCTACTACCTCGCCCGCTTCATCGAGCAGGTCCGCTCGATCCCGGCCGATCCGGTCATCGTGCGGCAGAACTGGCTGCGCGCCTACGACTTCACCACGCAGGGCGGCGCGCTGGCGCTGAGCGACTACGCCCGAAACAACGATCCCTTCGCCAAGGTCGGAAGGACGCAGATCGCCGTCGACGTCTCCTCCGTCATCCGCGCCTCGCCCGACAGCTTCCGCATCGCCTGGGTCCAGCGCACCTATCAGGACGGCTCGCTCGCCGACACCTCCCGCTGGTCCGCCATTCTCTCCGTCGTCGTCCAGCCGCCGCGCGACGCCGACAAGCTGCGGGCGAACCCGCTCGGCATCTACGTCAACGCCATCAACTGGTCGAAGGAGCTCGGGCAATGATGCCGACCTTCCGCAATGCCGCCCCCGGAAAAGCGGGAAGTCCGGCTTTCCTCACTCACGTCCTTCAGGGTTTCCGGTTCGGCGGTTCTCAGGCTTTGCGTAAATCCGGCTTGCCGCTTCTCCTTGTTGGTGCGTCGGCGCTCGCCGGCTGCGCCACGGCGGAGAGGCCGCCGGAGATCTCCTACGACGACGTCGCGCCCGCCGTGCTGGCGGCCGAGCCGCCCACACCGGTCAAGGTGGTCGAGCTGCCGAAGCCACTGCCGCTTCCCGGCCAGTTGAAGGCTGTCGGCAAGGACGGCAAGGCGGAGCCGGAACCGGCCGATCCCACCGCGCGGGTGAACCTGGCCAATGCCGCCGCCCGTGTGCAGCCGGTTCGCAACGGCTTCATCAATTCGATGCAGGTCTATCCCTTCGTCGATGGGGCGCTCTATCAGGTCTATTCGTCGCCCGGTCAGATCACCGACATCGCGCTCCAGCCCGGCGAGCAACTCGTCGGCTCCGGCCCCGTCGCCGCCGGCGACACGGTGCGCTGGATCATCGGCGACACCGAGAGCGGCACCAACGCCGCCAAGCAGGTGCATATCCTCGTCAAGCCGACCCGACCGGAGCTGATGACCAACCTCGTCATCAACACCGACCGCCGCACCTATCACATGGAGCTGCGTTCGACCGAGAAGACCTATATGGCCTCGGTCTCCTGGCAGTATCCGCAGGACCAGCTCATCGCCCTGCGCCGGCAGAGTGCCGAAGCACAAGCAGCCCAGCCGGTCTCCACCGGCATCGATCTTTCCAAGGTGAACTTCCGCTACGAGGTGTCGGGCGATCGGGCGCCGTGGCGGCCGCTGCGTGCCTTCGACGACAGCAAGCAGGTGTTCATCGAGTTCCCGCGCGGCATCGGCCAGGGCGAAATGCCGCCCATCTTCGTTGTCGGTCCCGAGGGCGACACGTCCGAACTGGTGAACTATCGCGTCCGCGACAACTACATGATCGTCGACCGGCTGTTCGCCGCCGCCGAGCTGCGCTTCGGCGCCACCAAGGACCAGAAGCGCGTGCGCATCTCCCGCACCGACGGGAGGCCCGCGTCATGAGCGAGATTGATCCCGGAAAGGGAAGGGGGCCTGAGCCGGCCGGCGATGACGAGGCACGGCCGCTGACCGGCGAGCCGGTCGCGCCGATGCGACTGCGTCCCGAGCCGCCAGGCGTCACCCGGCTGTCGCGCAAGGCGCTGGCCGGCATCAGCCTCGCCGCCAGTCTCGGGCTTGGCAGTGCGCTGATCTATGCCCTCCAGACCCGGCACGGTGACAATCCGGCTCAGGAACTCTATTCCACCGACAGCCGTGCGACGCCGGACGGCCTCGCCAGCCTGCCGAAGGACTATTCCGGCGTGCCGAAGCTCGGCCCGCCGCTGCCCGGCGACCTCGGTCGGCCGATCCTCGCCGCGCAGGACTCCGGCAAGTCGGTTCCGACCCCGCCGATCGCCATGCCCAATCCCGGCCTCAGCCAGGAGGAACAGCGCCGCCTGCAGGAGACCGAAGCCGCTCGCACGGCACGGCTGTTTTCGTCGACGCAGACGCGGCCGGCGGCCAACCCGACGCCGACGGCGGCGACCTCGAGTGCTGCCGCGCCACAGTTCGACCTCTCCAGCCTCGGCCTCGCGCCACAGCCGTCGACACCAACGGCGCAGGATCGCCAGCTCGCCTTCCTCAACCAGATGCCCGATAAGCACACCGTCTCGCCGGATCGCGTCGCCGCGCCCGCGTCGGCCAATGTGCTGCAGGCTGGCGCCGTCATCGCTGCGGCGCTGATCACCGGCATCCGCTCCGATCTCCCCGGCCAGATTACCGCTCAGGTGACTGAGAACGTCTACGACAGCCCGACGGGACGCATTCTCCTGATCCCACAGGGCACGCGCGTCATCGGTCAGTACGACAACGGTGTCGGCTTTGGCCAACGCCGCATCCTGCTCGTCTGGAACCGGCTGATCTTCCCGAACGGCCGCTCGATCGTGCTGGAGCGCCAGCCCGGTGCCGATGCCGAGGGCTATGCCGGCCTCGAGGATGGTGTCGACTACCACTGGGGTGAGTTGTTCAAGGCCGCGGCGCTCTCGACGCTGCTCGGTGTCGGCACCGAGATGGGCTCCTCCAGCGAGGAGAACGCCGTCGTCCGAGCGCTGCGCCGCGGTGCAGCCGACAGCGTGAGCGATGTCGGCCAGCAGGTCGTCAGCCGCCAGCTCAACATCGCGCCGACGCTGACCATCCGGCCGGGCTTCCCGGTCCGCGTCATCGTCACCCGCGACCTCGTGCTCGAACCTTATGGAAGCTGAAATGGCGAAGCTGAAGCTCGGCCCGATCACCGACGACAAACCGGTCAAGGCAACGCTGGAGTTGCCCGCCAGCCTGCACCGCGACCTCGTCGCTTATGCCGAAATCCTCGGCCGCGATATCGGACAGCCGATGACCGATCCCATCCGTCTCATCGTTCCCATGCTGGAGCGGTTCATCGCATCGGACCGCGGCTTTGCGAAGGCCCGGCGGGCGATCTTGTCGCTGGACCACATCGGTATTCCACCGAAGGATCACTGACCCTGCTACGCGACATTAACTCGCGCGAGAGCCGTCGCGCCAAGCTGAGAAATCGGCGGAATGCAGGATTGTCGTTACTCGGCGACCATATCGCATAAAATGGCAGGATCTCTCCCGCTAGCGGACGATAGATGACCCCGGGGAAGTGCGTCGCAACCGTCGCTTCGCTAGTGAGTGCCAACCCGCCGACAGCTGCCACGATTTGCATCAGCGTATCTCGATGGACGGCATGTTGCTCGATGCGGGGACTGTGCCCAAGCGTTGCAAGATGCCTGACTAAGAAGTCGCGAATATCCGACCCGGATTGCGTCTCGCTGACAACGAACTGCCGATCCTGCAGGTCTTGCCATCTGATCTCCGGCAGGACCGCAAGTTCGTCCGCTTCGGCCATGGCCACGTAGAGCCTCTCATTCCAAAGATGAGCCGTATCACAGTCGTCAGCATTCGGCTGTCCGGCCAAAAAAGCAATATCGAGCTGGTGGCGGCGAACTGCCGGAATATGGTCGGGCGGACCACCCTCTGAGAAACTCAACCTCACGTTGGCATGGTTCATAGTATAGGCTTGGATGAGATCGGCAATAAATCCCGACGCAAGTGAAGAAAAGACACCGATCCGGATCAAACCGAGTTCACCGCGCCCCACGGCCCCGACGTCCCTTTCAGCCTGACTGATCTGGCGGATCGCACGGCGAGCACGACGGACCAAGAGCTCTCCCGCATAGGTGAGCTCCACACCATTGCGGTGCCGGACGAACAATGAGCATCCCATCTTGTCTTCGAGATCGCGTATACGACGGCTGACGGCCGACACGCGAACGCCAATCGCAAGCGCGGCCCGCCGAAAGCTTCCTTCCTCGGCGGCGGCGATCACATAACGAAGGTCGCAAAGGTCGGCGTGCGGGATTTCCTATCCCTCCTCAACTTCACGGTTCCAGCCGATACACCAGTTGGCAACGGACACGCTCAAAAGCCATCGGTCTGCCTTCCATCAACGGTGGCGATAGGTCCCATTGATTCATGGGAGGATCTTTTGTTCGGCGAGCTTGGGAACGTGGCGCGGATGGGCGGCGAAGCCGGAGGCCGGCGAGGTGATGCTGGCACGCGCAAGGCACTTGCGGTTGACGCGGACTGGGTTCGGCGATCACCGCGCCGCCGAAGCACTTTCGTGCGACCCCAATGCTCTCGAGGTGGATTATGTCTTTACGGATGGTTTCCGTTGTCACGCCAAACTCGGCTGCGATTTCGCTAACCGTGATGCTCCCGCGCTCAACGAGTCGCTCCGTAATTTGCCGCCGTCGGGCATCGGCAAGCATAGGTTGGTTCACTCGTTCAGTGTAGCTGACTTGGCTCATGTTGGACTGGCGTGAGGCTGTAGCCTGCGGGTTCGTTGCTTCAGGGATCTGAATCTACGTACTAATTAGTGTCGGAGCCTCAGGATGCAGGCGCGTATGAGCACATAGTGAAGACCGCTTGTCAACGCTGGAGAGAAAATGCACCAACTCGCGAGAGCCTCGCGGAAAAGGTGCGCCACGGCATAAAATACCGAAGGTTTGATCGCGATACGGCCCTTCGATCGTGCGCAGCAATGAGGCGAGGCCGACTATGGGTCCGGTTTCGCCGTCCGGCAAGAACATCTCCATCCCGCCGGCGATCGGATGCTGTCATCCGACCGACGGCGGTTGAGAGATTAAGAGCCATGCCGTTCAAAACAATCACAGAGACCGACGAGCCTCCAGCTCGCAAGGTCTCGGCAAATTCGTTGATCAGCTCCTCACGAGCGGCTGCTCCCGATCCGGTCGGCAACCAGGATAGCGGCGTAGACATCCTCGGCCGTGACGGGGAACGGCATGTTGTGGATCGTTTCGCCCTCGGCCGTGGCGCCCTCGGCAACCGCCATCAATCGATCCCGCGAGATGTCGACCACCCCCAGATCCTTCAGGCAGGTCGGCAGGCCGACGCTCTGGAAATAGCTGACAACCTGGCTGAGTTCCGCCTGTGGCGCATTCTCCAGGACCAGGTGAACCACCGTGCCGAAAGCGACTTTCTCGCCATGAAAAGAGTTCTTGGTCTCTTCCAGCCGCGTCAGGCCGTTGTGGACCGCATGCGCCGCGGCCAGCCCGCCGCTTTCAAAGCCCAGGCCGCTGAGCAGGACATTGGCTTCGACGATGTTCTCCAGCGCCCCGGTCACCACCTTGGCCTCGCAGGCCGCCTTGGCCTTGAGCGAATCCTCAAGCAGGGTCCGATAGCACAGTTCCGCGACCGCCAGCGCCGCCTTGGTGCTTTTGCCGCCAACCGTATTGTCGGCATCCGATCGGGCGCAGGCCCGTGCCTCGAAATAGGTCGACATCGCGTCGCCCATCCCGGCGACCAGGAATCGCACCGGCGCATTGGCGATGACCTGTGTGTCGACCAGAACCACATTGGGGTTGCGTTTGGAGAATATGTATTCTTCGAATTCGCCCGATTCCTTATAGATCACGATCAGTCCGCTGCAGGGCGCATCGGTCGCGGCGATGGTCGGCACCACAATGACCGGCAGCTTCAAGGACAGCCCGACCGCCTTGGCCGTGTCCAGCGCCTTGCCGCCGCCCAGGCCGATGATGACGTCACACTCCTGGGTCTTGGCAATCTCGATCTGGCGCGCGATTTCCTTTTTCGAACACTCCAGATTGAAGCCGCCTCGGACAAAATCGGCCTCGCAGTCCGACAGGATTGCCCGCACCCGACCATAATCGTCATCCGAAGCAACCAACAGAGCCTTTGAACCGAAATCCTTGATGTATTGGGACAGGTTCCCCAGTTCGCCGGCGCCCTGGACATACGTCGACGGCGCGACCATTATATGTTTCATTTTCGATTTCTCCTGGTTGTCTTCTTCTAAAGTCCAGAATAACCCAACCGATACCGATGCAAGCTTCTACCAAGAATCGGTCATCGCCGGTTGGTATCAGTCTTGCGGCCGCGCCTCCCGATAGGCAGCGAACCAGCCGCCGATGGGCACCGCCACGCCGTTGACGAAGCTCGAAGCTTGGGTCATGGCAAGCCGCACAGCAGGATTTCGCTCAATCGGACGCGGCGAGGCGCGAATGTGACGCGTGAGTAGTCGGCATATCCATGGCACCAACCAATCCCAACATCAGATCTCGCAAAATCCAAACTAGTGAACCGCGCCGGGTTCGTCGGAGGCTCGGCGCTTTGAGTCAGGCGGCGACTGCCGCCTGCTCCTGTTCGTCCCACCAGCGTTGTTCGGCCTCGGCCGGCGGGATGTTGCCGATCGGCTCGAGGA
>JAUVXG010000289.1 GCA_030603685.1 Pleomorphomonas sp.
AGCTACGGCCTCATCGCGTATCGAGCGGGACCACATGAATATCGTCCGAGCGGCCCCCTTGCTCTCGCCTGCCCGTGCCCGGGCTGTGACGGCGGTGCTGGGACCGACCAACACCGGCAAGACCCACCTCGCCATCGAGAAGATGCTGAGCCATGGCTCCGGCGCCATCGGCTTGCCGCTGCGTCTCCTGGCGCGCGAGGTCTATGGCCGCATCGTTGCCCGTGTCGGCGCGGGCGCGGTGGCCCTGGTTACCGGTGAAGAGAAGATCGTGCCGCGCGACGCCCGCTACTGGGTGGCGACGGTGGAGGCGATGCCGCGCGATCTCGACGTTGCCTTCGTGGCCATCGACGAGGTGCAGCTTGCCGGAGACATCGAGCGTGGGCACGTGTTTACCGACAGGCTGCTCAACGTGCGCGGCCGGCAGGAGACGATGCTGCTGGGATCGGCGACGGCGCGGCCTCTGATCGAGCGCCTCTTGCCGGGGATCGCGGTCACCTCGCGGCCACGCCTCAGTCATCTTGCCTACACCGGCGCGAAGAAGATCACCCGTCTGCCGCCGCGGTCGGCCATCGTCGCCTTCTCGTCCGACGAGGTCTATGCGGTCGCCGAGCTGATCCGCCGCCAGAGGGGTGGCGCCGCGGTGGTGATGGGCGCGCTGTCTCCCCGCACCCGCAATGCGCAGGTGGCGCTGTTTCAGAACGGCGAGGTCGATTTCCTGGTGGCGACCGACGCCATCGGCATGGGTCTCAACCTCGACGTCGATCATGTCGCCTTCGCCCAGGCGCGGAAGTTCGACGGTCACCAGTATCGCGGCCTGACGGCGGCCGAACTCGGCCAGATCGCCGGCCGGGCCGGTCGTTATCTCAACGACGGCACCTTCGGCGTCACCGGTCGGGTGATGCCGTTCGACGACGACATCGTCACCGCCATCGAGGGACATGATTTCGAGCCGGTGCGTGTGTTCCAGTGGCGCAACGGCGATCTCGACTTCTCGTCGGTCGACGCGCTCCGAGCCTCGCTCGAGATGTCGCCGGGCGCCGAGGGGCTGACGCGGGCGTTGCCGTCCGATGACCAGCGGGCGCTCGACTTTGCGCTGAGGGCCGAGGACGTGGCCGTGGCGGCGCGCGGCCGCGAGCGGGTGGCTCTTCTCTGGGACGTTTGCCAGGTTCCGGACTTCCGCAAGATATCGCCGGCCCAGCACGGTGATCTCATCGTCGCACTCTATCGATTCCTCATTGCAAAAGGCGTGATTCCAGACGATTGGTTTGCACGGCAGGTCGGGTTGTCTGACAGGACGGATGGCGATATCGATACGCTGTCGCGGCGCTTGGCGGACATCAGGACATGGACGTTTGTTGCCAACCGACCGGACTGGCTGTTTGCGCCCGGCCATTGGCGGGAGAAGACGCGCGCCATCGAGGACAGGCTGTCGGATGCGTTGCATGACCGGTTGACCCAGCGTTTCGTGGATCGCCGGACATCGGTATTGTTGAAGAGATTGAGAGAGAACAACATGCTCGAAGCTGAAATCACCGGTACCGGCGGCGTGCTCGTCGAAGGGCAGGCGGTCGGGGAGCTGCACGGCTTCCGCTTCGTGCCCGACCAGGGAGTGGGCGGCGACGGCTCGGAGGCCAAGGCGCTGAAGGCGGCGGCCCAGCAGGCGCTCTCCGGAGAGTTCGACAAGCGCGCCGAGAAGATTTCCAAGGCGCCCAACGAGGAGATCGTCCTGTCCACTGACGGCAGTCTGCGCTGGCTCGGCGAGCCGGTGGGGCGTCTCGTGGCCGGCGACGATACGTTGGCGCCCAAGGTGATGCTGCTTGCCGACGAGCAGCTTGCCGGCGCCTCCAGAGAAAAGGCGCAGGACCGGCTCGACCTGTGGGTGGGCGCTCACATCCAGACGCTCCTGAAGCCGCTGTTCGATCTCCGCACTGCCGCCGATCTCGAGGGTATCGCGCGCGGCGTCGCCTTCCGCATGGTCGAGGCGCTCGGGACCGTCGAGCGGCACGACATCGCCGACGACGTCAAGGCGCTCGACCAGACGCAGCGCGCCGTCATGCGCAAATACGGCGTTCGTTTCGGCGCCTACCACATCTATGTCCCGGCGCTCCTGAAGCCGGCGCCCGCCGCGCTGGTGGCCCAGCTCTGGGCCTTGAAGCACGGCACGCTCGACATGCCGGGCCTTGCGGAGCTGCCGCAGCTCTCGGCTTCCGGCCGCACCTCGATCAAGGTCGATCCGGCCTTCGACAAGACGCTCTACCGCCTCGTCGGCTTCCGTGTTGCCGGCGAACGGGCGGTTCGTCTCGACATTCTCGAGCGCCTCGCCGACATCATCCGGCCGCTGATCGCCTTCAAGTCGGTCGATGGCGCCACGCCGCCCGAGGGTGCGCTGCCGCAGGGCGGCGGCTTCACGGTCACCGTGGCGATGACGTCTCTGCTTGGCTGTTCGGGTGAGGACTTCGCCTCGATCCTGCGCGGTCTGGGCTATCGCTCGGAGAAGCGGACGATCAAGGTGCCCGTCAAGCCGCAGAAGCCCGAGGTACCGACCGAGGGCGCGACCGTCGAGGCTGCTCCGGCCGATGCGGCGGTCGAACCTGTCGCGGTCGAGGCTCCTGTTGAGGCTGGCCCGGTCGAAGCTGCCCCGGTCGAGACGCCAGCCGTTGACGCTGAGGTGCCTTCGGCCGATGCCGAGGCTCCGGCCGAAGGCGTGACCGCGGAAGCCGTGGCGTCGCCCGAAGAAG
>JAUVXG010000156.1 GCA_030603685.1 Pleomorphomonas sp.
GCAGTCGGCGCGGCTTGTCATTTGGAGAGACGCCCATGTCTCGCGCTTTTGTGACTGGACTCAAGGGGACGGCGCTTTCGGTTGAAGAGCGCGCATTTCTGACCGAGGCCGCGCCTTGGGGACTCATCCTGTTTCGCCGCAACGTCGAAAGCCCCGACCAGTTGAAGCGACTGACCGGAGATTTCCGCGATGCCGTCGGCTGGCAGGCCCCGGTTCTGATCGATCAGGAAGGGGGGCGCGTTCAGCGCATGACGGCTCCTCTGTGGCGCAAGTATCCGTCCGGACGACGCCTCGCCGGCGCGGCGGGGCTGGCCGGCGACGACTGGTTGATCGCAGACGTCGCCCATCTGATCGGTGACGATCTGGCTGCGGTTGGAATCGATGTCGACTGTGCCCCCTGCCTCGACATCGCGACACCCGATATGACCCCGGCCATTGGCGACAGAAGCTACGGCGAACGACCGGATCTCGTCGCCGCAGCTGGCCGGGCCTTTGCTGATGGGCTGATGGCGGCCGGCCTGCTGCCGGTCATCAAGCACGTGCCGGGTCACGGCCGCGCCAGGGTCGACAGCCATCACGAGCTGCCGGTGGTCGATGCCGATCTCGACAGCCTTGCTGCCGTCGATTTCATGCCTTTCGCGGCCCTTGCCGATCTGCCGGCGGCGATGACGGCCCATTTGGTCTATACCGCCATCGATCCGGTTCACCCCGCGACGCAGTCTCGCGTTGTCATCGAGGAAGTTGTCAGAGGCCGAATTGGCTTTGATGGTCTTCTCTTTTCCGATGATCTGTCGATGAATGCGCTGAAGGGAACGCTGGCGGAGCGGGCGCGGGCGACGCTCGCCGCCGGTTGCGATATCGCGCTTCATTGTTCGGGCGACATGATCGAGATGGCGGCCGTTGCCGCCGAAGCGCCCGAACTCGTTGGAAAAGCGGCGGCACGGGCCGAAAGGGCATTGAAGGCGCGCGGGGGATCGCCGCATGATGATCCCGATGGCGTTCTTGCCCGGCTCGACGCTGCGCTGGCCGCTTACGACGCCGTCGCTGTGTGAGTGGCGCAACGCGGGGTGAAACGGCCTTCCATGGCGACAACCGACGAATGGGGCGAAACCCGGCTCGATATCGATGCGACCGCCGGAGAGGCATTCGTGGTCGACCTCGACGGCTTCGAAGGGCCGCTCGATCTGTTGTTGACGCTGGCGCGCAATCAGAAAGTGGACCTCGCCCGCATTTCCATCCTCGCTTTGGCCAATCAGTATCTGGCCTTCATCGAGCGGCTGGGTGAACGGAGGTTGGAACTCGCCGCCGATTATCTCGTCATGGCTGCCTGGCTTGCCTATCTCAAGTCGCGCCTGATGTTGCCGCCAGACGAAGCCCCTGGAGACGAACCTTCCGCCGAGGAACTCGCGGGCATGCTGGCGATGCGGCTGAAGCGACTTGAGGGGATTCGCATTCTGGCTGAGCGTCTTGTCGACCGTTCGCGGTTGGGGCGCGACGTTTTGCCGCGCGGCGCGCCCGAGGAAATGGGCCTTGTGCGGCGCTCGCTTTGGGAAGCGAGCCTTTTCGATCTGCTCGACGCCTACGGCCGGCAGCGTCAGCGCGACATGGTGCGCGTCCACACGGTCCGAAAGCGGCAGGTCTGGGCGCTGGCCGATGCGCGCGATCTTCTGGAGCGCCTGATCGGAGCGATTCCCGATTGGACGCCGATCGACGATTATCTCATCCGTTACATGACCGGTCCGGAATCGCGGGCCACGGTCCGCGCCTCGGCCTTTTCTGCGTCACTGGAGCTTGTGCGCGAAGGGCGGATGGAGTTGATGCAGTCAGGGCCTTTTGCTCCTCTCTACATGCGCAAGGGACAGGGCAAGGCGGACGCGCCGGAGGAGGGCGACCAATGAACCGTTCGGGCCTCGGAGACGATACGCCGCACGGTCAGTTGCGACTGTTTGCCGGCGATCGCGACCCTGCCGAGTACGAAGCCTGGATGACGGCGATTCGTGGCGCCGAAGCGATCCTTTTTGCCTCGGCGCAACCGGTCGGCGCCGATGAACTCGCCGAACGATTGGCGCCCGGCACCGATGTGCCCCAGGTGCTTGTCGATCTCCGAACCATCTACGCGTCTCGGGGCGTGAACCTTGTCGAAGTGGCCGGGAAATGGATGTTCCGGACGGCGCCCGACCTTGCCCACCTGCTGACGCGGGAGCAGGTCGAGCCGAAGAAGTTGTCGCGCGCCGCGCTGGAGACGCTGGCCATCATCGCCTACCACCAGCCCGTCACTCGCGCGGAGATCGAGGAGATTCGCGGCGTATCCACCAACAAGGGCACGCTCGACGTGCTGATGGAAACCGGCTGGATCAGGATGCGCGGCCGCCGTCGTACGCCGGGACGTCCGCTCACCTACGGCACCACAGAGGCCTTCCTCGTCCATTTCGGCCTTGATGCGGTAACCGATCTTCCCGGCGTTGACGATCTCAAGGCGGCCGGATTCCTGGAGGGCGCGGTGCCGCCGGGCTTTCGCGTTCCCGTCCCCAATGCATCGGATGCTCTGATGCCCGATGAGGATCCCCTGACCGAGCTTGATTTCCAGGATTATGCGCCTTTGCCGCCTGACGAGTGAGGTTCTGGCGGATCGGCTCGGCGTCATCTTGAGAAAGCCGGATTTCCTTCATAGCGTTGTCGCGGTTTCTTGCGACAGGGCGTTCGTTGTGCAAGAGTGCCGCCACTTTTGGGCGTGCGCCCTCAGGAGACAGAAATGGGTTCGTTGAGCATCTGGCATTGGCTGATCGTCTTGGTCGTGGTCCTTATCCTGTTCGGTGGCCGTGGCAAGATCCCCGAGCTGATGGGTGATTTCGCCAAGGGTATCAAGAACTTCAAGAAGGGCATGTCCGACGACGAGGAAACGCCGCCGAAGCCCGTCGAGAACAAGACGGACGACGCCCCCCGGACCTGATCGGTCTCGGTGCGTTCTTTTCAGGGTCTCGCACCCGAATGGTGTGATGGGCGCCGATGGCGGACGTGTGAACGATGTTTGATATCGGCTGGACGGAAATCCTGGTGATCGCCATCGTGGCGCTCATCGTCTTTCCTACCAAGGATCTGCCGCGCCTGCTCAGGACCGTCGGCCAGATGGTGGGCAAGGCGCGGCGCATGGCGGGCGACATGCAGGCGCAGTTCAGCCAGGCGCTACGCGAGGCCGAGCGAGAGGCCGACCTGAGCGACATCAAGAGCAGCGTTCAGAGCGCCAATCCCCTGACCGATCTCAAGAAGACTTTCGATCCCGTGCGCAATTTCGGGGACGACCTCAAGAAGTCGGTGATGGCGCCAATCCCGCCCAAGACCGACACGTCAACCCCGCGTCCGGATTCGACCGATTCTTTGCCGTCCGCAGTCGAAGCCCCGATCGGATCGGAAGGATCGGCAGCGGCGGCCTCACCGGTGGAAATGGCGTCACCGACCGATGCCGAGAAGACTGAGGCACATGTGTCCGGGCCGACGGCTTCCGATGAAAAGCGCGGGGGCAGCGCATGACCACCAAGCAGGAAGAAGACGAGATCGAGGCGTCCAAGGCGCCCCTTATCGAGCATCTCACCGAGTTGCGATCGCGCCTTCTCAAGTCGGTCGCGGCAATCCTCGTCTGTTTTCTGCTCTGCTTCTTCTTCGCCCAGGACATTTTCAACATCCTGGTCATCCCCTATGAGCGGGCGGCCGGAGCCGAGCAGAGCGTGAAGCTCATCTACACCGCGCCGCAGGAGTATTTCTTCACGCAGCTCAAGCTTGCGCTCTTCGGTGCCTTGTTCGTTGCCTTCCCTGTGATCGCCAACCAGATCTACATGTTCGTGGCGCCCGGCCTTTACAAGCACGAGCGGCAAGCCTTCCTGCCGTTCCTTGTCGCGACGCCGATCCTTTTCCTGCTCGGCGCGTTGATGGTGTTCTTCTTCGTGATGCCCACCATCATGATGTTTTTTCTCTCGATGCAACAAGCCGGCGGCAACGGGCAGGCGGCGATCGAACTGCTTCCCAAGGTGTCCGAATATCTTGGCCTGATCATGACGCTGATCTTCGCCTTCGGCATCGTCTTTCAGTTGCCGGTGGTGCTCACGCTGCTCGGTCGCGTTGGGGTCGTCACCGAGGCGGGGCTCAAGTCCTGGCGTCGATACGCCATCCTGCTCGCCTTCGTCGTGGCTGCCGTGCTGACGCCGCCCGACCCGATGAGCCAAATCCTGCTTGCGGTTCCGACGATGCTTCTCTACGAAGTGTCCATCATTGCCGTCAGGTATATCAACAAGCGCGGCGAGTCCCGGGACGTCTCCACCACCGAAGGCTGATGCGAGGGCTCCGGCGGACGTGCCGCGCGGGGAAAGCCAATGCTCGACATCAAGTGGATTCGCGACAATCCGGAAGCCCTGAAGCACGCCCTGATGCGTCGCAACCAGTCGGCGGACCTCGCCGAAGCCACCGTGTCGGAGGCGATCCGTCTCGACGATGCGCGCCGGGGCAACATCAAGTCGCTTCAGGAGGCGCAGGAGCGCCGCAACGCTGCCTCCAAGGAGATTGGAAAGGCCAAGGCCACCAAGGACGAGGCTCGCGCCGCCGAACTGATGGAAGAGGTTGCGCGCATCAAGTCCTTCATCCAGGATGGTGAAGCCAAGGAGCGCGAGCTCGATGCCGCCCTCGATGCCGCGCTGTCGGTCATTCCCAACACGCCTCTTGACGACGTGCCCGACGGGCCGGACGAGAGTGCCAACGTCGAGCACCACCGCTTCGGCGAGCCGCGCCAGTTCAACTGGGCGAGAGAGCACTTCGAGCTCGGTGAAGGGCTCGGCATGATGGATTTCGAGCGCGCGGCCAAGCTGGCCGGCGCCCGTTTCACCGTGGTGAAAAGCCATCTCGCCCGCCTCGAGCGCGCACTCGGCCAGTTCATGATCAACCTGCATACCATCGAGCACGGCTACACCGAGGTGATCCCGCCGCTGATGGTGCGCGACGAGGTAATGTACGGCACCGGTCAGCTGCCCAAGTTTGCCGAGGATCTCTTCAAGACGACCGACGGTCGCTGGCTGATCCCGACGGCCGAAGTGCCGCTGACCAATCTCGTCCGCGAAGAGATCCTGGAAGAGAAGGATCTGCCGTTGCGCTTCACCGCGCTGACGCCGTGCTTCCGTTCGGAAGCCGGGTCCGCCGGTCGCGACGTGCGCGGCATGCTGCGCCAGCACCAGTTCAACAAGGTGGAGCTCGTCTCCATCACCGCCCAGGAAAAGTCGATCGAAGAGCACGAGCGCATGCTTGCCTGCGCCGAGGAGGTGCTGAAGCGCCTGGGGCTCGCCTATCGAGTCGTGACGCTTTGCACCGGCGACATGGGGTTCGGCAGCCGCAAGACCTACGATATCGAGGTTTGGCTACCCGGCCAGAAGAAGTTCCGGGAGATTTCATCCTGCTCTGTCTGCGGAGATTTCCAGGGGCGCCGCATGAACGCCCGCTACCGTCCGACCGGCGAGCCCAAGGGCACCCGCTTCGTGCATACGCTCAACGGTTCCGGCGTCGCTGTCGGCCGCGCCCTCATTGCCGTCATGGAGACCTGGCAGAACGAGGATGGCTCGGTGACCGTCCCGGATGTGCTGCTGCCTCTGATGGGCGGCGTCGCACGCCTTGAAAAAGCTTGATCGTCAAACGGAAGGTCCGACCATGCGCATCCTGATTTCCAATGATGATGGTATTCATGCGCCGGGCCTCGTGGCACTCGAGAACATCGCGCGTGCCTTGAGCGACGACGTCTGGGTTGTCGCTCCCGAGACGGACCAGTCCGGCTTCGCCCACTCGCTGACGCTGCACGACCCGCTCCGGGCGCGCAAGATCGATGACCGCCGCTTTGCCGTGCGCGGCACGCCGACCGACTGCGTCATCATGGGCGTTCGCCACATCCTGCCAGAGCGTCCCGATCTCGTGCTGTCGGGCGTCAACGCCGGTACCAACATGGCCGATGACGTCACCTATTCGGGAACCGTCGCGTGCGCCATCGAGGCGACGTTGCTCGGCATACCCGCGGTCGCCTTGAGCCAGGCCTACGAGGATTTCGTCGGGCGCATTCCCTTCGAGACCGCGGAAGCCCTGGGCCCGGATATTCTCAGGAAGCTGACGGGGCAGGGGATTGCCCACGGCACGTTCATCAACGTCAACTTCCCCAACTGTCGGCCGTCAGAGGTGGCCGGCGTCGAGGTAACGCGGCAGGGAAACTTCGCCTATGACCACGGCATCGACGTGGAGAAGCGAATCGACGCCCGCCACAAGCCCTATTACTGGCTGACCTTCCGGCGCGGCGAGATGCTGTGTGCGCAAGGGACCGACGCGTTTGCGATCTCGCGCAACAAGGTCTCCGTCAGTCCGCTTCGCCTCGACCTGACGGACATGGCGACCATGGAGAAACTGCAGGCCTTGTTCTGATCGAAACCCTTTTTCAAGGCTGTTCGTCTTACTTTTGACACCTCCGTCATAAATGCAGCGTCGCAATTCATGTTTTGCGGCATTGCGCGAGAGAATGGTGTCGATGAGGCCTTTTGAGCCGGACAAGGTGGCGATCGCGGAGCTGACGATGAAGCTCCGCGGCATGGGTGTCACCGATACCCGGCTGTTGCGTGCTCTTGAGCTCGTTCCGCGTCGGATGTTCGTGGCCGCGTCCCACCAGGCGAGCGCCTATCTCGATCGATCCTTGCCCATCGAATGCGGCCAAACCATCAATGCCCCCTCTACCGTGGCCTTGATGGTGTCCGCGCTGGCTGCCGAGCCTGGCGATCGGGTGCTGGAGGTCGGCTGCGGTTCTGGATTTCAGGCGGCCATTCTCGCCCATCTCGCCGCCCAGGTGGTGACGATGGACAGGTTTCGCAGCCTGATCGACATCGCCGAAGACCGCCTTTCGGCTCTTAGGATATCCAACGTCATCACCCTTCTCGGCGATGGTCTCGAGGGCTTCACTCGCCACGCGCCATACAATCGCATCCTCGTCGACGGAGCAGTCGAGAAGGTGCCGACGGCGCTCCTCGACCAGCTCGCCGACAAGGGGATTCTGGTCGCCCCGGTGGGAGTTGGCCACACGCAAACGCTGGTGCGAATCTCGCGCGATGGACGTCTGTTTCATCGGGCCGAGCTTGGCGCGATCCGGCAGTTCCCATTGAGGGAAGGTGTGGCTCGGCGGTTGTGAGTCCCAACGCCCGCGCCGCGCTCGTTCACCGAAAGTCGTGAGGAAATCCGCCGTTTTCCCGGAGTCTGGAAGCCGTTCGGAGGCGGATGTCCTGTCGCTTTAAGCCTTTATCAACGTTACTGCGGCTTAATCATTACAGTTGAAGTCGAGCAGGCGAGACCTGATGATCATGAGTAACCTAGCGATCTGCCGGACCTCCCGCTTCCTGGCCCAGGTTGCCGCCGTTGCCATACTGGCCGGCTTTTCGGCCGGCTGTAGCGGCGACGTCAGCCGCTTCGGAAACGTGTTTGCCGAAACGGACAACCAGGACCAGATCATTGGGCGCGCCGATCCGATGCCGACCGGATCCATAAACGCCCAGGCGACCTACGCGCAGCCCGCCTATGCGCAACCGGCCTACCCGCAGCAGACCTATGCTGCGCCGGCCTCCACCTATCCCTCGTCGGGAACCGTGTCTTCGAGCACCTTGCCGCCGGCGCCGGGCGCGGTGGTCAACAATGGCGCTTACGTTCGCCCGAACCAGACCGCTTCCCTGCCGACGGCTGGGGCAGCCACCGGCACCCAGCCCTGGACGCCTTCGAACGGCACCGCCATCACGGTCAAGCCGGGCGATACCGTGCAGGTACTTGCCCGCCGTTATGGCGTCGCCGAGTCGTCTCTGCTCGCCGCCAACGGCCTTGTTGCCGGCGCCCAGCTGACGCCCGGCCAGAACATCGTCATCCCGGCCTACGGTCAACAGACGGCCGCCGTTGCCGCGCCTGCCGCCGCAGCGACCGCGCCTCAGGTTTTGGGGCAGCTGCCGCCCGTCAAGCCGCCGGTGCCGAAGTCGGTGTCGAGCGAAGTCGCCGCAGCTGCGCCGAGCAAGCCGGCGCCCGCTCCGACCACCACCGTGGCCATGGCGTCAAGCTCCACGGCCACGGATGCCAAGCCAGGCCTGTTGCCACCGGCCGGCAATACACCCGGCAAACAGGCCAATCAGCAGACCGCTGCGTTGGCTCCAAGCCAAACCCAGCCTGGCGCAAAGGCGACTACACCGGCGTCGTCCGGTGTTGAGAGCGCCGCCGACGGCAGCTTCCGCTGGCCGGTGCGTGGCCGCGTCATTTCCGCCTTCGGCGTCAAGCCCGGCGGCGAGCGCAACGACGGCATCAACATCGAAGTGCCTGAGGGAACGCCGATCAAGGCCGCTGAGGGTGGTCAGGTGATCTATGCCGGCAACGAACTGAAAGGCTTTGGCAACCTGGTTCTGGTGAAGCACCCGAACGGCTTCGTGTCGGCCTATGCCCATGCCAGCGAAGTGCTGGTTCAGCGTGGAGACAGCATCCTGCGCGGCCAGACCATCGCCAAGGTCGGTGCCACCGGCAACGTCAGCCGGCCGCAGTTGCACTTCGAAATCCGCAACGGCAATCGTCCGGTCGATCCGCTCCCTTACCTCAGCGGCTGACGGATCGGCGGTTCAGACAGCACATCCCTTTCCACCGGCGGCTTCGGCCGCCGGCTTTTTACCGGGCAAGCCAGCCTACTGTCAGCGCCAGTCGCGCGGAATCACCCTTTCGTCGTCGGTGACGCAAGCGAGTGAGGCGGCCGGTGCCTGATTGTCGCGGCCTGCCACGTAGGCGGCGCCGGCATCGCCCCCGCAGATCGGCTTTGCGATCACCTCAAACCCCGCTCGGCGGAGGCACCCGCCGATATAGCGTTCCCGCAGTTCGGCGTTGACGTCCCGCGTATGGCTGCTGCCGGGATAGACGAATCCGCCGGTCTCGCGACAGTAGCGACGGCCGCTCACCGGGTCTTCCCGGCACTCGGTAAACCCGGGTTTGTATTCCGGCGGTCGAACGACGGTGACCATGGCTTGCGGAATTTTCTCAAGCGACTCGATGCGGCATTGATCGGCTGCCGCTTGCCGCTCCGAAAAGCTGGATCCGGTCTTGTAGACGACCGGCACCGGTGACGATACGCAGCCCGCGAGCAGGGCGAGGGCGCCCATCGCATTGACATGCCTCATCTCTCATCTCCTCCCATACCGCACCGATCAGGCGTCAAGCCTGAGCCGGCCCGCAAGGTCCTGGACGTATTGCCAGGCGACTCGGCCCGACCGTGCGCCACGCGTCCGCTCCCATTCTAGAGCTTCCGCTCGGAGAACATTCGCGTCGACTTCGAGTTCCAGCGCCGCGACGTAACCGCGCACCATCTCGAGGTACCCCTCCTGCGAGCAGTTGTGAAAGCCGACCCATAGTCCGAAGCGATCGGACAGTGACACCTTCTCCTCGACCGCCTCGCCGGGGTTGATCGCCGTCGCCCGCTCGTTCTCCATCATGTCGCGCGGCAGGAGGTGGCGACGATTCGACGTGGCGTAGAACACGACATTGTCCGGCCGCCCCTCGATGCCGCCTTCGAGTACGGCCTTGAGCGACTTGTAGGACGTGTCCCCGTGGTCGAAGGAAAGGTCGTCACAGAACAAGATGAAGCGATGACGGCTGTCACGCAGCATTTTCATCAGTGCGGGAAGACTCTCGATGTCTTCCCTGTGGATCTCGATCAGCTTCAAGGGTGTGAATCCCGCTCGGTCGGCGAGGCGCCGATTGACCTCCGCCTGGGATGCTTTCACCAATGAGGACTTGCCCATGCCGCGAGCGCCCCAGAGAAGCACGTTGTTGGCGGGCAGTCCACGAGCGAAGCGCTCGGTGTTGGCGACGATCATGTCACGGTTGCGATCGATGCCCTTGAGAAGCCCGATGTCGACTCGGTTGACGCGCAGAACGGGCTGTAAAGAGGCCGGATCTGCGACGAACACGAATGCGTCGCTCGCTTCGAAGTCCGGCAGGTGCTGAACGGCGGGCGTCATCCGCTCGAGGAGTTCGGCTATGCGCTCCAGGTGGGCATTCAGGGTCTCGATGGGGGAAGCGCTCACGTCCATGCTCCTCTATCCCGCCAGTTCACGCTTTGGCTCGGCGCTTGTGTACCGCTCGGTACTCCTAAGCATTCTCTAGCCCTCCCCATTCGCCGATGCAAACCTGCGATGGCTGTTTCCGGTACGCTTGGCCGCATTTCCTTCCGGAGACTACCTAGAGACGTCGGTCGGCAGGTGGTGGCGCATAGCTTTGGTTTGCAAAGTCCTTCGGCCTAGGTATATTCCGGCCACTTTCGAATGGACGGTTCGCCGCTCATCGATGTCTCAGTGCCTCGTCGGTCCGGCTCGCGGGCGTTGGCAGGCCAATGGAGTTGACCTGATGTTCGTGACCCCAGCCTTTGCGCAGGCGGCCGGTGCCGCTCCCGGTGGCGCCGACTTCCTGATCCAGTTCGCGCCGTTCATCCTGATTTTCGTCATCATGTATTTCCTGCTCATCCGGCCGCAGCAGCGCAAGGCCAAGGAGCATCGCGACATGCTGAAGAACCTGCGGCGCGGCGACGTGGTCGTGATGCAGGGTGGCCTGATCGGCAAGATCCTCAAGGTGGTCGACGACAACGAACTGCTGCTCGATGTCGGCGACGGCACGAACAAGGTACAGGTCCGCGTTGCCTCCGGTCTCGTCCAGCAGCTTCGCAGCAAGGGCGAGCCCGTCAAGGAAGGCAACTGACCGATCGTTCGGAACAAGATGGACAGCGGGCAGCCTGGCTGCCCGCTTTCGGCCAATAAGGTCCGAGGCAGCAAATGCTCTACTTTTCCCGCTGGAAGGTAACCACGATTCTCCTGACGATTTTCGTCGCTCTCGTGGTCCTGATCCCCAACTACCTCACCTCGGACCAGATCAAGACTTACTGGCCCTCGTGGCTTCCGGGACGACAGGTGGTTCTCGGCCTCGACCTGCAGGGCGGCGTCTACCTGCTCTATCAGGTCGATGTGAACGACTATAAGCAGAAGCGGCTCAAGGCGCTTGAGGGCGATATTCGCCAGGCCATGCGCGAAGATCCCCGCATCGGCTATACGGGGCTCGGCATTCAGGGCGATGTGGTCCAGCTGAAGATCCGCGACGCCGACAAGGTGGAGGAAGCCGCGAAGCGTCTGGGCAATTTGCTCAATCCGCTCTCAGCGGGCGCTCTTGGCGGGACTGCCGTCACGGAGTTCCAGCTTGATCAGGGCTCCGACGGCCTGATGCGCCTCGGGTTCTCCGAAACCGGTCTCGAC
>JAUVXG010000039.1 GCA_030603685.1 Pleomorphomonas sp.
GAGATCGGTCAGCGTCACGCCTGCCAGATTGGCCGCCAGCCGGAGGTTCTCCGACGCAACGATCGCCGCGTTCTCCTGGATGGCGCGGAAGATCTGCGGCTTGCCGCAGATGCTGGCGTCGAGCGACAGGTTGAGGAGCGAGGGGGCGGCGTGATACCAGGCCGCGCAGTTCATCACGTCCGAGAAGATGGGGAGTATGCCGTTGGCGCCGGGCGCCACGGTGGCCGACTTCTCCTCGAGGAGCGCATAGACGTCGATGCCGCGCTCGGCGGCGATGCGTCTTTCTTCATCGCAGAAGGCGTCGCGGAACCAGCGCGTGGTCATGCCGACCATGAAGGCGATGCCCTCGGCCTGGCTGAGCCCCGGCACGACGTGCGGATTGACGCGCACCCGCATGGCCGGGTCGGCGGTCGGCTTGGGCATGTTGACCACCTCCTGCCAGAACGTGCCGCCGAGTACGGCCGCTTCGCCGGCGCGGGCGACGCCCAGGCCGAGCGCGCCGAACTGCACGTCGCCGCCGCCGACCACCACGGGGGTTCCCGCGGCAAGGCCGGTGTCTGCCGCGGCGGCGGCCGTCACTCGGCCGATGGCCGTGCCCGTCTCGTGAACGGGCGGCAGAATGGCGGGGTCGATGCCGGCGCGGCGGGCGATGTCGGCGTCCCAGGTTCGGGTGTCGAGAGCAAGAAGTCCGCTGGTGCCGCCGTTCGACGGGTCGCAGGCGATTTCGCCGCTGAGGCGGGCGACGATCCAGTCGGACAGCATGCACATGCGCGCCGTGCGGGCATAGACGTCCGGCAGGTGCCGCTCGATCCACTTGAGGCGCGGAATGGCGCCAAGCGCGAAGGTCTGGCCGGTCACGGCGTAGGCGTCGCGCTCGAAGTCCGGCATGGCGGCCTTGAGGGCCTTGGTCTCGTCGGATGCCCGCGAGTCGACGTTGGCGCAGGCCCAGAGCTCGCGCCCATCCTTGTCCCACAGCACGATGCCTTCGCGCATCGAGGTGGCGCTAACGGCGCGGATGGACGATGCCGACAGGCCGGCGGAGGCCAGTGCGCGGCGTACGCAGCCGGCGAGCAACGCCCAGTTGGCGGCGCAATCGAACTCCATGGAGCCGGGGTAGCGCGGGTCGCTGAGATGCGTCCACTCTTCCTGCGCGACGGCGACCTGGCGGCCGGCCTTGTCGAAAATCACCGCGCGGCCGCTGCCCGTGCCGGCATCGATGGCGAGAACGTGGGGGGTGGTCATGCTTGGTCTTTCTCGATAATGGCTTGGGCCGTCGGCTCGTCGGTGATCAGCACGTCGATGCGGCCACCGCGGGCGGCGGCCCGGATGGCATCGACCTTCCTCGGGCCGCCGGCGGCGGCGATAACCTGCGGGATGGCCGACAGGGCTTCGAAATCGAGGCCGACCAGCATCTTGTGAAACGGCAAGTCGAGCGGCTCGCCGGCCTGGTCGTAGAAGATGCCGATGATGTCGCCCACGGCGCCCTGGCGGCGGAAGATCTCGAACTGCGAACGGCTGGCGTAACCGGAAGCGATGAGCGTCGCTTCGTCGGCTACGGCGCCAATGCCGACCAGCGCATAGTTGGCCGTGCGGGCCATGCTCATCACCTCGACAACGTGCCGTTCGGCCCGGATCGCCTCGGCGATGCTCTCCTGCGATACGACGAGCGGCGCGGGGATAAGATGGACGTTCTGCGAGGAGCGGCCGGAGGCGACGCCTTCGATGTAGGCGGAGACGCCGCCGGTCAGGCTGACCAGCGAGATGTCCTTGTAGGAGAGCGTGCGGGAGAGCCGCTGAAGCGTGCCCATCACCGTTGCGCCCCAGCCCACGGCCAGCATTTCCTGGTCCTTGAGACGGCCCATCAGATACTGGCTCGCGGCTTCGGCCAGCCGATCGTTGACGTTGCCGGTCTCCTGCGCCGGGATGACGCGCGCCTCGTCGAGGCCATAGATCTCCTGCAGGCGGGCTTCCAGGGCGAAGCAGCCGCCATAGCTCGAGTTGATGTGGACGTGGATGAGCCCCATCTTCCGGCCGCGGTCGAGCATGCGCGACACCTTGATGCGCGACAGGTTCAGTCGCTCGCCGATTTCGCTTTGCGTGAGGCCGTCGTGGTAATAGTGCCAGGCAACGCGGCTCAGCAGCTCTTCCTCGTGCGGCTCAAACGCCAGCTCGTCATAGGCTTCGTTCACGTCACTCACCTTCATGACATTTGCACGGGTACTCCCTTTGGAGATCCCGAACGTCGTTGTTATCGATCATATGATCACGATGTGCACATAAGCGCAAGCTATGATGTTCCTGATCATCATTAAGTCGTATGACGGGAAATGCCGATTTCAGAAAAACAATTAAAAATCAATAAGTTAACTGATTTCGGTCATATTGCTTCGGATTCGCAGTTCGGCTCCTTTGGCTGCCATTATCACTTATGTGCAGAATCTGGGTTGACGATGGGGTGCGTGCGGCAAATAATCGGGTGTGCAATTGATAAGGCGGTGTTCATTTGAACGACTGGTACTGCTGATTGCAGACCCCGCCGCCCCATTGGAGGACCTCATGGCCGATTTGGACGACGTGAAGGAAGGCAAGGATTTCGGATTGGATCAGCCGGTGGAGGTCAAGGCGTTCCCAGTGCGTGGTTCCGTATCGCTCGACTGGGGCATGCAGGACCGCCTGGCGCGCATCTTCCAGCCCAAGAGCGGCCGCACCGTCATGCTGGCTTTCGACCACGGCTATTTCCAGGGGCCGGCTACCGGCCTGGAGCGGCTGGATCTCACCATTCGCCCGCTCGTTCCCTACACCGACGTGCTGATGTGTACGCGCGGCGGTCTGCGCCAGACCATGCCGGCCGATAGTCGCAAGCCGGTGGTGCTGCGCTGCTCGGGTGGCATGAGCGTTCTGACCGAACTGTCGCGCGAGCTGGTGGCGGTCGATATCGAGGATGCCATCCGCCTCAACGCATCGGCGATCACCACCAATGTTTATGTCGGAGCCGAGTACGAGCACCAGTCGCTCGCCAACCTCGTGAAGCTGATCGACACCGGCAATCGCTACGGCATCCCGACCATGGCGGTCACCGGCGTCGGCAAGGACATGGTGCGCGACGCGCGCTACTTCGGTCTTGCCACGCGCATCTGCGCCGAACTCGGCGCCCATATCGTCAAGTCCTACTATATCGACGACGGCTTCGAGAAGGTCGTGGCCGGTTGCCCGGTTCCGATCGTCATTGCCGGCGGCAAGAAGCTGCCCGAGCGCGACGCACTCGAGATGGCCTGGCGCGCCATCGATCAGGGCGCGGCCGGCGTCGACATGGGTCGCAACATCTTCCAGTCCGATTGTCCGGTGGCGATGATCGCCGCCGTGCGGGCGGTGGTGCATGACGGCGAGAGCGTCGACAAGGCCTACGACATCTACAAGGCCGGCAAGGCCAAGGCGGCCTGAGCCGCCAATAAAGGACCGCGAACCGCTCCGTCGGGCTTCTCTGGAAGTCCGGCGGACCGCCCTGAGGAGAGGGCGTACTGAAACGCTGGTAGCCTCGCGTTTCCAAAAAGAGAAAGTTGGGAGACTGTCGACATGGCGGGAACCTCGCCGACCGACCAGCGAACGCCGCTGGTCGAAGCCAGGCAAGTCTGGAAATTCTTCGGCTCCATCGCCGTGTTGCGCGGCGTCGATCTGACGCTGAGGCCGGGTGAGGTGCACGCACTGCTCGGCGGCAATGGCGCCGGCAAGTCCACCCTGATGAAGATGATCGCCGGTCTGCATCGCCTCGATCGCGGCGAGCTTCTGGTGTGCGGCGAAGACGCTTCGGCCATGACGCCGGTCACCGCCCGTCAGGCCGGCATCCATCTGGTCCCGCAGGAGCCGATGCTCTTCCCGAGCCTTTCGGTCGAAGAGAACGTGCTGATGCACGTCCCAGGCAACCGCAAGGAACTGCGCGCTCGCCTCGAAACCATGATCGCCGAGATCGGCGCCGGCATGACGCTGTCGACCCAGGCCGGTCAGCTGGAGGTCGCCGACCAGCAGATGGTCGAGATCCTGCGCGGCCTCATCCGCGACGCCCGCATTCTCATTCTCGACGAGCCGACCTCGGCACTGACGCCGCGCGAGGTGGGCAAGCTGTTCGCGCGCATCCGCGCGCTCACCGCCCAGGGCGTCGGCATCTTCTTCATTTCCCACAAACTCGGCGAAATCCGCGAGATCGCCGACATCGTCTCCATCCTGCGCGACGGTCAGGTCGTGCTGGCCGGGCCGCCGAAGTCCTTCACCGATGCCGAGATCGTCGCTGCCATGACGCACGTCGAAGGCAAGGAAGGGTTCACGCTCGGCCGCGTCGGCGCTCCGGTTGAACGGGGTGACGAACGGTTGCGCGTCGAAGGGCTTGCCGGCGAGGGATTTGCCGACGTGACCTTCTCGCTGCACGCCGGGGAGATCCTCGGTCTGGCCGGCGTGGTCGGCTCGGGCCGTACCGAGCTTGCCGAAACCATCTACGGCATCCGCCCCGCCGCCCGTGGCCGCATCTTGGTCGATGGCAAGCCGCTCACCGGTCATGGCCCGCGCCAGAGCCTCGATGCCGGCGTCGTCTATCTGCCGGAAGATCGGCAGGTGTCGGGCCTGTTCGTCAACGCGCCGCTCGTGTGGAACGCGTCTGCTCTGGTGCTGCATCGCGGCCAGGAGTGGCTGCCGCTTGCCAGGGAACGAGCCGACTTCGCCGAGCAGGTCAAGCTTCTCGGCATCGTCTGCGCCAACGCCGACCAGCCGGTTCGCACGCTGTCGGGCGGAAACCAGCAGAAGGTGCTGCTCGCCAAGTGCCTCGCCGCCGGCCCGCGCGTCCTGATCCTCGACGAGCCGACGCGCGGCGTCGACGTGGCCGTGCGCGCCGACATCTACCGGCTGATCGATCGGCTGGCCGGCGAAGGGCTCGCCATCCTCCTGATCTCCTCCGACCACGAGGAAGTCGAGCGCCTCAGTCACCGCGTCCTGGTGATGAACCACGGTTATCCGGGCGGTCTGCTCGAAGGCTCCGACATCACCATCAATGCCATTGCCCGCCTCTCCTTCGGGGTCGGCGCCAAAATGGACGCTGCGCAATGATCATCCGCTTCCTGCAGCGCCACCGCGAAGCTTCGGTCGCGCTGATCATCGTCTTCCTGTTCGCGGTCCTCGGCCTCGTCGATCACAGCTACCTGTCCCTGGACACTGTGCTGCTCGTTTACGGCAACAGTCTCATCCTGTTCGTACTGGCGATCGGCGCCACCATGGTGATGGCGACGCACGGCCTCGACGTGTCCGTCGGTTCGATCATGGGGCTCGCGGCGGTAGTCGCCGGCCTCTTGATGAATGCCGGCTGGGGGCTCCCCGCCTCCATCGGCGCCGCGCTTCTGGTCGGCCTCCTCTGCGGCCTGTTCAACGGCGTGCTGGTGTCGTTGCTGAAGGTGTCGGCCATCGTCGCCACGCTCGGCACACTGGGTCTTTATCGCGGCTTTGTTTATCTCCTGTCCGGCGGCAGCTGGATCGAAGGCTTGCCGGAGAACTTCAAGGCGCTGACCAAGGCCGGTTCGCTCGGCCTGTCTCCGGTCGCTTGGCTGGTGCTGGTCCTGTTGATCGTCGCCCACCTCGGCCTGCGCTACACCGCCTTCGGCCGCTCCATGTTCGCCGTCGGCGACAACCGCGAGGGCGCTCGCCTCATCGGTATCCGCGTCAACGAGGTGCAGATCGTCGCCTATGGCCTCAACGGGCTCCTGGCCGCGCTGGCCGGCGTCATCTTCGCCTCTCAGATCGGCTTCATTCCCAACACCGCCGGCACCGGCATGGAGATGCGGGCCATCGCATCGAGCGTGCTCGGCGGCGTCAGCCTTCTGGGCGGAACCGGAACGGTGCTCGGAGCGGCGCTCGGCGCCTACTTCATGACCTCGATCGACAGCGTTCTCGTGCTGCTACGCCTCGAGGCCTACTGGAACGACATCATCGCCGGCGCCATCCTGCTGGTGGTTCTGATCACCGACGGCAAGATCCGCGAGGCCGTCGATCGTCTCCTCCGTTACCAGAAATACCGCAAGTTCATCGATCCGCAGGCGGCTGCCCAGCACGGCGACGCTGCCAAGGCCGCGACGCGGCCGCTCAAGACGGCGCTTGAGACCTCGGAGGCGCGCAAATGAAGCTTCATCCTGCCCTCAAGCGCTGGGAGAGCGTGCTCGCGCTGCTCCTGATCGCCGAGATCCTGCTGTTCGGCGCCATCAACCCGGTGTTCCTGCAGCCGTCCATGCTGCTCTACGCCACGTCCGATTTCATTCACGTCGGCATCACCGCGCTGGCCCTGACGCTGGTCATCATTACCGGCGGCATCGACCTGTCGCTCGGCTCGGTGATGGGGCTCTCTGCCATCACCCTGGGCATCCTCTGGGTCGGTGGCGTCGACATCTGGGTGGCGGCCGTGGCGGCGCTTGCCGTCGGCACGCTGGGTGGCGTCTTCAATGCCGTCGCCATTCACCTGTCCAAGGTCAACCCGCTGGTCATCACTCTCGGCACCGGCTTTCTGTTTGGCGGAGCGGCGCTGGTGCTGTCCGGCCTCGCTGGTGCGACGGGCTACGAAGGCATCAGCAACTTCGATCCGGCCTTCGTCAACCTTGCCAACCTTGAGGTGCTCGGCTTGCCGCTGCCCTTCGCCCTGTTCCTGGCGCTGACCGTCGGCTTCATGGCGCTGCTGCATCGCACCCGCTTCGGCCGCTACGTCTACCTGATCGGCCAGAACCCGCGCGCCGCCGCCTATGCCGGCACGCCGGTGTTCCGCACGCTGGTGGTCGCCTACGCCCTGACCAGCCTGATGGCGGCGCTGTCCGGCCTGATCCTCGCCTCCTATTTCGGTTCCGCCCGTTCGGACTTCGGCACAACGGCGCTGATGCCGGCGATCACCGCCGTGGTGCTCGGTGGCACGTCGATCTACGGCGGCTCGGGCACCATCCTGGGTACGGCGCGGGCGGCGCTCCTGGTCGGCTATCTGCAAACCGGTCTCCAGCTCGTCGGCGTGTCGAGCCATGTCTCGAGCGCCCTGTCGGGTGGCCTGTTGGTCATCGTGGTTGCCTTGCGCAGCCTCTCGGAAATGGGACGCGTCTGGTTCCAGCATCGTCGCGTCTTGAGAAACGTTGCGGCCGAATGACGGTCTGACGTTTGAGGAGGAGGGCCCGGAAAGCGGGGTTTTCAGCCTCGGGGCCATGTCTTGGAAGGAGAGTAACATGAAGTTTGGTACCGTTTCCCTTGCGCTTGCCGTGACCGCCGCCGCGACCTTCGCCGGTCCGTCGGTCGCCGCCGACAGCACCCGCATCGCCTTCATTCCGAAGCTGGTGGGCGTCGGCTTCTTCACCTCTGGCGGCAAGGGCGCCGTCGAAGCCGGCAAGAAGCTCGGCGTCGAGGTGACCTATGACGGCCCGACGGAGCCGTCGGTGTCCGGTCAGGTGCAGTACATCAACACCTTCGCCAACCAGGGCTTCAATGCCATCGTCGTCTCGGCCGTGTCGCCCGACGGCCTCTGCCCGGCCCTGAAGCGCGCCATGCAGCGGGGCGTCAAGGTCCTGACCTGGGACAGCGACGTCAACCCCGAGTGCCGCAGCTACTACATCAACCAGGGCACGCCGGCCCAGCTCGGCAAGCTTCTGGTGGACATGGCCGCCGAGCAGCACCCGGGCGACAAGGCCAAGGTTGCCTTCTTCTATTCCAGCCCGACGGTCACCGACCAGAACCAGTGGGTCGAGCAGGCCAAGGCGCTGATCGCCAAGGACAAGCCGGGCTGGGAAGTCGTCACCACCCAGTATGGCTATAACGATGCCCAGAAGTCGCTGCAGACCGGCGAAAGCATCCTGAAGGCCTATAAGGACGTCGACATCATCATCGCTCCCGACGCCAACGCGCTTCCCGCCGCCGCCCAGGCTGCCGAAAACGTCGGCCGCGCCGGTCAGGTGACCATCGTCGGCTTCTCGACGCCGAACGTGATGCGTCCCTACGTCAAGCGTGACACCGTCAAGGCCTTCGGCCTCTGGGACGTCACCAAGCAGGGCGCCATCTCCATCTACGTCGCCGATCACCTCATCAAGAACGGCGCCATGAAGGTCGGCGACAAGCTCGACATTCCCGAGATCGGCACTGTCGAAGTCAGCCCGAACAGCGTCCAGGGCTACAGCTACGAAGCCGAGGACAACGGCATCATCCTGCTGCCGGAGCGTCAGGTGTTCACCAAGGACAACATCGACAACTTCGACTTCTGATCGATCGGATCCCGCGCTTCGCGAGACGGCGGTCCCTCCCGTCTGCCGTCCGCTCCTCCCCCGTCGGCCATCCCCCCATGAGGCCTTCGGGATTCCGGAGAGCCGGCCGCCATCCACCGGCGGCCGGCCGTCCTTTTCTTGCAGCCAATATGGAGGCCACGCCATGCACGTCACGCTCGTCGAGATCAACGTCAAGCCCGACCGCATCGACGATTTCCTGCGCGTCTTCGGCGCCAACCGTGAGGGCACCATTGCCGAGCCCGGCTGCCGTCGCTTCGACGTGCTGCAGGATCCGGCGGAGCCGACCCGCTTCACCATCTACGAGGCCTTCGTCGACGAGGCGGCGGTGAAGTTCCACAAGACGACGCCGCACTATCTCAAGGTCAAGGCCGAGCTCGAGGACATCATGACCGGCCCTCGCAGCCACAAGGTGTTCGTCGGCGTCATGCCGCGCGACTGACGAGGCCCCGATGTTTCCCACTCCGGACGATCTTGCGACGCGCGACACGCTGAAGGCCTTCCTTCGCCGTGTTGCGCCATCCCTCAGCGTTGGGCTCCTCGCCGCTGACGCCATGGCCTACGGTGCGGCCATTGCCGACCTGGAAGCGGCGAACAACGCCCTCCTGCATTTCGACGTCATGGATGGCGTCTTCTGCCCGGGCTTCACCGTGGGCCCGCCGCTCGTCGCGGCCTCGCGCACGAAGATGCTGAAGGACGTCCATCTCATGGTGGCCGATCCCATCGCGATCATTCCGGCGGTGCTGAAGGCCGGCGCCGATATCATCCATGTCCACCCCGAGGGACTCGCGCACCTGCACCGGGCGCTCGCCATGCTGGATGACGACGTGGCGGGAAGGCCGGGGCGGCGCGTGTTGCGCGCCGTGGCGCTCAATCCGGCAACGCCTGTAGACCTCGTCGCGCCCGTTCTTCACGAGATCGACATGGTGACGTTGCTCGCCGTTGATCCGGGATGGAGCGGTGGTGCGCCCGATGCGGCCCTCGCCCGCAAGGTCGAACGGCTGAGGCGGCTTGCCGCCGAGACCGGCGTTGACCCGCTCATCGCCATCGACGGCGGCATCACGGAGGCGACCATCGGCATTGCCGCCGGCTTCCGGCCCGACGTGATCGTTTCCGGCAGCGCCGTCTTCAACGCCGGTGCCAGCATTGCCGGCAATCTCGGCAGGCTGCGCGCCGCCGCCAGCCGGTAGGCACGCCTAAACGGCGCGGGCATCCCTCGGGATATGTCCGCGCCGGCTTGCCTCTGCTCCAGCCAACGAAACGGACTTGCGCCGACCGAGTTGAACACGCGGTCGGCGATATCTCACACCGGGATTGGACGGTTGGCCCAGGCCCGGGTGTCCGAGCCGGCGAGCGCGCGCGCCGAGCCGATGCCGCTTCGTTCGATGCGGCTGAGCAGGTCCGTGGTGATGGCGTTGATCGCATTGCCGCCGCCATAGATGAATGCGGTGTAGACTTGAACCAGATTGGCGCCGGCGGCGATCTTCAGATAGGCGTCCTCGCCGGTCATCACGCCGCCCACGCCGATGATCGGCATCGCCCGGCCGACCCGCTCGCGCATCTTGGCCAGCACGATCGTCGAACGCTCGAACAGCGGTTTGCCGGACAGTCCGCCCGGCTCGGTGGCCGTCGGGCCGAACACACCGCTTCGCGACAGCGTGGTGTTCGATATGACGAGACCGTCGGCGCCACGTGCTGCGATGACGGCGGCGATATCGTCGAGCGCCGCCTCGTCGAGATCGGGCGCGATCTTGACCAGCACGGGCGTTTGCCGTCCGACGGCCGCGGTTGTTTCGTCGCGCGCCTCGATGATCCGGGCGACGAGATCCGACAGGGCGGCGCTCGCCTGCAGATCGCGGAGGCCGGGCGTGTTGGGCGAGGAAATGTTGACGGTGAAGTAGGATGCAAGTCCCGCGAAGGCCTTGATGCCCGTCACGTAGTCGGCGGCGCGATCGGAACTGTCCTTGTTGGCGCCGACGTTGATGCCGACAACGCCGGGCCGTCCGCCCCGCCGCACAAGCTGTTTCAGGGCATGCGCATGCCCCTTGCCGTTGAAGCCGCAGCGATTGATCACCGCGTTCGCCTCGGGCAGGCGGAAGATGCGCGGCTTCGGGTTGCCCGGCTGCGGCCGTGGCGTCAGCGTGCCGACCTCGACGTGAGAAAAGCCCTGCTTCAACAGCACGTCGGCGATTTCGGCATCCTTATCGAAGCCGGCGGCCAGCCCGATCGGATGGTCGATGCGCATGTCGAAGAAGCTGACCGCCAGGCGATCGTCCACCACCTTCGGCAGGCCTGGGGCGAGGTTGAAGCGCATGGCGGTGACCGCCAGCGTGTGCGCCATCTCCGGATCGAAGCGCCGAAGCGCGGCGGCGCTGAACGAGCCGATCAGTTCGGAAAGGCTCATCGGCCGGTCTCCAGGTCGGGGAACTGGTGGGCACCGTCGGGCCCGAGCGGTAGCGGGACGACGAAGTCCACGGCCGAGAACTCAAGGGGGGCGTAGAGATGCGGGAAGAGATTGCCACCGCGCGAAACTTCCCACTTCAGCGCCTCGCCGAGGGCTGCCGTCTCGACGCCGATCAGCAGCAGGTCGCTCTGGCCGGCGAAGTAGAGCCTCGCCGTCTCCTTCACCTGCGCGGCCGACGAAAGGTGAATGAAGCCATCCTCGAAGTCTACGGAGGCTCCGGCGAACACGCCGGTCGCTTCGGCCGCTTCCCAAAGTGCACGCGGGGCGATCTTGTAGACGAGACGATCCATGGGCGGGACTCCGTGAGATTGCGGCCCTGCTCTAGAACATCCGGCAGCTCGACACCACCCCGACAGGATCAATTCACCACTCGGTGCGGTACCATCGCGGACCTGCTTGCCCCAATAACGAGAATCCAGCATTTTCCGCGGCACGCGCTCCGGCAAAGGAAACGTCTCAGACGATGGCTCGACAGAAACGGCACGGCTTTCTCATGGGTTGCATGGCGCCGCTTGTCGCCGGTTCGGCGCTGACCGCTGCGGCGCTGCTCTGGCTGTCAGGAGACGCCGAGCGGGAGGATTTGGCGAAAGCTCGACCGACCATACTCGATTTCGGCCGTCTTCCATCACCGCCTGTCCTGAGACAGCCGCTCGCCGACAAGGCGCCACCTCCGGTCGAGGTTGTGCTCGGACGCTTTGGTGGTGAAACGCCGAGCCCGCCGGACCTGCCTCCGCCTCCGCCGGCGCCCGCCAGCTTCGAGGGCCTGTTTCCCCGTGTCACCGTGCTTGATGCCGTTCGGTTTCGGGCCATCCGAGACCGTGAAACGCTGGTCATTCACCTTGCCGGCGTCGCCGGGATTGCCTTCTCGGATACCTGCGAGGGAACGGCCGGTCGCTGGAACTGCGGCGCGCGGGCGCGTGCCGATCTTGCCAGGCTGATCGGGCCGCGATCCGTCGGCTGTGTCGGTATCGGAGCGGCTGGAGAAGACGGTGAGAGCGCCGCCGATTGTTGGGTTGGGGGTCGCAATCTCTCCCTGTTCATGGCCAGCAGGGGGTGGGCGGAGCCGGTCGATCCCGCCGATCCGCTACTGGCGCCCTACGCCGCCAAGGCAAAGGAGGAGAAGCTCGGTCGTTTTGGCGACGGTGGCGTTGAAACGCTGGGCGAATAAAAAGGGCCGGCGCGACGCCGGCCCGTGATCCTGTGTTGCCGCCGCTCGTCAGTTGCGGCCGAGCGTACCGGCGAGCGCCGCGTCGATCATCGCAACGGTTTCCTTCAGGCCATAGAGTTCGACGAAGGAGCCGAAGCGCGGTCCCTTTTCCTGGCCGAGCAGCACCTGATAGAGCGTCGCGAACCATTCGAGGCTGACGCCCGGTCCGCCATCCGGGCTCTTCTTGGCCGGGTCCTGGAAGCGCGGGAACGACCGCCCGACCGACAGCACCGTGTCCTGAATGTCCGAGCCCGGCGTGGTGACCGGCAGGGCGTCGAGCGCCTCGCGCAGCTTGGCGAGCGCCTGCCGCTCCTCGTCGTCCGGCGCGCGGAAGGTGACGAAGGGCTTCACCCGGTCCTGGTAGTAGGCCAGCGCATAGCCGCAGAGCTCGTCGAGCTTGGGATGCGTTGCCGGCGTCACGCCCGGCGAATGCCGGCCGATGTAGGCCCAGAGCGCGCCCTTGTCGTGGGCATGACTGGCGGACACCAGATTGAGCAACATCGAGAAGCTGACCGGCACCGGGGTCACCGGGACGTTCCCCGAGTGAATGTGCCACACCGGATTGGCCAGTTGCTGGTCGACATCCATCGTGGGGTATTTCTCGAGAAAGGCGAAATACTCGTCGACGGCGCGCGGGATCACGTCGAAGAACAGCCGCTTGGCCGTCTTCGGCTTCTGGAACACGTAGAGCGCGAGACTGTCGGGCGAAGCGTAGGTCAGCCACTCGTCGATGGTGAGGCCGTTACCCTTCGACTTGGAAATCTTCTCGCCGTTCTCGTCGAGGAACAGCTCGTAGTTGAAGCCGTCCGGCGGCGTGCCGCCCAGCACCTTGCAGATCCGCGACGACGTCTTGACGTTGTCGATGTGGTCTTTGCCGCTCATCTCGTAGTCGACGCCGAGCGCCGCCCAGCGGAGCGCCCAGTCGGGCTTCCACTGGCACTTGGCGTGGCCGCCGGTCACCGGGGTTTCGAAGCGCTCGCCGGTCGCCGGGTCGGTCCAGACGATGGTGCCCTTTTCGACGTTGCGCTCCTCGACCGGCACCTGCATGACGACCTCGGTCTTCGGATGCACCGGCAGGAACGGTGAATAGGTCTTGCGCCGCTCTTCGCGAAGCGTCGGCAGCATGATCTCCATCACCGCGTCATACTTCGCCAGCATGCGCAGCAGCATGTCGTCGAAGGTGCCCTTCTTGTACTCCTCGGTGGCCGACATGAACTCGTAGTCGAAACCGAAGGTGTCGAGAAACTGGCGCAGCTTGGCGTTGTTGTTGTGACCGAAGCTCGGATGACCGTTGTCGAACGGGTTCGGGACGTTGGTCAGCGCCTTGCCGAGATTGGCCCGTAGCAGTTCGGGGTTCGGCACGTTGTCCGGCACCTTGCGCATGCCGTCCATGTCGTCCGAAAAGCAGAGAAGGCGCGTCGGCACGCTGTCGCCGGTCAGCACGCGGAAGGCATGACGCACCATGGTGGTGCGCGCCACTTCGCCGAAGGTGCCGATGTGCGGCAGGCCGGACGGGCCGTAGCCGGTCTCGAAGATCACCGGCTTCGAGCTATCTTTCCGTTTCTCGATCCGCGCCACGATCTTCTTGGCTTCCTCGAAGGGCCAGGCCTTGGAGCGGCCGGCCGCGGCGAGAAGCGCGGGATCGGAGAGCAGGGCGGAAGAAACGGTTGCCATCGGTTGCCTCTATTCGAGAAAACCCGGAGTTTCCGGGCGCGCGGGACAGTAGGGAGGAGGCCCCGAAAGGTCAAGGACGAGGGCATGCTTTAGGTCGATTCCGCCGAGAGGATGCTTGCGCTTTTTCAGGTGGCGTCCCAAATAAGGGCTCGTTTGACTCTTGGTCGAGGAATCCATGCACAAGCCGTTGTCCGCCCAGGAGGCGTTGATCTGGGTGATGGTCACCACCGCCATCGCCGACCGCAACATGACCGAACGCGAGCTCAATCAGTTCGAGCGGTTGATCGGATTCCTGCCGGTGTTCCAGGGTTTCGATGGGTCGGTCGGCGAAATCGCCGATGCCTGCTCCGCCAACCTGAAGTCTGTGAACGGCATCGATCACATCCTCGATCGGGTCGCCATGTCGCTGCCCGAGCGCCTCTATGAGACCGCCTATGCGCTCGCCATCGAGGTCGCCGCCTCGGATGTCGACGTCAAGCAGGAAGAGCTGGTTTTCCTGCAGATGCTGGAGGACCGTTTCTCACTCGACAAGCTGGCCGTCGCCGCCATCGAGCACTCGGCTCGCGTCCGCTATCGCAAGCTGGGATAATTCGCGCACTCCTCGGTGGAATCCATCTTGACGGCGGTTCGCTTTAGCGAGATGACCCGGCGCCATTTCCGCCGAGTGCCGCCATCTTGCATGTATCCTCTTCCGGGGACCTTCTCGCCGACCGCCGCTACGAGTATGCCCGTGCCTATCTTGAGGCCGACGATGCCGCGGCGGCGGGCGATCTCTTTCTTCAGACCCTCGAACGCGCACCCGGATGGTTGCCGGCCCTGATCGGCGCCGCCGATGCATTGGTTGCCAACGGCCATCGGGACGAGGCCGAGCCGCTCTTGCGCGAGGCGGCCAAGCGCGACCATGACGGGCTGTTCGGCGCCTCGCTGAGGCTCGCGGCGTTGGGGTTCGCCGAGGTTCCCGATGCTCCGCCTGCCGCTTACGTTCGCGGTCTCTTCGACGATTACGCCGACCGCTTCGAAACCGCGCTGGTGGAAGAGCTCGGCTATCGAGCGCCCTGGCTGATCGCCGACCTCATAGAGACAGCTCGACCCGGGGGGCGTTTCTCGCGGGGGCTCGACCTCGGCTGCGGTACCGGTCTGATGGCCGAGGCGCTGATGGGGCGTGTCGACCACTTCACTGGCTGCGACCTGTCGCCCGAAATGATCGCGCGCGCGGGTGCGGAATGTCGCTATCACGCGTTGGCCGTCGCCGACGCGGTGGATTATCTGCGCCGCTGCGAGGGCAGCTTCGACCTTGTCACCGCCGCCGATGTGCTCGTCTATGTCGGTGCGCTCGGTGATCTCTTCGGGGAAATCTCGGCTCACCTCGCCTCCGGCCGTCTGTTCGCCTTCTCGGTCGAGGAGTCGACTGGCGACGATCTCGTTCTGCGCGATAGCCTGCGCTATGCGCACAGCGAAGCCTATGTGCGGTCGGTCTCGGCCGAGGCCGGGCTTGCCATCCTCGATCTCCGCCGTGCGACTCTCCGTTATGATCGTGGCGCGCCAATCGAAGGGCTGGTGGTGCTGACGGCCGCCGTTTGACGGTCTTCCGAGCCCTTCGCCAAGGACAGAACGCTTACTGGATAAGGTAGGCCGCGATGAACCGGACGAAGTCGATCAGGAAATGATAGGCAACCGCCGCCTCAAAACCGAAGCGCAGAAAGACAAGCCCCATCGGTACCCCGAACAAGGCTCCGGCGACGAGCATCATGCCGCCGGCCGGCGAGACGAAGTCCGAGGCCGGCAGGTGGGATAGGGCGTGGGTGAAGGCGCTGATGAGTACCGCTGCGGCAAGCGCTTTCTTGCCGTTCGAGCCCCGTCGGCTGAGCAGGGCATAACAAAGCGACAAGAGCATCAGCCGGGCGACGCTTTCCTCGACGAAGCCGGGCACGAAGGCGGTCAATGTCTGCCACGGCGCTCGAATGCTGTCCTGGGCTTGAACGCCAGACGTCAGATTCATCAACGAGGAAGGAAGTGCGAGCACAAGTCCGACCGCAAATGATCGCAGGCTTTCCTCTAGGCTGCCGTCGACCGCGTAGACGCGGCTGACTCGTGTGCGCCTGACCAGCAGCGCGCCGCCGATCGTCGAAAGGGTGACGGCGAGCATATAGGGCAAATAGGCGCCGAGGGACTCGCCATTGGCGAGACTGAGGGCAAGGCAGATACCGCTCGCCGCCAGTACCACGGCGACGAGGCGCGGCGTCGCGTGCCGCCGGTTCGATACTATGATGGGGATGGCCAAAAGGCCGAGGACCGCTGTCATGGCCAGCCACGGCGGCACCAGCAGTCCGGCTGCGAACGTGAGTGCGATGCCGGCGACGATCAGCGCCAGCATGACACTGAATCCCGGTATGGCTTGCGCTGAGAGGCGCTCCCCCGGCACCGGCACGCTCCGCCAGATGAGCGCGATCAGGCACAGGATGAATGAGATGCTGGCGACCGTGCCGGCGCTGACGATCGATGGCGCCGCCGCCGCCCAGCCGATCGTCAGCGCGCCGACCGACCCAAACCACAGGATGGCGGCGAGGCGCGACAGGCTCTGTTGAAGCGGTTTGAAGAGACCAGGAGGCATGCGGAGCACGCGTTTTCAGATCCGAGAGAGACTGCTGGGTGCCGTGCAGGCTTCCACGTCGGCAACCCGGGCGAGAAACTAGACCTCGCGGATGTCGCCGACAATAGGTCGAGGATGCAATTGGCGAACGAATCCCTCGTACAAATGTTCTTCACTTGTTCGCGTGAATCGGGCTTACTCCCGCCGTGACCGAGACGAATCTTCTGCCCCCCAAGTTCGAGGCCTGGTTCGCGTCGCGTGGCTGGAGCCCGCGTGCGCACCAGCTCGCGCTGCTCGAACACGGCCTTGCCGGTCGCTCGGTGCTTCTGATTGCCCCGACCGGCGCCGGCAAGACGCTGGCCGGCTTTCTGCCGTCGCTGGTCGATCTCGCCGGGCGGCCGAAGTGGAAGCCGGGCACCCGCCGTCGCGGCGTCCACACGCTCTACATCTCGCCGCTCAAGGCTCTGGCCGTCGATATCGAGCGCAACCTTGAAACGCCCGTCGGGGGGATTGGGCTCGACATTGCCATCGAGACCCGTACTGGCGATACGTCCGCTTCGCGCCGGCAGCGGCAGAAACTGATCCCGCCCGACATCCTGCTCACCACGCCCGAGCAACTGGCGTTGCTGCTCGCCGGTCGTGATGCCGAAACCTTCTTCGAAGACCTCAGGACAGTCGTCCTCGACGAGTTGCACGCTTTGGTCACGAGCAAGCGCGGCGACCTTCTGGCGCTCGGTCTTTCCCGGCTCCGGGCCATCGCGCCGGCCATCCGCACCGTCGGCCTGTCGGCCACGGTCGCTCAACCCGACGAGTTGCGGGCCTGGCTGATGCCGCAGGCGCCCGGCGAGCCGCTCGCTCTCTCCGAGATCGTTACCGTCGCCGGCGGTGCCCAGCCGGATATCCGCATTTTCGAGGCGGACGACTCGATCCCCTTCGCGGGGCATTCGGCCCGCTATGCCTATGAGGGGCTGTTGGAGGAGATCGATCGACGGCGCATGACGCTAATCTTCGTCAACACGCGCAGCCAGGCGGAAATGGTCTTTTCAGAGCTGTGGCGGCTCAACGATGCCAACCTGCCCATTGCCCTTCATCACGGTTCGCTTGACGTCGGCCAGCGTCGCAAGGTGGAGGCGGCGATGGCCGAAGGCCGGCTTCGGGCGGTCGTCGCCACCTCGACACTCGATCTCGGCATCGACTGGGGGGACGTGGATCTCGTTATCCACATTGGAGCTCCGAAGGGAGCCAGCCGCCTCGCCCAGCGGGTCGGTCGCGCCAATCACCGCATGGACGAGCCGTCGACGGCGCTTCTGGTGCCGGCCAACCGCTTCGAGGTGCTGGAATGCCAGGCGGCGCTCGACGCCAACTATGTCGGCGCCCAGGACACGCCGCCGATCCGCGACGGCGCGCTCGACGTTCTCGCCCAGCATGTTCTCGGTCGGGCGGTGGCCGGCCCGTTTCGCGCCGATGAGTTCTATGCCGAGGTCGTCTCGGCCTACTCCTTTCGCCAGCTCGGCCGCGAACGGTTCGACCGAGTGGTCGACCTTGTCGCCACCGGCGGCTATGCCCTGCGCGCCTACGAGCGCTACGCCAAGATCAAGCTGACGGCCGACGGCACGTGGCGCCTGACCCATCCGCGCTTTGCCCAGGCTTACAGGCTCAATGTCGGCACGATCATCGAAAGCCCGATGCTGAAAGTCCGGCTCGGCGGCAAGGCGCGCGGGCGCGGGCCGGTGATGGGTGGCCGGCTGCTCGGTGAGGTGGAGGAGTATTTCTGCGAGCAGATGAAGGTCGGCGATACCTTTTTGTTTGCCGGCGAAGTATTGCGTTTCGAGGGAATGCGCGAGACCGAGGTGATCGTGTCGCGCGCGCGGTCGAGCGATCCGCGCATCCCGGTCTATGCCGGTGGCAAGTTCCCGCTTTCTACCTTTCTCGCCGCCAGCGTGCGGAGAATGCTGTCCGATCCTTCCTCATGGCACAAGTTGCCGGCGCCGGTGCGAGATTGGCTCGAACTGCAACGGGATCATTCCATTCTTCCCAGGCCCGACGAACTGCTGGTCGAGACCTTCCCCCACCGGGGGCGCTACTTCCTGGTGCTCTACCCCTTCGAGGGAAGGCTTGCCCACCAAACCCTCGGCATGCTGTTGACGCGCCGGCTCGAACGCTTCGGCCAGAAGCCGCTCGGCTTCATCGCCACCGACTATGTGATCGGGGTCTGGTGCGCGGCCGACGTTGGCGCTGCGTTCGTCCGTGGCGAGCCGACGCTGTCGCGCCTTCTGGAGCCGGACATGCTGGGCGACGACCTCGAAGCCTGGATGGCCGAGAGCTATCTTCTGAAGCGCATGTTCAAGTCCTGCGCCATGATCGCCGGTCTCGTCGAGAAGAATGCCATTGGCGCCCAGAAGACCGGACGGCAGGTGACGGTTTCCACCGACCTCATCTACGACGTGCTGCGCGAACATCAGCCCGACCACATCCTGCTGGAGGCCGCCTGGGCCGACGCATCGTCGGGTCTCCTGGACCTTGGCCGCCTCTCGGATATGCTCTCCCGAATCACCGGTCGCATCGTTCATAAGCGGCTCGACCGCATTTCGCCCCTCGCCGTGCCGATCATGCTGGAGATCGGTGGCGAGCGGGTTGCCGGCGAGGCCGACGAGGACGTCTTGCGTCAGGCGGCCGACGAGATCATTCGGGAGGCGATGGCTTGACGGCGCTGAGCAAGAGACAGGGAGACGACGACGTGCTGACAGCGGGCGGCCTCGTGAACCTCAATGGCGCCGCCGTGCGCTTCGACGCCTCGGGCGTACTGCACTGGCCCGAAGAGCGGTTGCTGGTCGTCGCCGACCTGCACCTCGAAAAGGGCTCGTCGCATGGCGCACGCGGCCGCTTCGTGCCGCCCTATGACACCCGTGCGACGCTCCGGGCGTTGGCGGAGGTCATTGGTCGACTTCGGCCGGAACGGGTTATCGCGCTGGGTGACAGTTTCCACGACGGCGATGCCGAGCGACGCCTTGCCCCCGCCGACCTTGAAACGCTCACGACGCTGGTCGGATCGGTCGATTGGACGTGGGTGGCGGGCAACCATGACCCGTCGCCTCCTGCCGGACTTGGCGGACGTCCGGTCGCCGAGATCGTCATCGGCCCCCTCGTCTTCCGGCATGAGCCACGCCCAGGCCGTTCGGCGGGCGAGGTGGCCGGTCACCTCCACCCGGCGGCCAAGGTCGGGCGCACCCGTTCGGTCCGTCGCAGGGCCTTCGTCTGCGATGGCAGTCGATGCCTGCTGCCAGCCTTCGGGGCCTACACTGGCGGGCTCAACGTGATGGACGCGGCTTTCAAGGGATTGTTCGAGCGGTCGCGCCTCATTGCCTGGATGCTGTCGGATGGCCGCGTCTATCCGGTGCGTTCGGCCGAGTTTCTTCCCGATTGACGTCGCTCAGTCCTTGCGGAACGCCACGCCCGCCAACCATCCGGTGAGGCAGGCGACGACCACGGTCGCGAGACCATAGAGCGCAGGGTCCCTGTGGGCGAGGTTCGTGATCGTCTGCTCGAAACCGCCCTTCAGGATCGAGAAGTCCTGTGTCGTCTTGGCGAGAAGCACCCCGCCCGAGAACAGGTAGACGGTGGCCGTGTACCAGCCGATCGGGACGTTGGCCGGCAGCTCGATCGGCGCCCGGAACAGTTGGGACGACAGGAACTCGACACTGCCTTCGTTGAGAGTGAACAGGCCTTGCCTCTGCATCAGCCGCAGGAAGGCGGCATCGTATTCGGTGCGGATAGGCGGCAGCGCGTCCGGCAGGCCACGCGTCGGCAGCATGTCGAAGCCCAGGCCCTGGCCGGCGCGCACGCGATTGCCGGCCACGTCGACCATCGGCGCGGTGGTGGCGATGGCCAGGAAGGACGGAACGCGCGGCAACTCGCTGGACTCCCGGTTGATCCAGATGCCCGCCACCCGCTCCTTGCGGCGGGCCACCATGGAGCGAAGCGGGCCGGTCAGCGTCACAACGATCTCGTAGGGCTCGGGACGAGCCACGGTCTGCCGGTCGCGCTCCACGGTGCCGAAGATGACGACACCCGAGCCCGTGAAGTTGGATTCGATGTAGACCCGCTCGGTAGAAAGTGCCGTCACCAATGTCTCTGCATGCAGGCGTGGCGAGACGACGGCGAGTATCGCGGCGGAGAGAAGGGCACGAACGATCATCTCACCACCCTCCCATCCGGCTGATCGAATAGAGTTCGTCCGGCCTCGCCACCAGGTCGACGGCAAATCTGAGCCCCACCGAAAGCACGAGCAGGCCGAGCAGCAGGCGCAGCGTTTCGCCACGCAAGGACTGGCCGACGCGGGCGCCGAACTGCGCCCCGACAACGCCGCCGACCATCAGAGCCAGACCGAGGATGACATCCACCGTCTGGTTGGTGGCCGACTGCATGAAAGTGGTGAAGGCCATGGTGCCGAGGGTCTGGAGCAGCGTCGTGCCGATGACGATCGTGGTCGGGACCTTCAGGAGATAGATGAGTGCGGGCACCATGATGAAGCCGCCGCCGATGCCGAGCAGCGCGCCCAGAAAGCCGATGGATGCGCCCAGGGCGATCACCGGCAGGGCCGAGATGTAGAGGCGCGAGCGATGGAAGCGGACGCGAAGCGGCAGCCCGGCGATCCAGCTGTGCTGGCCGGGGCGGCGAACCGGCAGAGGCGTGCCGCGTTGCTTGGCGAGAATGGCCCGAACGGCCTCCACGACCATCAGCATGCCGATGGTGCCGAGGAAGGCGACATAGGAGAGAGCAATGACCACGTCGAGCTGGCCGATGCCGCGCAGAGCCCCGTAGACCCAGACGCCGATTGCCGAACCGATGATGCCGGAAAGCGTGAGGAAGAGACCGAGCTTCAGATCGACCGTCTTCTTGCGCAAGTAGGCGAGAACGCCGGATGTCGAGTTGGCGACGATCTGCGACGACACCGAGGCGACGGCGACGGCCGGAGAGATGCCCGAGAAGATGAGCAGCGGCGTCAGCAGGAAGCCGCCACCCACGCCGAACATGCCGGACAGGAAGCCGACCGCCGCGCCCATCCCGAGCAACAGGAAGAGGTTCATCGGCATTTCGGCAATCGGCAGGTAGAGATCCACGGCCCGTCATCCGTTCAAAGGCGGTTGGCGGCCAGTATTAGCTCCTAACCCCTTGCGAAAGTGCAACGGAACAGCTTGTGCCACGCCTTTCCGGCGAAAAAGCGCGTCGATGTGGCAAAAAGAAAACCCCGGGGAGCCGAAGCGCCCCGGGGTCGAAGCCCGATGTGGGACCGACTAGATGGTGGGCATGCCGAGCGCCTCGATCAGCGCCTTGTCGATCTCGCCGGTGGCGGGCATTCCCTTCGACGTCTGGAAGGCGGCGATGGCGTCGCGCGTCATGCGGCCCATCTTTCCGTCGGCGGGACCGGCGTCAAAACCGAGGCTCGTAAGAATGGCCTGAGTCCGGGCAATCGTCCGGGATGTATCCACCGAGGCGGTATGCTCGGCGGGCGCGGCCCAGGCCGGGTCGGTCGGCGGCACATCTTCTATCTTGGGATCAAGTGGCTTGGCGACCCACGTCTCGACGGCGAGACGGGCGCGGGCAAGGTCTTCCTTGGAAAGCACCTGGGCGATGTCGTCGCGCTTCTTGGCGCTGTCGGCGTCGCCGCCGGTGGCGGCCAGAGCGAACCACTTGTAGGAGGTGGCAAGGTCGCGCGGCACGCCGAGGCCCCGGGCGTAGAGGATACCGAGATTGAACTGGCTGTCGCGAATGCCGTGTTCGGCGGCTTCCTGGAACCACTTGGCCGCTTGCGCATAATCGGGCGTGCCGAGGCTGCCTTCGGCGTTGATCACCGCGAGGTTGTGCATGGCCTTGGCGTTGCCGAGGGCGGCGGCCTTTGTGTACCATTCGGCGGCGGTCTTGGCATCGCGTGCCGTGCCGACGCCCTTCTCGTAGAGGCTGCCGAGCCGGTATTGAGCCGGTGCGAGGCCTGCCTCGGCCGAACGGCGATACCAGTCTATGGCTGCCGACAGATCCTGCGGCACGCCGCGACCGTCTGCGAAGCGGGAGGCGACCTCGAAGGCGGCCAGCGGATCGCCGCTGGCGGCCGCATCACGCAACGCCTTCGAGCCCAAGGCATCCGGCAAGCTGGGAGGCGGCGTAACGGCGAGAGCCGCCGGCGTATCGAGCGAGGCCTGCGGGGACTCGGAGGTCGGAACGAAGCCGTCGGTCGGGAGCGTGGACGGCGTCTGCGAGAAACCGGCGGGGGGCGCCGTGACCTGCGGAGGCGTCATCTCGGCGCCGGCAGGCGGCATGGTCGCCGGGGCGGCCTCGGATGTCGGTGCTGCCGGTTGCGGCTTGGCGGCAGGGGGCTCAGCCACCGGCGCCGCCGGGGCAGGCGCCTCAAGGGCAGGCGCTTCCGGAGCCGATGAGGTGGACGCCGTCGGTTCCGATGCGGCGGGCGCTTCCGTCGGCGCTGCGTCGGATGCCGAGAAGCGGTGCAGCGTATCGGTGGCGATCTTGGCAAGGCCGAGCGCGATCAGGACGACGGCGGCGGCCATCACCGCCTTGCGCAGATTGAACCTGGCCTTCGGCAAGGCAAAGCGCGACTTCCCGCTGGCCGGAGCGTCTTCCCTGCCGGTTTCCTCCTGTACCCCGCTGCCGGCCGCCTGGGCGGCCCGCCGGGCAGCGGCGATGAAATCGGCCTTGGTCGGCGTGCGCGCCGCGTCGGATGCGGCCGGCCGTTCGGCCATCGGCGCCGACTTCGGCAGGCGGGGCTTGCCCGACCCGGGCTCGAGCGGCTTGTTGACGTCGAAGCCGGGCGGCAGCTGCGGTTCGTCGATATCCGCTCGCTCGGGCTTGCCGAGCTGCGGCTCGACGCGTGGCGCGGGCGACGGCTTGCGACCGAAGATGCGCGGCAGGTCTTCGCTTTCCTCGTTTTCGGCGATTGGCGGCACCCGCCGGGTGAGCGCCTGCTCGATCTCTTCCCAGTTGTCCTTCTTGGCGCGCGACGAGTTCGGCTCCGGGATGCTTGTCCGAGCGCCGTCTTCGCCGGTCTCCCGCAGTGCCAGCCGCTCCACCGTCTGTCCGATGGCGAGCAGAAGGCCGCGATCGCGTTCGGCGTCGGCTCTCAGATCCTCGCCGAGGCGATTGATGCCGGCCTCGACATTGGCGAGGCGAGCGGGGGCGTCTTCACCGTTCCGGCCGGCAACGGCCGCAACGCGATCGGCAATGGCCTCCACGGACAACGAACTCGACATGGTGGCATCGAGCCGCTCAAGCGCTTCGGCCAGGGCGGCGATTTCGTTCGGCCGGGTTTCCAGCCGGCTGGCAATATCGGCGATACGGCTTTCGAGCCGCTCGAAGGCGGCGGCGCCGATCGCGGGGGCGTCCAGTCGGTCGAGCCGCTCGACCAGCGTCCGCACGTCGGATGCGAGACCGGCATCGGGACGACCGGCTGCCGCCAGTACATCTTCCCTGAGGCTCTCCACTGCCCTTTCAAGGGCGGAAACGTCCTTGCTGGTCGCAAAGTCGATGTCGGCCATCGACCGCGTCAGCACGGCGATACGGTCTTCGATCTCGGAAATGCGGCCCGTGGGTACCGGTTCGGCGAGCTTGGCCTCGATGCGGGACAAGGCCGCCGCACGGTCGTCCGGCAGGCCGCCGGCTGCCGGACGGAGTTGGGCTTCCAGCGATCGGCCGAGCTCGGCGAACCTCTCGTCGAGCGCCCGGATGGCGGCGGCATCGAGCGCTACGCCGGGGCGATCCAGCGACAGACGCAGGCCGTCGATTTCCTCGGCAAGGCGCGGCAGCCCCTCGGTGGAACGGGCAATGCGCTCGATGGAGACCGACTGCCGCTCCAACTCGTGGGCAAAGCGCGGAAGCTGCTCGGAGCGCTGGGCGACTTGCGACAGCGTGGCGTTCTGCCGGTCGAGCCCGTCCTTCCAGAGCGAGAAATCGCCGATGTCGCGCTCGATGGCGCGGATGCTGCCGGCGACATCGTCGAGGCGTCGCTCGATGGCGGCGATCACTTCGCGCTTGTCGAGCTGGGCCACGGCAGCGGCGAGGTCCGACAGGCTGCGGCCGAAATCGCCGAGAACGCGCTGATCGCCAAGGCCCTGATCGAGTCGTTCGGCGAGGCGGTCAAGGCGCGACGTGATGACGCCGACCTGGTCGCCCGACGGCAATGTGGCGATCAGTCGACGGATCTCGGCAAGGCGTTGCACGAGATCGCTGACGACACGTGGATTGTCGACGGAGGCGCGAATATCGTCGAGCCGTTCCACCAGCGTATCGAAGGCGGTCTCCAGGGATCGGCCGGAGCTCGCTTCGATCAGCCGCTCGACTTCTGCCCGGAGGTCGGCCACTTCCGTGGCGAGACCATCGCTGAAGGCTGGCGCCCTGCGCCGATCGGCGTTCATTTCCTGGCTGAGGGCGCGGACCCGGGCGCCGAGTTCGGCGACATCGGCTCCCTCGCGGCGACCGGCGCGAGTGTGCTCGATGCCGTCGCGCTTGCGGGAAATCTGTTCGATGGCCCGTTGCAGGTCATCGGGTTCGGAGGCGCGGGGCATCGGCCTCGACGCTCGTCGATCTTCGGCCGGAGACAGCGTACGGATGCGCTCTCCGAGCCGATCGAGCGACGTCAGGATACGATCCACAGGATCTCCGCCCTGACGGTCGCGTTCCGATCCGTAGCCGAGCTCGCTCGGTGCCCGATCGTACTGGCTCGCTCCGCCCATTCCGCCGCTCAAACGAGACGTAGCCCGCGACGCCATGATTGTTCTCCCCGTTCGCAACGCCGTTCTCGCGGCACGAGCCGCCGGGACGGATCGCCGCCAGGATGCATTCATTAGGCAATTTGCAAAAACAGGGTAAACGCCCGGTTAACTGCGCGGTCGTTCTTTGCTGGTTTTTAAGCGCTCTGAACGGAACCTTACCGGAGCGCCCCGAAAACTGACGATGGCAAAGTCAAATCCACCCCGACCTTGACGTAAAGGGAAGCATGTGCGCAGTTTGACCGATGGATAGGCAAGCCGTTCCGGCACGGTTCGGCATGGAGGGATTAACGGTGAGCGAAAGCGACGAGCCGGCCGCCGAGGCGCAAATCGGCGCCGTCATTGCCGACAAGCTCGAGGATGACGATGGACTTCACCCCCGTGGATCGTTGTTTTCCATCGGAGATCTGGCCCGCGAGTTCGACGTTACCCTGCGCACTCTGCGCTTCTATGAAGACAAGGGCCTGATCAACCCGCGTCGCGAGGGACTCAACCGGCTTTACTCACGTCGCGACCGGGCCCGCCTCAAGCTGGTGCTGATGGGCAAGCGTGTCGGCTTCTCGCTGACCGAGATCAAGGGCATGCTTGACCTTTACGATCTGCGCGACGGTCAGGTCGCCCAGCTCAAGGTCGCTCTCGACCGCTTCAACGATCGGATTGCCATACTCGAGAAGCAGAAAAAGGAAATCGAGCAGGCGCTGATGGAGTTGCGCCGGACCACGGCGGTCGTCAGCGGCCTGCTGAAGGAAAAGGAAGCCGGTGCGCGGCGGAGCTGACGCGCCAGGCTGTGAATGCTCCTGTGGCCTCTATGCCGAGAATAGTTAAAGCCCGAAAGGGCGCGATGAGGTATTCTTGGGGGCAGTGACCAACCGGGAGTCCCACCATGCGCGCGATCCTGGCAGCCCTTCTTGCTTTCGGCGCCATCGGCATGTCCTTGGTCGCCCAGGCGCAAAACCCGCCTCCCGAGGACGGCTATAGTCTTCAGCCCGCCGTTGGCGACTATCTCAAGATCGATCGCCGCACGGGCGACGTCTCCCTTTGCGCGTCGCGCGGTGGCGCCTGGTCTTGCGAGCTGATCGCCGACGATCGAAAGGCCTACGAGGAACGCATTGGCGAACTCGAAGCGGAGAACGAGAAACTCGAAAAGCGGCTCGCCGCCCTTGAGGCGCAAAGCGCGCGGGCCCCGCTTCTCGACGAAGAGGACGAGAAACGTCTCCAGGAGTTCATGGACCTCGGAGACCGCATGTTCCGTCATTTCTTCGATCTGGTCGAACGTCTGCGCGAGCGGGAAGAGGCTCCGATCTAGCGGTCGCGTGGTTCCGAGGCGAAATCCACAGCTTTATCGGTGAAAACCCGAAGGATGACGCGCCGGTGAATGGTCGCCCGACGAGCGCTGCTGCATGATCGCATTTACCCTAAGTGACAACGGGGAGATGGGACATGCTCAAGGAATTCAAGCAATTCGCGTTGCGTGGCAACATGGTCGACCTCGCCATCGGCGTGATCATCGGCGGCGCCTTCGGTGGCTTGGTCAACTCGATCGTCGCCGACCTGCTGATGCCCGTCATCGGGCTCATCACCGGCGGCATCGATTTCACCAACCTCTATGTCCAGCTTTCCGGGGTGCCGGTGGCAAATGATCTTGAGGAGGCCCGCAAGGCCGGCGCGACGATCGCCTACGGCAATTTCGTCACCTTGGCCATCAACTTCCTGATTGTCGCCTTTGTTCTGTTCCTGGTGGTGAAAGTGATGAACCGCATGAAGACCGAGTCCGAACCGGCGGTGGAGGCGCCACCGGAAGTGCCGGCCGACATCGCGTTGCTCGCCGAGATTCGCGACCTTCTGAAGAAGGAATGAGCGGGGATCGCCGCGGCCCGCCGGGTCGTGGCAGCTTTTTCCATATCTTGCCTTTTGATTCGTTTTTGGTGGACTGATATTCCCCGGATGGTGGCGATTCCCGCCGGCCATCCGAGCAAGGCATATCAATGATCCCCGACGTTGCCGCACGCTTTCTCGACGACATTCGGCCGACGGCCCGAAACGCGCCTCCGAGCGGTATCGTCGAGGTTCACCTTGAGGGGCTGCGACGGCCGGGAACGTCGAAGCTCTGGGTCGGCGAAGGCAACCTGCCGACCCCCGCCAACATTCGCGATGCGGCGGTCCGCTCGTTGCTGGCCGGGGAGACCTTCTACACCCATCAGGCCGGTTTGCCGGAACTGAGGGAAGCGCTTTGCCGCTATCACGATCGGATCTATGGACCGTTCGGCGGCCGGCCTGCCGACATGAGCAGATTCGTGGTCACCTCTTCCGGCATGCATGCCATCCAGATGGCGGCGTCTCTGGTCGCTGGCGGCGGCGACGAGGTGATCGTGCCGACGCCGGCCTGGCCGAACGCTCCGGCCGCTGCCGCGCTGTGTGGCGCGGCGGTGCGCGAGGTGCCGATGCGTTTCGGCCCGACGGGCTGGGATCTCGATCCGGATGATCTCAAGGCGGCGATCACGCCGCGCACGCGCGCCATCTTCGTCAACTCGCCCGGCAATCCCACCGGCTGGGTCGCCAGCCGCGATCGGCTTGCAGCCATCCTCGCCATCGCTCGTCACCACGGGATCTGGATCGTTGCCGACGAGGTTTACGGCCGCTTTTGCTACCTGGACGGCATGGAAGTTGCCCCCTCCTTCCACACACTGGCCGAACCGGACGACCGGCTTGTCTTCGTCAACACGTTCTCC
>JAUVXG010000272.1 GCA_030603685.1 Pleomorphomonas sp.
GGCAGCGAGGCGGTGCTGGTCACCGGTCCGAACTGTGTAGGCAAGTCGACGTTGCTGAGGGCTCTCGCCGGGCTCGGGCGACCGGCGATGGGGTCGGTGCGTTTCCTGGCCGACGGCGTCGCCGACCCGGAAGATGTCGGTCGCCATAGCCACTATCTCGGCCATCGCGACGCGGTAAAACCTGCCCTGACCGTTGGAGAGAATCTCACCTTCTGGCAGGATTTTCTGGGTGCCGAAGGCGGCGCGCCGGTGGATGACGCGCTCGACGCGGTTGGCCTCGCCAGTCTCGCAGCCTTGCCGGCCGCCTATCTGTCGGCCGGGCAGCGGCGACGGCTCGCCATTGCCCGCCTCATCGCGGTGCGACGACCGCTCTGGCTGCTCGACGAGCCGACCGCTGCCCTCGACGTCGCCTCGGAAACGAACCTCCTCGGGTTGATGACCGGTCACCTGGAGCGCGGCGGGGCGATTGTCGCCGCCACCCACCTCGCCATCGGCCTTGCCGGCGCCCGCCCGCTTCGCCTCGTTGCCGAGGAGGCCGCATGATGTCGCCGCTCGTTGCGCTTTACGTTCGCGAGTTGCGTCTGTCCGTACGTATCGGCGGTGGCGCCCTGATGGGCGTCCTGTTCTATCTGATCGTGGTGACGATCTTTCCCTTCGCCATCGGGCCGGATCTCAATCTCCTGTCCCGTCTGGGCCCGGCGATCCTGTGGATCGGGGCGCTGCTCGCCACGTTGCTCGGCCTCGATCGACTGTTTGAGGCCGATCGCGACGACGGAGCCCTCGATCTGATGGTCGCTTCGGGGCGGTCGCTGGAGCTGTTGGTGATCGTCAAGGTCGCGGCCCACTGGACGGCGACCGGCCTGCCGCTCGTCGTTGCGGCGCCTTTTCTGTCGCTGCTCCTGGCCATGCCGGGAGACGTGACGCTGGCCACGCTGGCAACGCTTCTTGTCGGTACGCCGGCCCTGACGCTGCTTGGGGCGATCGGCGCGGGGTTGACGGTGTCGCTCAGGCGCGGTGGCCTGCTGCTGCCGATCCTGGTGCTGCCCTTCGCCGTGCCGGTGCTGATCTTCGGCGTGGCCGCCGCGAACGCAGTTGCCTTCGATCCGGCCGCCTTTCGCACGCCGTTCCTTCTCATCGTCGCCCTGACGCTGACGGCGGCGGCGATCTCGCCGATCGCCACCGCCGCCGCGCTCAGGAATGGGCTCGATTGAAGCCGGTGACGGTCAGGCTGCCCGGATGGTGGCGAGGAAGCGCTGGAGTTCTTCCTGCAGACGCTCGGCCTGAGCCGACAGCGCGTCGGAGGCATGCAGCACTTCCTGGGCGGCAGCCGAGGAATCGCCGGCGGCTTCGCCCACCTTGACGATGTTGCTCGCCACAGTGCTGGTGCCTTCGGCGGCCTTCTGGACCGAGTCGGCGATTTCCTGGGTTGCCATGCCTTGGTCGCGCACCGAGCCGGCCACCGTGTTGGACACCTTGGAAATGTGACCGATGGTTTCGGTGATGCGCATGATGGCATCGCTGGAATCGGCCGTTGACGCCTGGATCGCCGCGACCTGGGCGCCAATCTCGCTAGTGGCCTTGGCGGTCTGGTCGGCCAGTTGCTTGACCTCGGCGGCGACGACCGCGAAGCCCTTGCCGGCCTCGCCGGCACGGGCGGCTTCGATGGTGGCATTGAGCGCCAGAAGGTTGGTCTGTCCGGCGATGGTGTTGATGAGGTCGACGACGGCGCCGATCTTGCGCGCCGCTTCCGACAGTTCGCGCACCTTGGCGGCGGTTTCGGAAGCGTCCTGCACCGCCTTCGAGGCCACTTCGGTCGATTCGTTCACTTGCCGGCCGATCTCGGTGATCGACGACGCCAGTTCCTCGGCGGCGGCTGCGACAGTTCCGACGCCGGCCGAAGCGGCTTCCGAGGCGGCGGCCACCGTCGAGGCCTTTTGCGTCACGTCGGTGGAGGATTGGGACAGGGTCTGCGCCGACCCGTTGAGCTGTCCGGCGGCGGCGGCCAGGGAGGAGGCGATGCCGCCAACGGTCTGCTCGAACATGTCGGCAAGCTGGTGCACCTCGGCACGCCTCAGCTCGGCCTGTGCTGCCGCGTCGGCTTCGCGGGCGGCACGCGCTTCGGCGGCCTGCGCGAGGCTCGTCTTGAACACTTCGAGCGCGTCGGCCATGGCGCCGACTTCATCCTTCCGGCCGCGGCCCGGGACGTCGGTCTGGAGGTCGCCGTCCGATACCTTTTCCATGGCGCGCGAGATGGCGACCACGGGGCGGGAGATCGAGCGGCCGATGACGAAGGCCAGCACCACGGCGCCGACCACGGAGACGCCGGCCACGGCGAGCAGCATCCGTCGAATGGTCTCGATGAGGCCGGTGGTGGCGACGCCGATCGACGTCGACTCGACCGAGGCGGCAGCGCGAACGGCTGCGACTTTGTCGGCGATGGCCGTCGAGGCGTTGAGCAGGTCCTTCGATGTCAGGTTGCGAAGTTCGGCCGAGATCTGGTCGGCCTGACGATAGGCTTCCTGATAGGCGGTGGCGGACTTCAGCACCTTGCCGAGCTGTGCGGCTTCCTGCCCGGCGCCAACGGCCTTGATCACCAGATTGAGCCGCTGAACGAGGCCGTTGAAACCGGCGTCGGCCGCCTTGAGGTCATCGGCCGTGCCGTTGTTCAGCAGTTTGTAAACCGCCAGACGGCCGGCGTTGTATTGCTCCGTTGCCTTGGTGGCGATGGGAATGATGTCCGGCTTGCCGAGCTTGTCGACCTTGGAGGAGAAGAACAGCATGTCGTTCTTCAGCTTGTCGCCGAGCGGATCGACGCTCTCGCGGACAATCTTCTGCTGACTGGCCTTGAGCGCGACGAGCTTTGTCAGCACCGCGTTATAGCCGTCGAACAGCGTGGCGATGGCGACCATGTTGTCCTTGCGGGTGCCCTCGTCGATCTTGCCAACGGCATTGGCGATGGATGCCCGCGCTGTTTCGGCGGCCGTCTTGGTGTTTGACAGGGCCGTTTCGCTGCCGACCGCCAGATAGGCGTCGACCTTGGCGGTGAGATCGAGGAAGGCGTAGTCGATGTCACGGGTCAGCTCGACCTCGTCGACGCGATCGCGGTGCTGGCCGAAGGAGCGCTCGAAGGAACTGAGCGAGAAGAGCGAAAGGCCGGCGCAAGCAATGAGGAGTGCAATGACCAGCGAAAAGGCCACGAATACCTTGGAGCCGATGGACAGATTGTTGAACAGACGCGCCATCGCTTCTTCCCCCAGCGTGCACGGAAAATTCCGTTCGACCGCGCCGACCGGGATGCATCGAGCATCCCCGGCCCGCACGCGGCCATGTGTGTCTGACAATGATAAGGGAGCGCCCTTAAAGTTTTCCAAACAATAGATCGGTCGGTACGGTTGTCTTTTACCGTAACAAATGACAACTGTCATATATTGCAATGTATAAATCGAGGCTGATCGACCTCACCCCAGGCGGCGGATCACCGCCGTCGGCAGGTCCTCTCCGGCGAAATGCGCGGCGAGGTTGGCGCGGACCAGCGCTCCCATCGCCTGTCGCGTCGCCACGGTGGCGCTGCCCTGGTGGGGCGACAGCACAACGTTGCCCAGGCGGGAAAAGCGTGGGTCGATGGCGGGCTCGTTCCGGAACACGTCAAGCCCGGCTCCGGCGATCGTTCCACTTTCCAGAGCGGCAATCAGAGCCGCCTCATCGACGGTCGTGCCGCGTGAAATGTTGACAAGGAGGCCGTCGGGGCCGAGGGCAGCGATCGTGGCGGCATCCATGAGGCCGAC
>JAUVXG010000067.1 GCA_030603685.1 Pleomorphomonas sp.
CGCTCTATTTCGACGCGCGCACCACCGAGCTGAAGCAGTGGACCGTGACCGACGACCAGGGCTTCGATACGACGGTGGCCATCTACGAGACCAAGGTGGGCAACCCCACCAATCCCGAGTGGTTCGAGATCAACTATTCCAAGTACAAATGACGCGGCCCTCCAGGAGTGAACGATGACCGAACTGCCCGCCGCTGACCGCAAGGCCGAGAATCCTTGGCTCAAGCTCGCCCTTGAGCTGGGGCCGCTTCTCGTCTTTTTCTTTGCGAATGGCCGCTTCGGCATCTTTGTCGCCACCGGGGCCTTCATGGCGGCGATGGCGGTGGCGCTGATCGCTTCCTGGCTGATCAATCGGCGGCTCGCCATCATGCCGCTGGTGACCGGTGTCGTCGTTGCCGTCTTCGGCACGCTGACGCTGGTGCTTCATGACGACACCTTCATCAAGATGAAGCCCACCATCGTCAACTGCCTGTTCGGCGGCGCTCTTCTCGGCGGTCTGCTTTTCGGCAAGACGCTGCTCGGCTATGTCTTCGACGGTGCCTTTCACCTGGACGAGGCCGGCTGGCGCAAACTGACGATCCGCTGGGGCTTGTTCTTCTTCCTCCTGGCCCTTCTCAACGAGGCGATCTGGCGGACCCAGACGACGGAGTTCTGGGTCGCCTTCAAGGTCTGGGGCATCATGCCGCTGACCTTGCTGTTCTCGATCGCCCAACTGCCGTTGCTGTCGCGTCACGCCGTCGAGCCATCCGAGATTTCCAAGGATCCGGCATGACCCGGACGATCGCCAGTCTGGCGCTCGTTGTCGCCGACTATGACGAGGCGATTGCTTTCTACGTCGATATGCTCGGTTTCTCGCTGATCGAGGACACGCCGCTTGGTGGCGGCAAGCGGTGGGTGCGGGTCGGTCCCGGTGGAACCGGAGCCACCCTGTTGCTGGCCCTGGCCGACGGACCCGAGCAGGCGGCGCATGTCGGCGATCAAACCGGCGGCCGCGTCTTCCTCTTCCTCGAAACGGACGATTTCGCCCGCGATCACGCGTTGTTCTCGGCCAGAGGGGTCCGTTTTCTGGAGGAGCCGCGCTTTGAAGCCTATGGTACCGTCGCCGTCTTTCAGGATCTCTACGGCAATCGCTGGGATCTCATCGAACCAAAGCGACCCTGACGGCTTCCCATCCGGTCAGTCTTCCCACATCCGAGACTGGATCAGGTCCGGCCTTTGGGTCTAGTGTCCCCTGAACTGTTTCGACGATAAGGACTTTTGTTCATGGCCGCCCACGACTTCGACACCGTCATCGATCGACGGCAGGTACCTACGTCCAAGTGGGACCGCTATCCCCAGGGCGTTCTGCCGATGTGGGTGGCCGACATGGACTTCCCGGTGGCCGAACCGATCGCAGCCGCCTTGCGTGACCGTCTCGACCACCCGGTGTTCGGCTACGGCGGTCCCGGCCCGGCGTCGCTCCGCGATGCGATCACGTCCGACATGCTGGATCTCTACGGCTGGTCCATTTCGCCTGCCGACGTCGTGTTTCTGCCCGGCGTCGTGCCCGGTTTCAACCAGGCGCTCAAGGCCTTCACCCAGCCAGGCAACCGACTTGTGGTGGAAACGCCTGTCTATCCGCCAATCCTCGCCGCAGCCGGCAACTGGGATCTCACGCGCATCGATGTCCCCTTGCTCTCGGTCGAGCAAGGATCGGGCGTCGATCTTGACCGCCTGACCGGAGCACTCGCCGACACCGCGGCTTTCCTGCTCTGCAATCCGCACAACCCGACCGGCCGAACAAGAACGCGATCTGAACTCGAAGCCATCGCCAAGGCCTGCCTTGCCTCCGGAACCGTGATCATTTCGGATGAGATTCATTGCGACATCGTCTACGGCGGCGCAAAGCATCTGCCGATTGCCTCGCTGTCGCCGGAAGTCGCGAGCCGCACCATCACCTTGATGGCGGCCAGCAAGACCTACAACATCGCCGGCCTGAAGACCGCCTATGCGATCATACCGGACGCAGAGCTGCGCCGGCGGTTCATCGCCGCCAATCTCGGCATGAGCGAGGGCGCCAACGTACTCGGACTAGTCGCTACCGAAGCAGCCCTTCGCCACGGTCGCCCGTGGAAGCAGGCGCTTCTTGCCTATCTCGAGGCGAACCGCGACCATCTGATCGCCCGCCTCCAGCGAGAGATTCCGGAAATCCGCATCAATGCACCGGAAGCGACCTATCTTGCCTGGCTCGATTGCACTGCGCTCGACCTTGGCGATGCCTACCGTTTCTTCCTCGACAAGGCCAAGGTTGCCTTCAACCCCGGTCCGAGTTTCGGCAGCGACGACCATCATGTTCGCCTCAACTTCGGCTGTCCCCGTTCGCTCCTTGATGAGGGCATCGACCGCATGGTGAAGGCGCTTTCGCAACGCTGAAGGTCAAGCCATCGAACTTCCGAAGTCCGAAAAACGGAATCGAAATGAAAGCGCCCCGGCGAGAAATCGTCGGGGCGTTTCGTTTGCGAATCGATCGACTGTGAAACGAAGCGTTTCAGCCTTCCAGCCGGCGAATGATCTCGTCGAGCTGGTCGAGGTTGGCATAGCCGAGCCGAAGCTCTCCCGAGCCGTTGGGCTTATGACGGATTTCAACGGACAGCCCGAGCGCATCGGACAGCCGCTTTTCGAGGGCGCGCGTGTCGGCATCCTTGTCAGGCTTTGCCGCTTTCGCTCGGCCATGCGGCTCGGAAATGGTCGCCTGAGCCATCGTTTCCGCCGAACGTACGGTCAGTCCCTCCTCGACGATGCGCTTGGCAAGTGCCGCCGGATCGGGGGCGGCGATCAGCGCCCGAGCGTGGCCTGCGGTCAGCGCTCCGTCATTGAGATACTGCTTGACCGGCTCGGGCAGCTTGAGAAGGCGCAGCGTGTTGGCAACATGGCTGCGGCTCTTGCCGATCACCGAGGCGAGGTCGTTTTGGGTATACTCGAACTCCTGGATGAGCTGGTCGTACCCCATGGCCTCTTCCAGCGGGTTGAGGTCCTGCCGCTGAACGTTTTCGATGATGGCGATTTCCATCGCCTCGCGGTCGGTCACGTCCTGGATGATGACCGGGATCTCATGCTGGCCAGCCTTCTGCGCGGCCCGCCACCGCCGTTCTCCCGCGATCAGTTCGTACCCGCTGCCGCCGGCCGGTGCTGGCCGGACCACGACCGGCTGAATCATGCCATGCTGGCGAATGGAACCCGCCAGCTCTTCAAGGTCTTCCTCCTTGAACAGACGGCGCGGGTTCTTGGGGTTCGCCTTGATGAGATCGATCGCCACCTTGCGAATGCCGCGCACCCGCTCGACCACCTCGAACTCGGAGCTGGCATCGCCAATCAGCGCCGCCAGTCCCCGGCCAAGCCGCCGACGTCCGCTCTCGTCGCTGACGCTGCTCATGATTTTCCCTTCGCTTTCTTCGGCCTCTGCATCCAGGAGATCTCCGAGGCCCTAAGTCCTGATTACGGTGTCCGGACAGCTTTACGCCGCGACGGCACGGAAGCGCCTCTCGCGCTGGATGATCTCGGAGGCAAGCTTCAGATAGGCTTGGCTACCCGTGCACTTGAGATCATAGAGCAGCGCCGGCTTGCCGTAGGAGGGGGCTTCGGAAACGCGGACGTTGCGTGGAATGATCGTCTCGTAGACGGCATCGCCCATGTTGGCTCGAACGTCCTGGACCACCTGCGCACTGAGATTGTTGCGACCATCATACATGGTCAGCACGATCCCATGGATGCCGAGCTCCGGATTAAGGCTGCGCTTGACCTGTTCGACGGTGGAGAGAAGCTGCGACAAACCCTCCAGGGCAAAGAACTCGCACTGCAACGGCACCAGGATGGAGTGCGAGGCCGACAGGGCGTTGATGGTCAGAAGATTGAGCGACGGCGGGCAGTCGATTAGAACGTAGGTGAAGCTCTTTTCGCGACCCCCGGTGTTTTCGACCGCTTCGACGTGCCGGGCGATGGCCTTTCTGAGACGGTAGGCCCGATCTCCCGAGCCGGCGATCTCCAGCTCCACACCAAGGTTGTCCAAGGTCGACGGCGCCACGGTGAGCCGCGGCACGGCCGTCGGCACCAGGCATTCCCGCAGTTCCGCTTCGCCGATCAGAACGTCGTAAGTCGACACCTTGCGCGACTTGCGATCGATGCCAAGGCCGGTCGAGGCGTTGCCTTGCGGATCGAGATCGATGATCAGCACTTCCTCGCCGATGGCCGCAAGAGCCGTGCCGAGGTTGATGGCCGTCGTCGTCTTGCCGACCCCGCCCTTCTGGTTGGCCAGCGACAACACACGGGGACTGTGCGGAAGGCGGTTCATCGGCGGGCATCCTGTTCTGGAACACCGGCAGTCGGCAGCCGGCGGACATGATCGACGAGAATGATGCGACTGTCGGCTTCGATCCGGCTCTTCCGTTCTACCAGATCGTAGCTCCACGAGAGAGCCGCTTGCCTGTGTTCCGCGGCAAAATCCTGCCCCTTGTGGAAAACGCCCGTAGCTCCGGCGCTCAGCCAAGGTTCGGCATACTCTAGAAGGCGATCAAGCGAGGCGAGAGCCCGAGCCGAAACGGCATCGAATCGATTCTCGAAGGGCGAAAGTCGTTCCGTAAGCGACTCGATGCGGTCCGAAACGATCTTTGCCGGCAGCTTCAGTTCGCGGGCGACCGCCTGGAGAAAAGCCGCTTTCCGTCCGTTGGACTCGACAAGCGTCACAGAGCCGCCTTCCACGTCCGCCAGCAAGATCGCCGTCACGAGTCCCGGGAAACCGGCACCAGAGCCGATATCGAGCCACCGCCGGGCGCCCGGCAGAGCAGCGAAAGCCTGCGCCCCGTCGGCGACATGCCGCCGCCAGATGTCGGGAAGAGTGGATGGCGCGACGAGGTTCTTGACGGGTTGCCACTTCCGAACGAGACCGACATAAGCCACGAGCCGCTGTTCCATGGCGGCATCCAGCGGCAGGATGGCCCGCACGGCGTCCAGGTCGTCGTTCGTTTCGACTAGGCTCGTTTTCCCCGCCATCAGGCCGCCTCCCCTTTCTGACGCGCAGAAAGCTTGCGCAAGTGGGCGAGAAGCAGCGTCAGGCTGGCCGGTGTCACACCATCGATACGCCCGGCCTGACCAAGAGTGGTCGGGCGCACCGATTCCAACTTCTGCCGGACCTCGTTGGAAAGCCCCATCACCGACTGGTAATCGAGATCATCCGGCAACGCTCGGGCCTCGTCGCGCCGGAACGCTGCGATATCGGCCTCCTGCCGGTTGAGGTAGACGGCATAGAGCGCCTCCGTCTCCAGTGCAGCGCTCGTCACGCTATCGAAACAACCGAGCTCCGGCCAGATGCCAGCAAGACGGGACAGCGACATGTCCGGATAGGACAAAAGCTCGTAAGCGGTCCGTCGGACGCCATCCTTGTTGAGGGCAAGGCCATGCTCGTCGCCCTCGCGCGGGCTCAGCGAGAGCGACAGTGCCGTTTGCCGCGCCGCTTCCAATGCGCTCATTTTGGTGGAGAAGGCATGAGCGCGGGTCGATCCAACCACACCGAGGGCAAGTCCACGGGCCGTCAGCCGCTGGTCGGCGTTATCGGCCCTCAGCGATAGGCGATATTCGGCGCGGGATGTGAACATGCGATAGGGCTCGCTCACTCCCTTGGTGACGAGATCATCGATCATCACGCCGAGATAGGCTTCGGCGCGATCGAACACGACGCCGTCCGCCCCACCCGCACGCCGTGCCGCGTTGATACCGGCGACCAGGCCCTGGGCCGCCGCCTCTTCATAGCCGGTGGTGCCGTTGATCTGGCCGGCGAGGAACAGTCCGGCCAGCTTCTTGGCCTCCAAGGTCGGTTGCAGCTCGCGAGGGTCGATGTGGTCGTATTCGATGGCATAGCCGTATTGGACGATGCGGGCCCGCTCCAGCCCGGGGATCGACGCAATGATCGCCTCCTGCACATCTTCCGGCAGGGACGTCGAGATACCATTGGGATAGACGAGATCGCTGTCGAGCCCTTCCGGCTCCAGGAAGATCTGATGCCCGTCCCGATCCCCGAAACGGACGATCTTGTCTTCGATCGACGGACAATAGCGGGGTCCGCGACTGCCGATCTGACCGGAATACATGGGCGAACGGTGGACATTGTCCCGGATCACCCGGTGCGTCGCTTCGCTCGTCCGGGTGATGTGACAGGCAACCTGCGGCTGGACAATCGTCGCGGTCAGGGTGGAGAAAGGCTCTGGGTTCTCATCGCCCGGCTGTATCTCAAGTGAATCGTATTCTATCGAGTGGCGGTCTAGGCGCTGCGGCGTTCAATTATTGAGGCGACGGAGCCGCAGCTAAAGCCGGTTGAGCGTTCGCGACAGCCCCATAGCCGGACGTTCGCCGATGCGCCCTGCCGGCGTCGTTTTGGGACCGAGATGAATGAGCCCCGACAGGAAGGTTCCGGTCGTCAAAACCACCGCGGCGCAAATCAGGCGACGCCCATCCGCCATGACAACAGCCGAAACGCCCCCATCAATAACCTCGATATCGTCGGCTTCTCCCTCGATCACCAACAGATTGGCTGTCGACGCAATCTCGTCCTGCATTGCCGCCTTGTAGAGCTTTCGGTCCGCCTGAGCACGCGGCCCCCGCACCGCCGGCCCTTTGCGGCGATTGAGAAGGCGGAACTGGATGCCGGCGGCATCGGTAACTCTCCCCATCAACCCGTCGAGCGCATCGACCTCCCGGACGAGATGTCCCTTGCCCAGCCCGCCGATCGCGGGATTGCAGGACATCGCGCCAATCGTCGAGAACTGATGGGTAATCAAGGCGGTACGCGCACCGCTACGCGCCGCGGCGTGCGCGGCTTCGGCACCCGCATGGCCACCGCCGATAACAATTACGTCAAAGCGTTCCAGATCGCTCACTGCCGCTCCGATATCTGCAAATGTTGCTGCGGCCAAATTGGCGCAACCATTGGCGCCCGACCGATTCTTAAGCCTTTCTCGACGCATGGCGTCCGACGACAGGGCTCGATTGGGTCTACATAGGGCAACTGGGGTCGACAGGTCAAAGCCGAAAGCGCCGTTTTCCGGTCACTCTCACCTGGGTTCGCGCCGAGAAGGCCCGATTCCATAGTTCGGTTCGGAGGCGAATCCGAGGACTTTTCCACAGGCTGTGGAGTGTTTCACGTGAAACACCGTTAATTAATGGCAAACTTCGACCGGTCGAGCGACATTCCTATCGAGCTGATGGGCGCACACAAAGAATCGTTTCGGATAAGAATCGGTTACTTGCCGATGCAAAAGGTCGAGAAGATGGCGCCCAGCACCTCTTCCACATCGATCCGGCCCGTCAGTCGTCCTAGAGCATCGCCGGCACGACGAAGGTGATCGGCGACCACCTCCGTCGGGAGGTTTCGCACTCCCGCATCGCTCAGAGCCCGAAACGCCCGCTCTAGGCACTGTCTCTGTCGAACTCGGCTAACCAACGGTGCCTCTCCGCCAAGCCGCCCAGCCGCTTCCTCGGACAATCTCCGAAGCAGCCCATCGATCGAAGCCCGATCGTGGATCGAGACGGAGATACCACCACCCCCAGCTCCGGGCGAAAGGTCGGCCTTTGTCCGAACCCTCAATACCGTAGCTTCAAGCGCCAACACCTCATCCGGCGGGAGAGCACCGCTCTCATCAAGCCAGAGAACCATGTCGGCATCCGCGGCCCTCGCCCTGCCGCGGCGCATGCCCTCCGCCTCGATGGCGTCGCCTCCGTCGCGGAGACCGGCGGTATCGACCAGCGTCACGGCGTAGCCGTCGAGATCAAGGCGGACTTCGAGAAGATCCCGCGTGGTCCCGGGAATATCCGTGACAATGGCGATATCGCGTTCGGCCAGGGCGTTGACCAGGCTGGACTTGCCCGCATTGGGTGGCCCGAGCACCACCACCTCCAAACCGTCGCGAATACGCTCGCCCCGCTCCGCAGCCGCCAGCTCGCGTCCGATCTCCGCTCGCAGATTATCAATGGCCGGAAGAACGCCACTGGAGACGTCAGCTGGCACATCCTCTTCGTCGGAGAAGTCAAGGTCGGCTTCGGCATGGGCACGAAGGTCTATAATGTGGCGGCGCCATTCCTCCGCCTTTTGTCGGAACGCACCACCCGCCAACCGTAAGGCCTGCCGCCGTTGTGCATCCGTCTCAGCAGCGATCAGGTCGGCAAGTCCCTCCGCCTCTGTCAGGTCCAGACGCTCGTTGTCGAAAGCGCGACGGGTAAACTCACCGGCCTCGGCCAATCTGAGCCCAGGCAACCCACCAAGATAGGCGAGAAATGCCGACAGCACCGCTCGACCGCCATGAAGATGGAACTCGGTGACGTCCTCGCCGGTAAAGCTGCCGGGCCCTGGAAAGAAGAGAACCAAACCGCGGTCGATCAGCTGATCACCGCCGCTAATGCTCCGCAACACCGCACGGCGAGGCGGCGGCACATACCCAATCGTTGTTTCGAGAACGAATCGAACCCCGGATCCTGAGACGCGGACCACCGCAACGCCACTTGGCGGCGCGCCCGATGACAAGGCGAAGATCGTGTCGGTCACGATTCGATGTCTCCTTTGATATCTTTGTAGCGCTGAATTTCGAGACTTTAGCGGATTGGCGATCCGCTCAAAAAGGCAAGGGCCCCAACGGGGCCCTCATCCATGTCCTGGCAATTTGCAACGGAACCGAATCGAAGGTGTTTCACTGATTCACGTGAAACACCCGATCGGGTCAGGTGTTCATGGAATCGAAGAAATCGCCATTGGTTCGGGTCTGCCGCAGCTTGTCGAGCAGGAACTCGGTCGCGTCGGTGGTTCCCATCGGATTGAGAATGCGGCGGAGGACGAAGGTCTTCTTGAGCTTGTCCGGCGCCACCAGCAGGTCTTCCTTGCGGGTGCCGGAACGCTGAATGTCGATCGCCGGGAACACGCGCTTGTCGGAGATCTTCCTGTCGAGGATGATTTCCGAGTTACCGGTGCCCTTGAACTCTTCGAAGATCACTTCGTCCATGCGGCTGCCGGTATCGATCAGCGCCGTGGCGATGATGGTCAGTGAACCGCCCTGCTCGATATTGCGTGCGGCACCGAAGAAACGCTTGGGCCGCTGCAGTGCGTTGGCGTCCACACCACCCGTCAACACCTTGCCGGAAGACGGCACCACCGGGTTGTAGGCACGGCCGAGACGGGTGATCGAGTCGAGGAGAATGACGACATCGCGGCCATGCTCGACCAGACGCTTCGCCTTTTCGATGACCATTTCCGCAACCTGGACGTGGCGCGTCGCCGGTTCGTCGAAAGTGGACGAAACCACCTCGCCGCGCACCGAGCGCTGCATGTCGGTCACTTCTTCAGGCCGTTCGTCGATTAGCAGAACGATCAGATAGCACTCCGGGTGATTGGTGGTGATCGAATGGGCAATGTTCTGCAGGAGCACCGTCTTGCCGGTGCGCGGCGGCGCCACGATCAGTGCGCGCTGGCCCTTGCCAAGCGGCGCCACGATATCGATCACGCGAGCGGAAAAGTCCTTCGACGCTACACCCTCGACTTCCATGCGAAACCGCTCGTCGGGATAGAGCGGCGTCAGGTTGTCGAAGTGCACCTTGTGGCGCGCCTTCTCGGGGTCCTCGAAGTTGACGGTATTGACCTTGAGCAGCGCGAAGTAGCGCTCGCCCTCCTTGGGGCTCCTGATCTGACCCTCGACGGTGTCACCAGTCCTCAGTGAGAAGCGCCGGATCTGCGCCGGCGAGATATAGATATCGTCGGGACCCGGCAGGTAGTTGGCATCGGGCGAACGCAGGAAGCCAAATCCGTCCTGCAGCACCTCAACGACACCCTCGCCGATGATATCCACCTCTTGCTCGGCGAGCTGCTTCAGAATGGCAAACAGCAGTTCCTGTTTGCGCATGGTCGAGGCATTCTCCACCTCGACTTCTTCCGCAACGGCCAGAAGTTCGGTGGGGGTCTTTTTCTTGAGATCCTGGAGCTTCATCTCCGACATGGATACGGCATCTCTTGGCTGGAAAAAGGAATCGAAGTCGAAAACAAAAAACTCCCCTGCAGGGGATACGCATCGACAATCTTTTCCGAAAGACGCGAACTGGCAGCGACGGTGAGGAACCGCCGCGGGAGAACCTTTCCGAACCTCCTCGTCCGGAAGACGCCTGCCCGCGAAGTGAGGGACAAATTCGCTATACCCTGTTCCGCCCGGCACGGCAAGACGGCGGACCGTCTACGCCCATCTCTGCCTCAGAACGGTTTCAGCACCACCAGTACCAGAACGCCCAGAAGAAGAACGGTCGGCAGTTCGTTCATCATTCGGAAAAAGCGAGAGTTGTGCCGATTGGCATCGAGCTCGAACGCCTTGCGCCAGGCATCGAGCTGATAATGGTAGACAGTCAGAGCAAGCACCAGAAGGCCTTTCAGCCAGAGCCAGCTTACGCCTGAGAACCATCCTCCCTTCAGACCGAGCCAAAGGCCAAAGCCCCACGTGCCATACATCGCCGGCCGCATGATGCCCTTGAGAAGCCGACGCTCCATCACCTTGAACGTTTCCGACTGCACGGACCCTGTCGCCGCATCGGCGTGGTAGACGAAGAGCCGGGGCAGATAGAAAACTCCGGCCATCCACGCGATCACCGAAAACAGGTGCCCGATCTTGATCCAGTCGTAGGCCAGACCCATCACCTTCTCCCCGCGGCGCGCACCCGTGCCAACATGCGTGAAACATTGTCGATCGAGCCATCCGGCGTGATGCCATGGCCCAGATTGAAGATCAGCCTTCCCTCGCCCAAACAATCAAGAACCCTGTCGACAGCGGTATCGAGCGCGTCCCCTCCTGTGACAAGATGCAACGGATCGAGATTGCCCTGTACGGCTGCGAGCGGCTGCACGGCATCCCGCACGAAGTCGAGCGAGGCCTGCCAGTCGATACCGACCGCGTCGACACCCGTCTCCCGCACATAGACGGGAAGGTGACCGCCCGCCCCTTTCGGAAAACCGATCACTCGAGCTCCGGGCACATTTGCACGCACACCGGCGACGATCCGCTTCGTCGGTTCGATCACCAGTCGCTGAAAACCGATATCGTCGAGCACTCCCGCCCACGTATCGAAAATCTGCACCGCATCGGCGCCGGCGCGTAGCTGCGCGGTCAGATAATCGACAGAGGCATCAACCAGAATGTCGATCAGACGTCCCATGCCCTCAGGATCCAAAAGAACCGCCCGTCGCGCCGGCATCTGGTCGGGTGTGCCGCGTCCGGCAATCATGTAGGTGATGATCGTCCAGGGAGCTCCGCAAAAGCCGAGCAGCGCCGTCTCAGCGGGAAGCTCGGCGCGAACGCGAGACACCGTCTCGATGACCGGCGCGAGCTTTGAAAGCACGCGACCAGGGTCAAGGACGAGGCGAGACAGATCGACCGGCTCAAGCCTCGGTCCTTCCCCCTCCACGAACCAGACCTTCTGGCCGAGCGCATGCGGTATCACGAGGATGTCGGAAAACAGGATGGCAGCGTCGAAGCCAAAGCGGCGGATGGGCTGAAGCGTCACCTCGGCGGCAAGTTCGGGTGCATAGCAGAGATCGAGAAACGAACCCGCCTTGGCACGTGTCGCCCGATACTCGGGGAGATAGCGGCCGGCTTGCCGCATCATCCAGACCGGTGGCGGCCACAGCCGCTCGCCATCGAGAACCTTGAGGAGACGACGTTCATCCGTCGCCTTGCCTTTCGTCGCACGGTCGGCCGTTTCCAAGTCAAGAATCCTATTTGAAGAGATTTTCTTTTTCTTATTGTCGAGGGATAGCAGGGATTGTCGCCTCTCCACAATCCGAACCATTCGAGCGGTCCTCCCCGAGGCCCGTCGCGAACGCAGGAGAGGCTTGCCTGTGGCTTTCGTGGAAAACTTTAACGGATGGCGGAATGCCGCAAGTCCTAACGAATGGTTAATGGGGATGACAGTCCAAAAGTTAATGAACCGTTAAGCATCAGGCTCGCTTTTGCACAGCACCCACAGGGCCGGCGGAAGAGAGGTGTTCTTCGCGTGCCTGTTGACGGTTTGGCGTCTTACCCACAGGGGTCGACGAGGCTGCCTTTTCCGGCCCGTCTTGTTCACGCTCATCCACGAGGCGATGGCCGATCTGTGGACAGCGACCGACAGAATGCGTCCAAGCCATTGATCGCAGACGGCAAAAAAGAGCTCGCCAAGCATGGCCTCATCTGAGATGCTGCTCCGCCGTCTATCGGAGTACGCCGGCCATGAAGCGGGGCCAGACCTATTTCCATATCCATCTCGTCTCCGATTCCACCGGCGAGACCCTGCTTGCCGTCGGGCGGGCGGCCACCGCTCAATACGAGTCGATGGTGGCGATCGAACACATCTATCCCCTGGTCCGTTCGGTACGGCACATAGAACGCGTCATCGCCGACATCGAGGCGGCGCCGGGTATCGTGCTCTACACGTTGGTGCAGCAGGATCTCGCCGTGCGCCTGGAGGAAGCGTGCCAGGCAGCATCCATTCCCTGCATCGATGTGTTGCGCCCGGTGTTCGATGTGTTTCGATCCTTCTTCAATGTGCAGGCGATCGGCAAGGCCGGCGCCCAGCACGCCATGGACGCCGATTACTTCAAGCGCATCGATGCGCTGAACTTCACCCTGGCCCACGATGATGGCGCCCTGCCCGATGACATCGAGGAAACCGATGTGATCCTGATCGGCATCAGCCGCACGTCGAAGACGCCGACATCGATCTATCTCGCCAACCGTGGCATACGCACCGCCAATGTACCTCTGGTGCCGGGAATACCCATCGCCGAAAAGGTCGTCTCGGCGCGGCGGCCGTTGGTGGTCTGCCTCATAGCCACCGCCGAACGCATCATGCATGTTCGGCAGAACCGCCTGCTGGCGCTCGCCGATCAGAACCAGAATTCGACCTATGTCGACAAGGCGTCGATCGCTCAGGAAATCCTCTACTCCAAGCGTTTGTGCACCGAGCATGGCTGGCCGATGATCGATGTTACGCGTCGATCGATCGAGGAAACCGCCGCGGCCATCCTCGCCCTTTGGGATCAGCATCGGTATGGCAAGGCGCTGGAACCCTTTTCGGATGCCGGTTGAAAGATGAGCCTCGTACTTGCATCCGCGAGCGCTGCTCGCTCTGCCCTCATGACCGGCGCCGGCCTGATCTTCAAAAGGATTCCAGCCGATATCGACGAACGCCTCATCGAAGAGGATCTTGTCGGCCTTTCCGCCGCCGACGTGGCGCAAGCACTTGCCGACGTCAAAGCCGTCGAGGTGTCCCTGCGCAGGCCCGGTGATCTCGTCATCGGTGCCGATCAGACTCTGTCGCTGGGCGAAGAGCGGTTTCACAAGCCCAGAGACCGGGAGGAAGCCAACCGGCAGCTCGTCCGTCTCTCCGGTCGCACCCATGAGCTTCACTCCGCCTTGTCGCTCGCCCGCAATGGTGAGGTTCTCCATCGCGCCATCGACAACGCAAAGCTGACCATGCGACCTCTGACCACTCGTTTCATCAGCCATTATCTCGCGGTTGTCGGCGAAACGGCGCTGGGTTCGGTGGGCGCCTACCAGCTCGAGGGGTATGGCGTTCACCTGTTCGAGGCCATCGAAGGAAACCACTTCACCATTCTCGGTTTGCCTCTCTTGCCGTTGCTCGAGTTTCTGCGTGAGGAAAGGATGATCGAACAATGATCCGCGCTGCCGTGATCGGCTGGCCGGTGAGTCAGTCGCGTTCACCATTGATCCACGGTCATTGGCTGAAGCGGTTCGGCATCGAAGGCGACTATGGCCGCGTCGCCGTCGAGCCGGAGCGGGCCGATGATTTCTTCGCCCACTTCGCCGATAGCGACCTGGTTGGCGGCAACGTCACCATTCCCTACAAGGAAATCGCCGCCGGCGCCGCTTATCACCGCGAGCCCGTTGTCGAGCGGGTTGGAGCGGCCAACACACTGTGGGTCGAAGATGGCGTTCTCTGTGCCGACAACACCGATGGAACCGGATTTGTCGCCAATCTCGATGAGCGCGCGCCGGGTTGGGACAGGACGCCCGGCGAAGCGCTCGTACTTGGCGCCGGCGGTGCCGCCGCTGCCGTTGTGGACGCCCTTGTCGAACGCGGCTTCAGCCTACGCATCGTCAACCGTACGCTGTCGAGGGCCGAGGTCCTTGCGGCCCGCTATCCAGGGCGGGCACATGCCGACGTCCTTTCGGAAGCGAATCGATACGCGTCAACGGCCGGATTCATCGTCAATACCACCTCGCTTGGCATGAAAGGCGACGGCGTCATCGATCTCGACATGAACGTCGTCCCGGCCAATGCCGTGGTGACGGACATCGTCTACGTGCCCCTGATGACACCCTTCCTCGTTGCTGCCGCGGAGAGGGGCCTCCGTACCGTCGACGGTCTCGGCATGCTGCTCCACCAGGCGGTTCCCGGCTTTAGGCGCTGGTTCGGTCAACAGCCGTCGGTAACGACGGAACTCCGAGCCTTGATCGAGGCCGACCTTTGATCGTCATTGGCCTCACCGGCTCGATCGGCATGGGCAAGACCACCACCGCCGATCTGTTCCGGCAAGCGGGTCTGCCGGTCTTCGATGCCGACGCGACGGTGCATGCCCTCTACGAAGGCCCGCTCGCCGCCGATATCGAGGCAGCCTTTCCGGGAACGACTGTGGGAGGCCGGGTTGACCGGGCCCGCCTGGCCGAGCGTCTTTCCGGAGACGCCGATGCCTTCCAGAGGCTGGAAGCCATCGTTCATCCAGCGGTACGGCAGTCCGAAAATGACTTTGTCGAGCACCATCGCCGTGCCGGTGCGCCGGCGGTGGTGCTCGACATTCCCCTGCTCTTTGAAACCCGGCGCCAAGGCGATGTCGACAAGATAGTCGTGGTATCGGCCCCAGCAGAGGTGCAGCGAACCCGCGTGCTCGCCCGCCCCGGCATGACGCCGGAGAGATTCGAGGCGATTCTCGCGCGGCAAACCCCGGATGCCGAGAAAAGAGCCCGAGCCGATTTCATCGTTCCCTCCGGAAACGGTATCGATGCCGCCAAGGCCTCGGTCGAGGCGATTCTCCGTCAACTGCTTCTCTAGGGAATTGGCGGGGGACAAGCGGGCCGGATTTCCTTGAAATCCTTGTCGCCGGCAGGCAGGATTCGGCCATGCGTGAAATCGTCTTCGATACCGAAACCACTGGCCTCGATCCCAAGACCGGCGACCGTCTTGTCGAAATCGGCTGCGTCGAGGTGGTCAACCGATTCCCGACCGGTCGCAACTTCCATGTCTACATCAATCCGGGTCGGTCGGTCCCCCAGGAAGCCTTCGACGTCCACGGGTTGTCTGACGAGTTTCTGGCCGACAAGCCGCGCTTTGAGGAAGTCGCCGACGCTTTTGTTGACTTTGTCGGCGAGGCCCAGTTGGTTGCTCACAACGCCAGCTTCGACATGGGGTTCATCAACTTCGAACTGAAGGCGTCCGGGCGTTCGACGTTTGGTCCCGAGCGGGTCGTCGACACGCTGATGATGGCGCGTCGCAAGCATCCGGGGGCGCCGGCCAGCCTTGATGCACTGTGCAACCGCTACGGCATCGATCGCTCCAAGCGCATCAAGCATGGCGCTCTGCTCGACGCGGAGCTCTTGGCCGAAGTCTATCTTGAGTTGACAGGCGGCCGGCAGGCCGGCCTTGATCTGACGGTATCCGTGCAGTCGGCCTCAAGCGGCGAGGTCGGAGGCCGTGTTGCCTTGCGCCCGCGCCCTTCCCCCTTGTCTCCGCGTCTCTCGGCTGCTGAAGCGGAGGCGCACGTCGCCTTCATCGCGGCTATTGGAGAAAAGGCGCTCTGGAACACCTATTTCGACAATGGCGAGCAAGCGGAAACGGCCTGACGAACGCAGCCAGGTCCGCACTTTACCGGGGCCACCCGGTTAGACTGTCCTTAGCCGGCGAATTATGTCATAGAGCGCGCCAGCGCTCGTTCCATCCGCTTGAATGGTCGGGAGGCGCTTGGTGATTAAGTCTCCGAAAGGGTCGGTTGTGGCTAAGGCGACGCCCGAGAAGTTCCGGCAGGTCGCCGCCCTGCCCTATCGTCTGACGGCCGAGGGCTACGAGGTGGTGATGATCACCACGCGTGACAGCGGCCGTTGGATCTTGCCCAAGGGCTGGCCGATCAAAGGCTTGAAGCCGCACGAAAGCGCGGAAACCGAAGCCATGGAAGAGGCTGGTCTGATCGGCAGTGCGACGCCGAAGTCCATTGGTCGCTTCACATATGTGAAGCAGTTTCCCAAGCGCCAGGAAAAGGTTCTGGTCGACGTCTTTCCCCTGGCCGTCGAACGCCAACTCGACCATTGGCAGGAGAAGGATCAGCGTGAGGTGCGATTCTTCAACCCGGTCGACGCGGCAGCACTGGTCTCGGACGCTGGGGTTGGCGACATCATTCTCGCCTTCTTCGTCGATCTTGCCAAGAAGAAGGCGGCCGGCACCCTGAAGGCACCGACCGCCGAAAAAGCTCCGTCCCCACTTGCTCAAGGGGATGCGGATCAGGCAAGTCCCTCGAACAAGGCGGTCGACAGGTAGCGCTCGGCAAAGGACGGCACGATCACCACGATGGTCTTGCCGGCGTTTTCAGGCCTCTGGCCGAGCTTGATCGCTGCGGCCAGCGCTGCGCCCGAAGAAATACCAACCGGCACGCCTTCGAGCTTCGCAGCCTGCCGAGCGGTGGAGAGCGCCTCTTCCGAGGGGACCGGCAGGATCTCGTCATAAACCTTGGTGTCGAGCACCGACGGGACGAAACCGGCGCCGATACCCTGGATCTTGTGCGGTCCGGGATTGCCACCCGACAGCACGGGGCTCTCGTTCGGCTCGACGGCAACCACCTTCACCTCGGGCTTGCGTTCCTTCAGCACGTGGCCGACGCCGGTAATCGTGCCGCCGGTGCCGATGCCGGCAACGAAGATGTCGACCTTGCCTTCGGTATCGTTCCAGATTTCTTCGGCAGTGCTGACGCGATGGACCTCCGGATTGGCCGGGTTTTCAAACTGCTGCGGGATAATGGCGCCGGGTATGGTGGATGCCAACTCGTTGGCCCTGGCAATGGCGCCTTTCATGCCCTTGGCGGCTTCGGTCAGTTCAAGCTCGGCACCGAGAAGCTTCAGCATCTTGCGGCGTTCGAGGGACATCGATTCCGGCATGACCAGTATCAACCGGTAGCCCTTGGCCGCCGCGACGAAGGCCAGCGCAATACCCGTATTGCCCGAGGTCGGCTCGATCAGGGTGGACTCGCCGGGCTTGATCTTTCCCTGCGTTTCCAGCGCCTCGATCATCGCAACACCGATGCGATCCTTGACCGAGGCGATGGGATTGAAGAACTCGAGCTTGCCGAGAATGGTCGCCTTGACGCCATTCTCCTTGGCCAGCTTGTCGAAACGGACAAGCGGCGTGTCGCCGATGGTGTCGGTAATGGAGGCGTAGATCTTGCCGCGACCGCGGCGGGAAAGATCGCTCATGGGAAAATCCTCGTTGTGCGGGCCTACTGAAGTTGGGCCCATTCTACCGAGGGCAGCAGAACGCCACCAGTCAACCGAGGTCGCAACGAGCGATGGGGTTGGAAAATGATTCCTCAGGAGTGCAACATGTGAGAAAGGACTGCCCTTGGGTCAGGAACGACCCGTCGATCCGAAACCACCGGATCCCCGAACGGTAGCGTCAAGCGCTTCTGTCTCGATGAGGCGCGCGCGGCTGACCGACGCGACCACCATCTGGGCGATGCGCTCCCCTCTATTGATGGTGAAGGGCGTGTCGGAGAGATTGACCAGGATGACCTTTACCTCACCGCGATAGTCGGCATCGATCGTGCCGGGTGAGTTGAGCACGGTCACGCCATGTTTGGCTGCAAGCCCCGATCGCGGCCGAACCTGCGCCTCATAACCGGATGGCAGTGCTATGGCGAGACCCGTCGGCACCAACGCGCGCCCGAGTGGTTGCAGGGTCATGGGCTCTTCGACGGCCGCCAGGAGATCGAGACCGGCTGCATCCTCGCTCTGATAAGCGGGGAGCGGCAGGTCCTTGGCATGCGGCAGACGTAGAAGGGCAACCTCGATCATGAAGAACCTCAGGAAAGCTGGCTTGTTGCGGGAGCGAATCGAAAATCAGAGTAGCCGCTCGGCGACCAGCGCAATCAGCCGCTCGGCCACCTCTTCCTTGGACAGTGTCGGCCAGACGTCGATACCGGCCTCCGACAGGATGCGGACGCTGTTGAGATCGCTGCCAAACACTCCGCCAGTCGGCGATACGTCGTTGGCGACGATATAGTCGGCGCCCTTGGCCGCAAGCTTTCGGGCGGCATTGGCTTCGATGGAGGTCGTTTCGGCAGCGAATCCAACCACGATCTGCGGCCGTTGATCGTTATGGCCAAGCGTTGCCAGGATGTCCGGATTCTCGACGAACAGGAGCGGCGGCGGGCCGCCGGCCGCCTTCTTGATCTTCTCGTGCGCCACGCTCGTCGGTCGCCAATCGGATACGGCCGCGGCCATGATCGCAGCGTCCGCCGGCAGGGCGGAAAACACGGCCTCGAACATCTGTTGCGCGGTTTCCACGCGAACGACATCGACCCCATTGGGATCGGGGATCGAGACCGGACCGGAGATCAGGGTCACGCGGGCACCGGCGCGCGCGGCGGCGGCGGCAACGGCATGTCCCTGTTTTCCCGAGGAGCGGTTGGTGATGAAACGCACCGGGTCGATCGGCTCGATGGTCGGGCCGGACGTGACGAGCACGTGCCGACCGACCAGCGGTTTGGGCAGTTTTGCCCGGGCGAAGAAAGCCTCGACACCGGCAACGATCTCCATCGGTTCGGACAGTCGACCGACACCGGCTTCGTTGCGCTCGGCCATTCGCCCTTCGGCCGGGCCGATGAAGTGGACACCGTCGGCGGCCAATTGCGCGGCGTTGCGTTGGGTTGCCGGGTGCGCCCACATGCGCTGGTTCATGGCCGGGCAGACGATGATCGGCGCGGCGGCGGCGAGCAGGCTCGCCGTTGCAAGCTCGTCGGCCATGCCGGTGGCCATGCGCGCGATGAGGTTGGCCGTCGCGGGCGCCACCAGGATCAGGTCCGTGTCCCGCGACAGCACGATGTGGCCGATGTCCTGCTCTTCGGTCGGGTCGAACAGGTCGCTGAACACCTTCTCGCCCGAGAGCGCTCCGACCGTCATCGGTGTCACGAACTCTTTGCCCGAACGGGTCAGGATCACGCGGACCTGGGCGCCACGCTCCTTGAGGCGCCGGATCACCTCAAGCACCTTGTAAGCGGCGATGCCACCGCCAATGACGATCAGAATGCGCTTGCCCGCCAGCATTTCGGCTCCCTCTCGGATGACGGAAGGGAACCTAGACCATCGTGCCGCGAAGCGTAAGCGAGAAAAGCAGGTGCGATCGTTCGCCCTGAAACGACGACAGCGGCTTAGCTGGCGGCGAACTTCTCGTCGAACGAATAGCCGGAACCACGCACCGTACGGATCGGGTCGCGGGCGCGGCCACGATTGATCGACTTGCGAAGGCGGCCGACGTGGACGTCCACGGTGCGCTCGTCGACATAGACGTCGTGGCCCCACACGCCGTTGAGCAACTGTTCGCGCGAGAACACCCGGCCGGGCGACTGCATCAGGAACTCCAGCAGCCGGAACTCGGTCGGCCCGAGGTGAATCTCGCGTGCCGATCGACGGACACGCCGCGTTTCGCGATCAAGTTCGATGTCGCCGGCAGTAAGCAGGCTGGAGACCGCTTCCGGCTTGGCGCGCCGAAGCATCGCCTTGACGCGGGCAATCAACTCGGGAACCGAGAAAGGCTTTACGACATAGTCGTCGGCGCCGGTTGCAAGTCCACGCACCCGTTCCGATTCCTCACCACGCGCCGTCAGCATGATCACCGGCAGCCGTTCGGTTTCCGGTCGCGCCCTGAGGCGACGACACAGTTCGATGCCCGAGAGACCCGGCAGCATCCAATCGAGCAGCAGCAGATCGGGGGTGATCTCCTTGAGGCGAATATCGGCCTCGTCGCCACGGAAAGCCTGCTCCACCTCGAAGCCCTCGGCTTCGAGGTTGTAGCGCAGCATCAGCGATACTGCCTCCTCGTCCTCGACGATCATCACCTTGGCCATGGTCGTCTTCAACTCCTGGGCTTGTTAGGAACCGCTGATGGTGCTGGCGATCGAAGCGTCGGCCTTCGGCCGCTCTTCTTCGTAGGACCGACCCGTCACGACATAATGCACGGACTCGGCAATGTTCGTAGCGTGATCGCCGATCCGCTCGATGTTCTTGGCGCAGAACAGCAGATGGATGCAGAAGGTAAGGTTGCGCGGGTCCTCCATCATATAGGTGAGGAGTTCGCGGAACAGCGAAGTGTAAAGTGCGTCGATCTCGTCGTCGCGCTGGCGCACCGCCCCCGCCGCCTGGTCGTCCTGGCTGGCGAAGGCATCAAGCACTCGCTTGAGCTGCTGCAAGGCGATTTCGCACATGTGCTCGACGCCGGTGATGAGCTGCTTGTTCGGGAAGACGCCATTGATGGCGACGACGCGCTTGGCAATGTTCTTTGCGAGATCGCCAATGCGCTCGATGTCGTTGGCGATGCGCATGGCGCCGACGATTTCCCGAAGGTCATTGGCCATCGGCTGGCGGCGGGCGATGACCAGGATCGCCTTTTCCTCGATCTCGTGCTGCAGCCGGTCGAGTTCCTTGTCGCCCGCGACGACGCGCTGGGCGAGAGCGAGGTCGAGGCGGGTCAGGGCCGCTACCGAATCGCCGACGGCCCGCTCGGCGAGACCGCCGATTTCGGTGACCATGCGAGCGATCGCCTTGAGGTCGTCGTCGTAAGCGGAAACCGTATGTTCCATGGAAATCTCCTGCCGTTTCCGATTAGCCGAAGCGGCCCGTGATGTAATCCTGCGTCCGCTGCTCGAGCGGATTGGTGAAGACGTGGTCCGTGGGACCTTCCTCGATCAGGTGACCGAGATGGAAGAAGGCCGTCCGCTGCGACACACGTGCCGCTTGCTGCATGGAATGCGTCACGATCACGATGGTGAAGTTGGCCCGAAGTTCGTCGATCAGCTCTTCCACCTTGGCGGTGGCGATCGGATCGAGCGCCGAGCAGGGCTCGTCCATCAGGATGACTTCTGGAGAGACCGCGATGGCGCGAGCGATGCAAAGTCGCTGCTGCTGGCCACCGGAAAGACCGGTGCCGGGCTCGCTGAGCCGGTCCTTGACCTCGTTGAACAGCGACGCCTTTTGCAGCGAGGTGACGACGATTTCCTCCAGGTCGGCCTTGGAGCGGGCGAGGCCGTGGATGCGCGGCCCGTAGGCGACATTGTCGAAGATCGATTTCGGGAAGGGGTTCGGCTTCTGGAACACCATGCCGACGCGGGCCCGAAGCTCCACCACGTCGAGATCGGGATCGTAGATGTCCTGGTCGTCGAGCTTGATGGTTCCTTCGACACGCGCGCCGGCGATGGTGTCGTTCATGCGATTGATGCAGCGCAGGAAGGTCGACTTGCCGCAACCCGAGGGACCGATGAAGGCGGTCACCGCCTTCTCGGGGATGTCGATGGAAACGCCGTGCAGGGCTTCCTTCTGGCCGTAGGTCACCTTGACGCTGGCCGTATGAATCTTAATCGGGCGGTTCGCCGGATCGGGAGTGCGGACGGTGTCGAAGGCCGTCGTGGCCTGGACTGCGGACATGGCGAAAACTCCGGGAGACGGGTTACCAGCGACGCTCGAAAGCGCGGCGGAGAATGATGGCGAGGCTGTTCATGGCGAGCAGGAAGGCGAGCAGCACGATGATTGCCGCCGAAGTCCGCTCGGTAAAGGCGCGTTCCGGTTCGGTCGCCCACATGTAGATCTGGGTGGGCAGGGCCGTCGCCGGGTCGAAAGGCGTCGTCGGATACTCGACGACGAAAGCCTTCATGCCGATCATCAGCAGCGGTGCCGTTTCGCCAAGGGCGTGCGCCAGGCCGATGATCGTTCCGGTGAGCACGCCGGGCATGGCCAGCGGAAGAACATGGTGAAAGACCGTCTGCATCTTCGAAGCGCCGACGCCCAAGCCGGCCTCACGGATCGACGGAGGCACCGCTTTCAGCGCTGCGCGGGTGGCGATGATGATGGTTGGCAAGGTCGTGAGTGTCAGC
>JAUVXG010000017.1 GCA_030603685.1 Pleomorphomonas sp.
CAAGCACGGAGGTCTCTTTTATACTGTGTAGAACCCATCCAATCCTCCACCATAGGTGGAGGTTTTCTTCTGATGAAAAAAGGGGCGGGAAGACGGTCCCGCCCCAGTCGGTCGATCAATCCATCAATTACTTGATGGCGCCCGACTTCTTGTGGATCTCGATGAACTCGGCCACGTTGTCCTTGGTCACCAGCGGGCAGTCGATGTCGGTGTCGATCTGTTCGATCTTGCCGGTCAGCAGGTCGTGAGCGACGCTGATGTTCTTGGCAGCGAGGTCATAGGCGTTCTGCAGCGCCGTGGAGGTCATGCGGCCTTCCTGGATCAGCAGCATGGCCTCGGCAGTGCCGTCGACGCCGTAGGCGAGCATCTTGTCGAACTTCGGATCGTCCTTGACGACTTCCAGAGCACCGGCGGCCATGTTGTCGTTCATGGAAACGACGGCATCGATCTTGTCGTTGGCCTGGACCCAGTCCTCCATGAAGCGCATGGCTTCTTCCTTGTTCCAGTGCGCGATCTGCTCGCCGACGATCTTCACGTCCGAACGCTTGTCGAAGAACTCCTTCTGCCAGGCGTCGCGGCGCATGTCGGCGTGCATGTTGCCCGACGGGCCGTTCAGCACGACGACATTGGCGCCCTGCGGGATCTGCTCGAGCGCCAGACGGGCGTTCACGGCAGCCTGCTCATACGGATCGGCGTCGACCGACGACGAGCCGGGGATGTCCTTGATGCGGGCATTCGTCGTGATGACCTTGACGCCATCCTTGACGGCCTGCTCGACATAGGGACGCTGGGCTTCGCCGTTGTTCGGCTGGACGATGATCAGGTCGTACTTGTTGGCGACGGCGTTCTCGATGAACGCGTTTTCCTTGGCGTCGTCAGCCTGCGCGTCCATGACGTCAACGGTCATGTCCGGGTACTTCTTGACTTCGTCCATGATGCCGTTGGCCAGCCAGGCGGCAAAGGAGTCCGCCTGGGCGCGGGCGATGAAGGCAATCTTGTAGTTCTCAGCCTGAGCAACCGTCGTCGCGGCCAGACACAGGGCGGCCACAGCCGTGACGGTGCGGATCGATTTCATGAACTTCATTTGGTATCTCCTCCAAGATATCTGCTTGATGGGGGCATCTATCGATCGACATGAGCCCCGCGTTTCCTCCAAAGCGAACGCACTAAGCTTTTGCCTCCTTTCGCTCATTCGGTAGCTTGGCAGCACCCAGGGTCTTCCGGGTACGATTGACCTTGGCCCACATGTCGTAGCCGACAGCCAGGGCAATGATGCCGCCCTTGATGACTTGCTGCAGATACGAGTCGACGCCGGTCAAATTCATGATGTTGTTGAGGAAGCCGACGATGAATGCGCCGGCGAGGGTTCCGCCGGCCGTTCCGAGGCCGCCAGAGAAGCTGGTTCCACCGATGATCGCCGCCGTCAGCGCCTCGAACTCGTAGCCCTGACCGGCATTGGGAGCGCCGACGTTGGTGCGGGCCATCAGCAGGATGCCGGCAAGACCGACGAAGGCGCCGTTGATGAGATAGGCGCCGATCTTGATCCGGCCGACGTTGATGCCGGAAGCGCGCGCCGCCTCTTCATTGCCGCCAACGGCGTAGAGCGAACGACCGAAGCTGGTATGACCGAGGATGTACCAGGTCACGATGCCGACGATGATCATGAAGAAGACCGGAAGCGGAACGAAGCCGATCTTGCCCTGCCCGAACCAGACGTAATCGCCGATCTGGTAGATGTTCTGGCCTTTGGTGAAGAGCAAGGCGATGCCGCGCGCCACTGTCATCATCGCCAGCGTGGCGATGAAGGCCGGAATGTTGAAGCGCCGAACCAGGATGCCGTTGACGAAGTTGCAGAGCACGCCGACGATCAGGCCGACGGCGAAGGCAAGGGACAGCGAGCCCGTTTCCTTGAAGACATAGACCGACAGGACGCCCGCCAACGCCAGCACCGAGCCGCAGGAAAGATCCAGGAGGCCGCCGATGATGAGGATCGTTTCTCCGAAGGCCAGGATCGTCGTCACGGAGATCTGAGCCGAGATATTCGAGAGGTTTCGCGGCGAGAGGAAGTTCTCGTTCAGCAAATTGCAGACGATGATCATCACGATAAGAACCAAGTAAATGGAGTATCGCGACTTGATGGTCTGCCACTTCTCCCTCGTCATCAGGTTGTTCATTTTCCGCCCCTTTTGCATCTCGTCGGCCAGTTAGCGATCAGACCGCTTTCCTGGTCATGTTCATCGCGTAGCGCATGATTGCTTCTTGAGAGAACTCGGCTCTGTCGAGCTCCCCCGTTATCCGCCCCTCGGCCATCACGTACATGCGGTCACACATGCCGATCAGTTCCGGGAGTTCGGAGGAAACCATGATGATCGACTTCCCCTCTTTGACGAGGTTGGTCATCAGCTTGTAGATCTCGAACTTCGCACCCACGTCGATGCCGCGCGTAGGTTCGTCAAGAATGAGGATGTCCGGATCCTGGAGCATCCACTTCGACAGGACGACCTTTTGCTGGTTGCCACCGCTCAAGGTACTGACCTGTACATCGATGGACGCCATCTTCACGTTGATCTTCTTGCAGATCTCCTCGACCCGGCTTCTCTCCTTGCTCGCGTTCAAGCGTCCCTTCTGAAAGAACTGGTCCATCGAGGCGAGCGTCACGTTCTCCTTGACGTCCCGGATCGGAACGATGCCGTAGCGCCGCCGATCCTCCGACAGCATCACCACGCCATTCCTGATGCTGTCCTGGACGTTGCGAACCCTGACGGGAGCGCCATGCACCTTGACCGTTCCGCCGAACCGGTCGTCGAGCCCGAACAATGCCCGCATCACCTCGGTCCGCCCGGCTCCGACCAGGCCGGCGAAACCGACGATCTCGCCCTTCCTGACGTTGAAGGAGACGTTGCTGAAACCTGCCGGTCCGCTGAACCCTTCGACTTCCAGCACGACGTCGCCGACAGGAACCTCCTCCTTGGGATAGCCCTGCCCGAGCGCGCGGCCGACCATTAGGGAGATGACCGAGTCGATGTCGAACTGATCCTTTGGCCGCGTCTCGATGACCTTGCCGTCGCGCAGGATCGAGATTTCATCGGCGATCCGAAAGATTTCGTCCATCTTGTGCGAGATGTAGACGATGCCCTTTCCGCGCGCACGAAGGTCGGCAATCTTCTCGAAGAGGATTTCGATTTCCTTGTTCGTGATGGACGACGTCGGCTCGTCCATGATGATGATGTCGGCGTCTCGAGAGATTGCCTTCAGGATCTCCAGCATCTGAAGATTGGAGATCGACAGGTCCTTCAGCTTGGTTTCCGGGTCGTAGGAGAGGTTTTCCTGCTTGAGCAGCTGGAGTGTCTTCTGCCGGATAGTCTTCCAATCGACCCGACCAAAGCTCTTCTTCGGCCAGCGCCCCGCGAACAGGCTTTCCTCGATTGTCATCTCGGGCGTGTAGTTCAGCTCCTGAAAGATCATCGAGACGCCGAGTTCACCCGCCTTGATCGGGGAGGTGATCTGCACTTTCTCGCCCTTGATCAACGTCTCACCGCCATCGGGCTGGTAGATGCCGTTGATGATCTTCATCAGGGTCGACTTGCCGGCGCCGTTTTCGCCGCACAGAACGTGAACCGAACCTTCCTTTACAGAAAAGCAGACGTCCTCGAGCGCTTTAACGCCCGGAAAGGACTTGCTTATGTTTCTGACCTCAAGAAGAGTTTTCTGCATCGAATAGGTCCTTGATCGACCGGAAAGCGAAATGTGAGATCGGCTGGCGTTCTTCAATTCACGCCATGCACGTCGGCGAGCCTTGCCCGATAGAGCCCGAAGGCCTCGTCGTAGGCGGACTTGCGGCTCGCAACCGGCGTCGTCGTCTTGTCCGCATCGAGGCTGACGCAGCGATCGGCGATGGCGGCAATATCCTCACCCGCCCCGGTGGACCGACCATAGGCCCAGATCGCCTGGATCGCCGCGCCGAGGCACCCGGCCTCGTCGCCCGTGGGAACGACGATCTCGGCGCCGGTCATGTCGGCGACCATCTGGCGCCACGGCTTGCTGCGCGCGCCGCCGCCGATCATGAACACGCGCTCGGCGGCCTTGTCGCCACGAATGCGGTGAAGTCCGGCGAGCACGCCGAACGTCACGCCCTCCACCATGGCCCGCATCAAGTTCTCCGGCGTCATGTTGACGGCGGACAGGCCGAGGATCGTTCCGCGAGCGGTCGGCAGGTCGGGGGTCCGCTCGCCATTGAGGAACGGCAGCATGGTAATGCCGCCGGCGCCTGGCGACGTACCTTCCAGCGCTTCCGAGACGAAACCGATGTCGCGGCCAAGCAGATGGGCGCCACCGGATGTGACGTTGGTGGCGTTCATGGTGCAGACGAGAGGCAGCCAGCCGCCACTCGACGAGCAGAAGGGAGCAACCGCGCCGCTCGGGTCGAGAACCGGCGTGTCCGAGTAGGAGAAGACCGTCGCCGAAGTGCCGAGACTGACGGTGACCACGCCCTCACGGACGTTGCCAGTGCCGATGGCGCCCATCATGTTGTCGCCACCGCCGGACGTAACCAGGCAGTCGGTGGTGAGGCCGAGCGCTTCGGCAGCGGCCGGCGTCAGCTTTCCAACGATGGCGTCGGGCGCAACGAGGTCCGGCAACGCTGCGGCGAGATGGCCGCTGCCACGGTCGATCAGCGACAGCGCTTCGGGCGCCCAGGCGCGCTTGCGAACGTCGAAGAAGCCGGTGCCCGAGGCGTCGCCGTATTCGGCGACGAAACGGCCGGTGAGCCAGTGGTTGAGATAATCGTGTGGCAGCAGGATATGGGCGATGCGGGCGAAGTTGTCGGGCTCGCGGTCGGCAAGGAAAGCCAGCTTGGAGATGGTATAGCCGGTGAGAGGGATGATGCCGACTTTCTCGAACCATGCCGCCGGTCCCCCGAAGGCGGCAACGATCCGCTCGTTGTCGGGCGCCGTCTCGGTGTCGCACCAGAGCTTGGCCGGCCGGATCACCGCTCCCTTGTCGTCGAGCACTGCGAGACCGTGCTGCTGTCCGGAAATACCGAGACAGCGGATCGCATCGGCGGGCAAGGCCGCTTCCTTGAGCGCCATGCGCACGGCGGCGATCATCGCATCGACCCAGGTCGACGGATGCTGTTCGCGGGCGCCGCTGTCGCGCTCGATCAGGCCATGAGCGGCATGACCGCGGCCGCGCACCCGTCCATTCTCGTCAATGACGAGCGCCTTGGTTCCCTGCGTACCGCAGTCCACTCCGATGAACATTGCTTTTCCTCCCTACCCCGGCGAGCAGCCAACTGACGGGACACACGATCGGCGGGCCTCCTCTGCCCGACATGTCGATTGCGGTCTTCCATCTTTCGCCACGACCGACTGCTCGTGAGCTGCCGGCGAGTCACGCACTCAACGCGTATCAACTCTCATGATCGCTCGATTGCCCCGTATGGACGATCTTCCCTTCGTCCATCGGGAGCGCCTCACGGCGCGGCAATTTCGAACGATTAAGGTTCCGTCCGCATAAAACGGGCGAGACCATCTCGTCGACCGAGGCGCCAGCGGCACCGGAATATCCGAAACGGAGGCCTGCATTCATCATGCATACCTTGATCGGTCATTCCCGAGAGGTGCCTTGCGCCGCTCGGTCCTCAGAACGTGATCTGGACCTTGACGTCGGACGGGTTCTGCTGGGCGGCGCGCTCGAAGGCCTCGATCGACTTGTCGAAGGGATAGCTCGCCGAGATCAGCGGCTTGACGTCGATCTTGCCAGAGCCGAGCAGCGCCAGCGTGCGATCCCAGACGTTGGCATAGCGGAAGATGCCGGTCAGGCTGATTTCCTTGACCTCCAGCGCCACCACGTCGAGCGGAACCCGGTCCTGCGGCATGCCGACCAGAACCACCCGGCCACCCTGTGTCACCACATCCAGCATGTCGTCGAAGGCCTTGGGAGCGCCGCTCGCCTCGAAGAACAGGTCGGCGCCCTTGCCGGCCGTCCGCGCCGCCACCACGTCGGCCAGCTTTTCCTTGGTGAGGTCGACGGCCACGACGCCGGGGACCTTGGCGATGATGTCGAGCTTGGCCCTGGCGACGTCGCTGACGATCACCTCCGAGCAGCCCGATGCCAGGGCTGCGAAGGCCACCATCATGCCGATGGTGCCGGCGCCGGCCACGACGGCGATGTCGCCGGGACGGATGGCGCCCTTGGCGGCGGCATAGACGCCGATCGCCAGCGGCTCCACCATGGCCCCCTCGGCGAACGACACGCTGTCGGGCAGCTTGTAGGTGAGCGCCGCCGGATGGACGACTTCCGGCGTCAGGCAGCCGTGGATCGGCGGCGTCGCCCAGAAGCGCACGGCCGGGTCGAGGTTATAGTGGCCTTCCAGCGTCTGGCGCGAACCGAAGTCGGGAATGCCGGGCTCCATGCAGACGCGGTCGCCGACCTTGAGGTGAGACACCTTGGCGCCGACCGCCGTCACTACGCCCGAGGCTTCATGACCGAGCACCATCGGCTCGTTGACGATGAAGTCGCCGATGCGGCCGTGCTTCAGATAGTGAACGTCGCTGCCGCAGATGCCCACCGCCTTGATGGCGACCCGAACCTCATCGGCCGCCGGTTCAAGAGACCCGGGAAGGTCGATGTCGCGAAGACGAACGTCTCCAATACCCTCGAGAACGACGGCTTTTACCTTCATGGCTTTTCCTCCCGAGCCGCTGGCCTGCATTCTCAGACGGGCTTGCGCGGCTCTTGATGGAGGAGAGTATGAGCGCCGGAAGCTATTCCCGCTAAGCCAATTCAACAAATCTGTATGCATTATTTTACATTTTGAAACCTAGACGAGTTCCAAACCGGCATGCCGACCGGGGATTTCCAGCTTTGCGGCAAAAAGGGCGCCCCGGCGTCCAGACGTCGGCTGCCTCAATGCCCCTCTCCGCGCCGGCGAAGCGCGGCGATGCGAGGGAACCAATCTTGTCGCGGTCAGTTTCACGAACCACGAGTATGTTTTTCAGATCCCCCCACCGGGCCCTGTTTGATGGCGTCTCAACTTGAAAGTCGATCCTTCCATCCACGGCGCTCGCCGATGCGGACCGCATCATCGCGTGACTATCCCGGGGTTCGAGCTATCGTGGGGCCGGCCGCGGTTCCTGCCCCGACCGGCCGGTCTTCCCGCATGCTGGCAATGGCAAGTCGTCCCGGAGAACACGTGAATGCGTAAGGTGCTGCCTGGTTCGGCTTTTCCCCTGGGCGTGACGGTCGATGACAAAGGTGCCAACTTCGCGCTGTTTTCCGACAACGCGAGCGGCGTGACGCTTTGTCTGTTCGATCGCTTCGGCATCACCGAGACGGAGCGCATCGCCCTGCGCGAGTGCACCAATGGCGTCTGGCACTGTTACCTGCCCGGCGTCGGGCGTGGGCAGGTCTATGGTTGGCGCGTCCATGGGCCTTGGGCACCCGAAGCCGGTCATCGCTTCAACCCCAACAAGCTGCTGCTCGATCCCTATGCTCGCCAGCTCGTCGGCGACATCCGATGGAACGACACGCTCTACGGCTATCAGATCGGAGCCGGCGACGACGCCGATCTCATGATGGACGAGCGCGACAGCGCCGCCTTCATGCCCAAGGCGCGCGTGGTGGCGGGCACGCCGATGGTCACCACCCAGCATCCGCACGTGTCCTGGGCAAAGACGGTCATCTACGAAGGTCACGTACGCGGTCTGACCATGCTGCACCCGGTGGTTCCGAAGACGATCCGCGGTACCTTCACCGCGCTGGGACAGCCGGAATTCGTCGATTATCTGGTCGGGTTGGGCATCACTTCGCTGGAGCTTCTGCCGATCCACGCCTTTCTTCAGGACAGGCATCTCGTCGAGAGCGGCCTTTCCAACTACTGGGGCTACAACACGCTCGGCTTTTTCGCCCCCGAACCACGCTACCTTGGCGACACCGGCCTTGAATCCAGAGGAGAGGCCGTCGATCTGCTCCACCAGGCCGGCATCGAGATCATCCTCGACGTCGTCTACAATCATACCTGTGAAGGCAACCATCTGGGGCCGATGCTGTCCTTCAAGGGCATCGACAACGCGTCCTATTATCGCCTTCTGCCGGACAACGGCCGTTACTACGACAACCTGACCGGCTGCGGAAACGCGCTCAATACCGATCATCCTCGCGTCCTGCAGATGATTCTCGACAGTCTGCGCATGTGGGCCACGGTCTATGGCGTCGACGGCTTCCGCTTCGACCTTGCCACGACGCTGGGACGCCGCCCCAGCGGCTTCGATCCGGGCCACGCCTTTTTCAACGCCATCCTGCAGGACCCACTGCTGGGAGGGCTGAAGCTGATCGCCGAGCCCTGGGACATCGGCCCAGGCGGCTATCAGCTTGGATCGTTTCCGCCCGGCTTTTCCGAATGGAATGGCGACTACCGCGACAAGGTGCGCGGCTTCTGGAGCGGCGAGGAAGGACTGCTGCCGAGCTTTGCCACCCGCGTCGCCGCCTCGCAGGACATTTTCGCCGAAGGACGCCGTCGGCCATGGTCGAGCGTCAACTTCATCACCGCCCATGATGGTTTCACCCTCAACGACCTCGTCTCCTACAACCACAAGCACAACGAGGCCAATGGAGAGGACAACCGCGACGGCCACGACGATAACAAGAGCTGGAACTGCGGCGCCGAGGGCGAGACCGATGACGAGGCCATCAACGCCCTGCGCCACAGGCAGAAGCGAAACCTGCTCGCCACGCTGTTCCTCAGTCAGGGCGTGCCGATGGTGCTTGCCGGCGACGAGTGCTCCAACACGCAAGGTGGCAACAACAACGCCTACTGCCAGGATAACGAAATCGGCTGGGTCAACTGGTCGAACGACGACCCGGAGCTACCGAAGTTCGTGGCGCGGCTTGCCGACCTCAGAAAGAACCATTCTGCCCTCTCTCGGCCGGAGTTCCTGACCGGCGCCCGCAACGAGATGGGACAGCCGGACGTCGCCTGGTTCAACAATCACGGCGACCGAATGACCGAGGCCGACTGGGAAAATCCGCATTCCAAGTGCCTGACGCTGCGCCTTGCACCGGTCCTGGAAAGCGAGACTCCGCTCCTGATCATGCTGAATGCCTCACATGTTCCGGTCGAGTTCCAGATCCCCCCGGGGCACCCAGGGGACTGGGAAGTGATCCTAGCCACGGACGGCGATCTCGAGGATGCCCGGCTCGGCGGCGATGCCACTTTCACCATGCCCGCCCGAACGCTCGTTCTCGCCGAGTGGCGGGAACAAAGCCCGATCGACTCCGTTCCAGAGGCAACCAAGCCGACGAACGGAACGGACGACGATTGACGGGTAGCACGCCCGCCCGTCGATGAACGTTGTGCCGACTGCCGTACGATGCGGCTCGTCTCGCTGCTTTTGGAGGAGACTCGCCATGCCACCTCGCACCATTCGCCGCGAACAGGAGATGAAATTCGGCACGCAAATGACGCCGGACGGCGTTCGGTTCCGTCTTTGGGCGCCGCTTGTCCCGTCGGTCGAGCTGGAGGTCGATGGCTGGTCGCTGCCCATGCAGAAGGATGTGCGCGGGTGGTACGAAGTCGAGGTGCCCGGCGTGAGTCATGGCAGCCGGTACATGTTCTGCCTGCCGGATGGCAAGAAGGTGCCGGACCCCGCATCGCGTTATCAGCCGGAGGACGTCGACGGCCCGAGCGAGGTCGTCGATCCGCTCGTCTTCGAATGGACAGATCTCGGCTGGCGCGGGCGCCCCTGGGAAGAGTGCGTCTTCTACGAGCTGCACATCGGCACCTTCACGCCTGAGGGCACGTTCCGGGCAGCGGCGGACAAGCTTGAGTATCTCGCCGAACTCGGAATCACCGCCTTGCAGATCATGCCTCTCGCCGATTTCGCCGGGCGATGGAACTGGGGATACGACGGCGTCTACATGTTTGCCCCGGACGCCTCCTACGGCCGCCCCGAAGACCTGAAGGCACTGATCAATCGCGCCCACGAACTCGGCATGATGGTCATGCTCGACGTCGTCTACAACCACTTCGGTCCGAAGGGAAACTACATCCCCCTCTACGCGCCCATTCTCAATGACAAGGAAACGCCCTGGGGGCCGGGCCTGAATGTTGACGGCGAGAATGCCACCGTGGTGCGCGACCTCGTTCTCGCCAACGCGAGATTCTGGATCAACGAGTATCGGTTCGACGGTCTGCGCTTCGACGCTCTGCACGCCATCGAGGACAGCGGCCCCAAGCATCTGATCCAGGATCTGGCGGAACAAACCCGGGCAGCGAGCGACGGTCGGCACATTCATCTCGTCGCGGAGAACTCGCACAATCAGGCCATCTGGCTGAGACGGCGCGACGACGGAACGCCCTGGCTCTACACCGCCCAGTGGAACGACGACCTGCATCACTGCCTGCATGCGCTGGTCACCGGGGAAAGCCAAGCCTATTACCAGCCCTACGCGGAGCGTATCGATCTCGTCGCCCGAGCATTGGCCGAGGGATTTGCCTGGCAAGGCGAGTACTTGGCGCGCGAGAACCGAACCCATGGCGAGCCGAGCGCCTTTCTGCCCCCGACCTCCTTCGTATCCTTCATCCAGAACCACGATCACACCGGAAACCGCCCGGCGGGCGAGCGCATCGGTCAAATGGTCCCGCGCGAAGCGGCCCGAATGCTGGCTGCAGTTTATCTGCTGTCGCCGCAGATTCCGATGCTGTTCATGGGCGAAGAGTGGGGAGCAAAGACGCGCTTCTGCTTCTTCTCCGACATCCGGGAGTTGGGCGACGCCATCCGCAGGAGTCGGGAGGAGGAGCTCAAGGAGTTCCCCCTGGCCGGCACAGGCGAGCACATCGACCCGATGAACGAGAGCGCCTTCCTAGGATGCAAGCTCGACTGGAACGAGCAAGCGTCACCGGAGAGTCGCGACATGCTGGAGCTCTACAAGGACCTGTTGCATGCGAGATCCACCGTCCTGATACCTCTCCTCGTCGGGATCGAGGGCAACAGCGGCTCGGCGGAAGTAATAGGGCCTCGAGCCTTTCAGGTTTGCTGGACACTCTCCGGCGGCACCCGCCTCAACCTTGCCGCCAATCTCGGCGCCACGCCGCAGACAGGCAAGTGGCACGACGTCTTTCCTCTCTGGTGCGAAGGCACGTTCTCGGCGGACACTCTCGGTCCCTACACAGCGTTGTTCTGGTTGTCCTGACCGCCTTCCGGGCACTCTGTTCGCCGACGAGGCCAACGTACTGGCGCCACAGCCCAAAGCAATCGCGGCCCCCTTTTGGGAGGCCGCGAGAGACATGGTGGGCACCCGGAGCACCCGCCGATCCGGTTGAATCAACCTGATCGAAAAGCGGCTGCTCCAACAGACAAAGCTAGTGCTGCCCCCCCTTGCGTCCGGCTTCTGCCGCCCGCTCGGGGTCGTTCTTGAAGTTGCCGCCGGACTCCTGACCGCCCCTGCGGCCGGCTTCGGCGGCACGCTCCGGATCGTTCTTGAAGTTGCCGCCGGATTCCTGACCACCCTTCCGGCCAGCCTCAGCCGCCCGTTCAGGGTCATTCTTGAAGTTGCCACCGGATTCCTGGCCGCCCTTGCGACCGGCTTCGGAGGCGCGCTCCGGATCGTTCTTGAAGTTGCCGCCGGACTCGCGGCCACCCTGCGCGGCGATTTCCCGCTGCTTGTCGTCATCCATGGAAGCAAATCCACGACGGGAGGTGTCGCCAGTGCTGCTCTGTTGGTTAGGCATTGCTTTTCTCCTTGAGGGATCGTGCTGCCTTGTTGGTAGCGACATATAAACCCTCACCCCAACCAATTGTTCCGTGTCGAATCTCGATTCTGACTCTCATTATTAAGTAATCGCAGGCAAGCGAGACGCGCAATACCAGTTTGTTGTAAGATAAATGTGACATTTATACAAATCAGAAAATGTCAATATTATGTCTAATCGATCGCTCCGCTTCGCTACCTGCAACACATGGTTGGCTTTTTCTATCACAGCGTACGTTGTTCCTCCCGTTCCAAGCTGATCTCAACATTTATCGCGCCCCTTGGGCCCAAATGGAACCGCGTGGATATCGAGACCGTTCTGGCATGGTGGATCATGCACGCCCGTGAGAGGCAGATCCGCTAACAGCGAAGGAGGCCGTGATGACGATCAGAGTGAAGGAAATAAAGCCGCTCGAAGATGGCCGCTGCAGTGTGGAGTTCTGCCTGGTCGACAATACGGTGGTTACGATCGCATTGCCGCCGGCGGAGAAAGACGCACCGAACGCGGACCCGACCGATCGCGCCGAAGCGGCCATCAAAGCCGTTTGCGCGGCCGTTTCCTCCGGACTGCGGGATGCCATCCCCACCACGAACGATGCCCGAGACAACCAGGATCGCGACACATTGGAGGAACAGCTTGAGGAAGGCCTCGAGGACAGCTTCCCGGCCAGCGACCCGGTATCGATCAGCGTGCCGTCCACGCTGCCCAAGACCGCAGGAAAGAGCTAGGCGAGCAGCCGTTCCAGCACAGGTGGTACCCCTTCCGTTTGATCTCGGCTCAGGCAGCGGGCTTCGGGCTGGCTGGCCTGTGCCCAGGCAGGGGTTTCCGCTTCCGTCAGGTCCCACACGGAAGGCCGAAACCTGGCGGAAGCGGTGTGACGCAGCACTCATGACCGCTTGCCCCACGGGGCTGCAAAGCTTGAGGCGCGGTGCACCAGCCAGAGGCGCTGTCGGCTGGACGCGGTTGATCAAGCGTCTCACGTCGACCGCAGTTTCGCCAGCGTGGCCATGATGCGAAAGGACCGGCTTTCTGACGAACATCGCGGTTCAGCTCGTTGCCTGAATCTGCGGTTCGATGCGAAGGCTGACGACATCAGTCTGCCTGGACCGGGTCAATGCGAAATGGATGGCTTCGGCAATGTCCTCGGCATACAGCATCTGCCCGTTGGCCAAAGCGTCCTTCTGTTCCTCGCCGGTTTTCGGCTGCATGGGCGTCGCAACCGAGCCGGGTGCGATGACCGTCACCTTGATGTTCTTGTCGGCAACCTCCTTGCGAAGCGTTTCTGCGAAAGCTTGAAGGCCGGCCTTGGTCGCCGCATAGACGCTCTCGCCCTCGGCCTTTATTTCGGAACTGATGGAGCCGACAAACAGCAGATGGCCGCCACCTTCCTGCATGCGCAGAACGGCTTGGCGGGCGCAGGCCATGGCTCCGAGCAAGTTGGTTTCCACGACATAACGCCATTCGTCCTCCTCCATCTCGTGGATGGGCTCTGCGCCGAGCGCCGCGCAGGTGACCAACATGTCAATGCCGCCCAGTTTCTCGTCCACCGCGGCGAACGCCCTCTGGACGCCGCCCCGGGTGGCGACATCCGCCGTCAGTCCCACAACACTCCCTCTGCCGCCTTGCGCTGCGCCAATCGCCTCGTCCAGTTCGGGCCGATGTCGACCAAAGGTCAACACTCTTGCCCCCTCCCGAGCCAGAAGCGCGACGGTGGCTCTTCCGATGCCGGTTGTCCCACCGGTCACTAGGATACGCTTGCCTTCAAGGCTGGTGTGGTTGCTCATGCGTTCACTCCCAGATCAGTTGGATCTGGCCCTTCGCCGGTACGTGATAGGTAATGGAATCTGCCGACCTGACATGCGGGCGAAGATCCCTGCCCTCCTCGGTCGCCACCTTGACGGTGCCGAGCTTGCGGTACTTGAGGCGCACCAGGGTGAGACTTGCGGTGCAGGTTTCGCCGCCATTCAATGTGATGGTGACCGCGCGCTCGCTCACCGGCTCGAACACCGGGACGAGCATGTCGCAGTAAAGGCGGAACGGCGCCCCGCCGATGTGATGGAAGGCGCGGGTGGCGAAAATGAAGGCCGCGCCGGCACCATAGACCTCTTGGCCGACCTGTCCGGCCGGCTGCCCATCCGCGTAAAGATCTTCAACCGGGAAGCAGAGTTTGCGGTCGATATGCCCGTTGGTCTCGCGTTGGGTTGGTGACAACACCTCGGGCGGCAATGCGTCGGGGTAGTAGAACCAAGCGCGATCCAGCGCGTACTTGCAGTATTCGGTTACCAGCAGGCGCGCCGCGGGATCGACGTTCAGCCCGCCGTCCGAGAGATAGTGTTCGAAGGCGGCGAAGGAATCGAAACACTCGTAGATCGCCATATAGGGCGCATCCTGAAGGCAAGTCGCGGCCATGAAGTTCTTGTAATGCCTGGCCAACCCTATGTTGCTCTCCCAGAACTGACTGTTGTGGAAGAAGCTGGCGAGATAGACATAACTTTGCTCGAGATAGACCGGTTTGTTGGTAATCCGCCACAGTCGCATGCAGGCGGCGGCGCCCCACGCCGTCAGATTGGCCTGATAGTTGAGGTCGAAGCCGAGACCGGTCGCGGTGTCGATCGCTGCCCGCGCTTCATCGAGGAAGCGCTTGTCGTCGGTGAGTTCAAAGGCCTGCAGCATCACCCAGGCATAGACGCCGCCGACATCCGTCTGGCCGCGACCATCGGCTTCGGCCTTTTCGGTGATGACGCTGAAGTCGGTCACCTTGTACTGGACCGGCCACTCGTACTTGAAATGGTGCGCCACCTTGATGCCGAACTCGATCGACTTCATCAGCAGGTCGCGCGCCTCGTCATCCCCATCGAGCGCGAGGATGCCGAGGTTCAGCATGGGGTGGTAAAGATACCAGCTGTCGACCGCGTCGGCATCCTTGTCCTCTCCGACGTTGGGCAGATAGCGGCGCAAAGACCCGAGTTTCGGATCGTAGAACTTCTTCAGTCCCGTCTTGAACTGCGCCTCGAGCGGATGCGGCTCGCCACACCATTTTCCCCAGGCGTGGATCGCCTCGACGATGGACATCTGCACCATGATGTCCGGATATTCGGCATCGGTATAGGGATGAACATAACGGTATCCGTAGTGCCTGATCGTGGCCTCCGGCGCCTTGTCGAGGTCGCGCAAAGTCCGCTCAGCGCGCGCCAGCCAATCGCGGTACTCGGTGTCGGGACGCTCGATCACCTTGTAGGCGATGGCAAGCATCTGAAGGAACTGTCGAGCGAACTCCCTCTCATGAGGTGGGGCGTCGTAGCGGAAGACGAGGATGGCATCCGAAAGTGTGACCTCGACGCCGGCCTTCAACGCATCTGTTGGCGGGTTCACGCTTTGAACCGGAGCGGGCAAAAGATAGCCAAGTTCCGGCCATTGGCCGCCAACGGCCCTGTCGGGCTTGGTCTTGGTGGCGCGGAAATAGCCATTGAGGGCGGTTAGATTTTGGAAGTAAAGGACGTTGCCGAAAAACGGTTCGTCAACGTGGAAGAAAACCAAGCCGCTGTTGAGCCCGCGTTGGATTGCTTCGACGTTGCCTTTGGCACCCATGGGATCGTCGTTCTCGTCCAGCGGATAGACGTCGCGCGGCATAAAGGGAACGAGCATGGGAACAGCGGGCGTGAAGTGCGCGGTTACCCGAAGATGGGCCAGGGCGCCCTCGCCAGTCCTCACGACAATCAGGTGTTCGCCGAGCGCGCTTTTGATTTTCAGCCTCGCGGCTTCGTCGGCCTTGCATGGCTCGGCGATGCAGTCGAACTCACCGGCCAGACACGCCGCACGTAAGGCAATGCCTCCCTTGCCCTTCCGGCGGATGAACGCCCACACCGAATCCCCGAGAGCTCGCACTTCGATCTGCAAGGCACCAAGCTGAAAACCAGCGATCGGATCGACCTGCTTTTCCTCAAGCGCCTGCCGCAGTGCAAGAACATAGGAGCTGACCCCAACCAGATCGGGATTCAGCGTGCGTGTCGACATTGCCCGACCTCCTCTCACTTGACCAGAAGCAGGAGCAGTCAAAACGGAATGCCGAGAAGTATGTTCCCCCGGCGGACGTGTTTTGACGTCGTTCCGGCCCCATAGCGCCTCGACACGCTGCGCAAGCGGAAAGGCCCGTCGCGAAACTCCCAACGAGGTCAATAGTTTGCCGCGCTTGAGGAAGATGATCGCAAGTCAGGTTGTTTGGCCGATCGCACGCGCCTGCTTGAGATCGTCGACGAACGCCTCAAAGGCGGCCTGTTTGGCGGCGCTATCGGGGATGCGCAAGAGATAGGACGGGTGGACCGTGAGGAAGCCCCGCCGGTTGCAGAAAGTCATCGGCCCGCGCTCGCGGGTGACGGCGACGGGTCGTTCGGCGAGTGCCAAGCCGGCCGTCGCGCCAAGCGCCACGATGACGGTGGGACGCACCAGATCGATCTCTCGCCACAGCCACCAGCGTTGGTGGACGATCTCGCCCGTTCTTGGCTTGCGGTGAATCCGTCGCTTGCCGCGCTCGGTGAAGTGAAACTGCTTCACGGCATTGGTCATATAGGCCTCACCGCGATCGATTTCCGCCTCGACGAGGGCGCGATCGAGCAGGCGTCCGGCCGGACCGACGAAGGGCCGGCCCTCTCGATCCTCGGCGTCCCCCGGCTGCTCGCCAACGAAGGCCATAGGCGCCAGAATTGAGCCCTCACCCGCCACGACGCCGCCAACTCCGGCCGCAGACGGGAATTCCCGCCGCATGGCGTCGTTGAGCTCCTCAAGCGAGGCAAAGTCCCGGTCGGTCATATCGGGCCTCGAAACGGCCGGCCTCACCCAAACGTGCGCCGGCTTTGCGGCAACGCGCCGGGTCCCAGGCGGTTCCCGTCACATCAGCCGGCGACTGTCGGTCGGTCGCCATTCCAAACCCAGCTCCCGCATGATCGCGAGGGCGTCGTCGGGGGCGCGGAAGCCGTCGGTATTGTCGAAGAACAGGAAGACGTCGCGCGGACTGTTCGGTGCTTTGACATCGCTCGCGAAATCACCATCGTCCATCGGCTCGCCTTTCGCCCATGCTGAAATGCGCCGCGCCCAGCGCTGACGTTCGGCACCGTCATAACCGGACCGGTAGAGATCGCGCGAACCATGCAGGCGGCAGTAGGCGAAGTCCGAGGTGACATCCATCAGGCGGGGCCATTCGACGGTATCGGCACAGACCAGGGCGATGTCCTGTTCGCGCAGAAGCTCGATGAACGACGGATGGCGAAAGCTGTTGTGACGGACCTCAAGCGCATGGCGTAGGGGCTGTTTGGCTGGCCGCGTCAGGTCCGGATTGTCGATGTGATCATCGTGGCGACCAGCCAGGTCGGCGGCCGCGTCGGTGTTTCTCGGCAACAGAGACAGAAAGGCGCGCATCCGTTCGAGGTCCAGAACAAAACTTGGCGGAAACTGCCAGAGTATGGGACCGAGCTTTGCGCCGAGCCGCAACGGTCCGGAGGCGAAGAAGTTGGCGAGCGGTGCCTCGACATCCTTCAGACGCTTGACGTGAGTGATGAAGCGCGGTCCCTTGACGGCGAAGACGAAGTCATTCGGCGTCTCCGATGCCCATCGATCGAAAACGCGCGGCTTCTGCAGGCCGTAAAAGGTCCCGTTGATTTCCAGAGACGGAAAGCGCGAAGCGGCATAAGCGAGCTCTTCGCTTTGCCGCAGCCCTTCCGGGTAGAAGCGGCCACGCCACGGCGCGTAGGTCCAGCCGGATATGCCGATGCGAATGAAACCGACCTTGGAAGTCATGCTGCCTCCGGAAGTGTATCCGGAGGGAACGTCGCTTTCGCGCAGCGGGTTCCTCGCCCGCCGTGCATCACGGCTGTCCAAGGGGGTGGTTGCCCCCTTGGCTTTCAGGAGCCGGATCGTCAGCCGACGAGCGCGTGATCGTCGCGCCGGATCGCCACGATGGTCGAGCGCGGCAGCTTGCCTTCGCCATCGGGGAAAGGCGCACCGGGATGCTGGATGCCGACGAACAGCGTCCGCTTGTCCGCCGACCAGGTCATGCCGGTGACTTCGCCGCCCTTCGGACCGGTCAGGAAGCGTTCGATGCGGCCGGTCGCCGGATCGCCGGCGAGCATCTGGTTGTTACCCTGGCCGAGGAAGTCGCCTTCGTTGCTGTCCTCACCGTCCGTCTGGATCCACAGAAGGCCGGTCGAGTCGAACATCATGCCATCAGGCGAGTTGAACATGTTGCCGGAGTTGATGTTGGACGAGCCGGCATAGGCGTCGTTGTGGACGTCCGGATTGCCGGCCATGACGAACAGGTCCCACTTGAACTTGCCGTCGGCATGATCGTCGTTGTCCGGATACCAGCGGACGATCTGGCCATACTCGTTCTTCTCGCGCGGGTTGACGGCGTTGAGCGCCATCTCGTCGCCGCCGGCATTGGCGCGCAGCTTGCCATCCTTCATCTCGCCACGCCGGCTGTTGTTGGTCAGCGCGCAATAGGCCTCGATGGCGATCGGGTTCACGGCAACCCACTCGGGCCGGTCCATCGTCGTGGCGCCGACCTTGGAGGCCGCCTGACGGGTGAAGACGGAAATCTCGTCCGGCTTCATGCCGGTCGTCTCCGGCGTCAGCGCCAGCCACTCGCCATGGCCGTCGTCGGAGAACTTGGCGACATAGAGCGTACCCTCGTCGAGCAGCCTGGAGGTGTCGCCGCCCGGCACATAGATGCCGTTCGAAACGTACTTGTAGAGAAACTCGCCCCGCTCGTCGTCGCCCATATAGACGACCACGCGACCGTCGCGAGCGACCGCGACGGCGGCATTCTCGTGCTTGATACGGCCGAGGGCAGAGCGCTTGATCGGCGTCGAGGAGGCGTCCGACGGATCGATCTCCACGATATAGCCGGCGCGGCGCGGCTCGTTGGGATTTTTGGAGACGTCGAAGCGAGGATCGAAAGCCTCGTAGCCGTAGCGCGTTTCGGCGGCGATGCCGTAGCGCTTGTAGTCATCGGGCATGGCGAAGTTCGGATCGGTGGAGCCGAAGTAGCCGTTGAAGTTTTCCTCGCAGGTCAGGTAGGTGCCCCAGGGCGTCTTGCCGGCGCCGCAGTTGTTGAAGGTGCCGAGGCTGTCGGTGCCGTTGGGATCGGCTGCGGTCTTGATGAGATCCGAACCGGCGGCAGGGCCGGAAATCTTCATGGGCGTCAGATGGGTGATGCGGCGGTTGAACGGGCTGTCCAGCACGATCTCCCAGCCGTCCTTGCCTTCGGCGACTTCCATGACGGTGACGCCCTGCAGATTTTGCAGGATTTTCACGTCGTCAGCGCTCTTCGGCATACCCTTTTCGTTGTGCGGAAGGTTGGTCTCGTTGTTTACGTATTCATGGTTGACGGCGATGACCTGACGGCCACCGATCACGAACAGTTCCATGCCGTCGGTGTTCTCGCCGAAGACCTTGTCGGAGTTCTCCAGGCTGACGCCGTTGACCGGATCGATATCCGGAACACCCGAGAACAGCGGTTGTCCCCACTTGGCGAGCGGCTTCCAGGCATAGCCCTCGGGAACGTGCACGGTGCTGTCGGTAAAGATCGGGATCGGCTTGAAGGCGAAGCGGCCGGACATGCCCTGGGCATGGGCGGCGGTGGAGCTCATCAGGTTGCCGAGCGTTCCCATGGCTGCGGCAGCCGAGCCAAAAGCCAGGACGCCGCCGAGAAAGCCGCGACGCGAGACTGCCTTTTCGACAACGCGGTCGAAATCGGTCACGGCCGGCGGCGGGTTCTGCAGTTCATCCCACTCGTCCCAAGACAGCTTATTGGTGTCGATGTTCGTCATAACGGCTCTCCCCTGTTTGGAACAATTCCAGCCAAGGGGTTTACATCTGTAAAAATACAGATCGATGACAAGCCGGGAAGCTCGATCGTGGGATCAGACGGAAAGCCCCAAATCGCTGAGGTCGGGGCCGCGCGGCACGATGCGCTGCGGATTGAGCGCCTTCATCGAGTAGTAGCCATGCTTGATGTGGTCGATGCTGACCGTTTCCCGGATGCCCGGAAATTCGAGAACGCGCTTCAAGTAACCGCTGAGGCCGGGATAGTCGGCAATGCGGCGAAGATTGCATTTGAAAAGACCGTGATAGGCGGCATCGAAGCGGATCAGCGTGACGAACAGCCGGACGTCCGTCTCCGTGAACCGATTGCCATGCAGATAGAGGCGACCGTCGGCGAGCCGGGCCTCCAGTTCATCGAGCATGTCGAAGACGTCGGTGAACGCCTCGTCATAGGCGGCCTGCGTGGTGGCGAAACCCGCCCGATAGACGCCATTGGTGAGACGCGGATAGATGCGGTCGTTGAGCGCATCGATCTCCGCCGCCAGATCGGCCGGATAGAGATCGAGGTCCGACGTTGCGAGATCGCCAAAGCCGGAGTTGAGCATCCTCAGGATATCGGCCGACTCGTTGTTGACGATGGTGCCGCGCTTCTTGTCCCACAACACCGGCACGGTGGCGCGGCCGGTGAAATGGGGATCGGCCTTGGTATAGATCTGATGAAGATAGGTGGCGCCATTGACCGGGTCATCGGTCGCACCTGGATAATCGCCGAAGCGCCAGCCCTCATCGGTGATCATCGGCTCGACAACCGATAGGGAGATGACGCTTTCCAGCCCCCTCAACTTGCGGCCGATCAGCGTTCGCGAGGCCCAGGGGCAGATCAGCGCGATGTAGAGGTGATAGCGGCCCGCCTCGGCGGCAAAACCCGCGTCGCCGGTCGGTCCGGCCGCGCCGTCGGGCGTCACCCAGTTGCGAAAGCTGGAGGTCTGGCGGACGAAGCCGCCCTTCTCGTCCGTCTTTTCAACCGGCTTCCACTCCGCCGTCCATTTGCCGTCGACGAGCATGGAGGTCTCCTGTCTGGTTGGTGGGATGGACACGAGCGCTGTGTTCGATCCGATATCGTAACCGTAACTGCTCGTTGCAACCCAGGTTCCATCGAATGATGCGAACGGCGCCGGGGCGAAGGCGATCGTATCTTCCGCGGAGGCGCCGCGCGTTCCGCTGCGTTCCGCTCAGCCTCTGTCATCGGGCTGTAACGATCGGCGTCTATCGGAAGAAGCCAGGACGGAACGAACTGCAAGGACGCTTGCACAGCTGTGCAAGGCGCTGGAAGAATGACCGACGACGCCTACCTCAACCTTCGCGGCATCGACGCCGGTTACAGCCGGACACGGGTGCTCGAGGGCATCGACCTCTCGATCGGCAAGGGCGAGTTCGTGGCGCTGCTCGGCGCCTCGGGCTGCGGCAAGACGACGCTTCTGCGCACCATCGCCGGCTTCGCCCTGCCCAGCGCCGGCAGCATCCAGGTCGGAGATCGCGACGTCACCCGCCTGCCACCCGACAAGCGCGGCATGGCCATGGTGTTCCAGTCCTATGCTCTCTGGCCTCACATGACGGCCGCGCGCAACATCGGCTACGGCCTTCGCCTCAAGGGCTGGCGGCGCGAGGCGATCGCCGCCCGTGTCGCCGAGATGGAGGCCCTCCTCGGTCTCGAAGGGCTCGGCGCTCGCAAACCGTCGGAACTGTCCGGCGGCCAGCGCCAGCGTGTCGCGCTCGGCCGAGCTCTGGCGGTCGATCCGGACATCCTGCTGCTCGACGAGCCGCTGTCGAACCTTGATGCCCGCATCCGCCTGACGGTGCGTCACGAAATCCGCGCCCTGCAGCAGCGGCTCGGCATCACCACCATTCACGTCACCCACGATCGCGAGGAGGCCATGGTGATGGCCGATCGCATCGTCATTCTCGACAAGGGGCGCATCGCCCAGCTCGGCACGCCCCAGGCCATCTACACCCGGCCGGCGTCGGCCTTCGTCGCCGCCTTCATGGGTGCCGAGAACGTCGTCCATCTCGATGCCATCTGCTCCGGCCAACGCGTCGACATCGCCGCCGGGCCGCTCTTCAGGGCGGCCAGTCTCCTGCTCGATCAGCCAGCGCCCGCCAGCGGCAGGCTTGAGGCGCGGTTCCGCTCCGAGCGGCTGCACCTCCGGCGCCTCGACGAGATATCTCCGGAAGACGGCAACGCCATCGAGTTGATCGGCCGCGTCGAGGCCGTCGTCTATCCCGGCGGCGAATGGCGTCACACCGTCCGCATCGGCGATGGCTCGGTTCTCGTCGACGGCACCGAAGCCCTGCCTCCCGGCACTGAAGTGATCGTCCGGGTCCCGACCAACGGACTCTTTCTGTTTGCCTCGCCGGTCGATGCGCCGACCGGCACCCCGCCATCCGCAACCGACGAGCCTTCGCCGGTTCGGGAACGACTGACCGCCTGACAACCAGAATCCAACGATCGAAATCGGAGTCGCGTCATGAACAAGCTGTTGCTCAACTCCACGGTGGCGCTCGCCATCCTCGCCTCGCCGGCCGCTGCCGCCGAGCTGACCGTGATCACCGCCGGCGACCAGAACATGGTCGATTACATCAACGATTACCTGGCCCCGCTATTCGAGCAGCAGAATCCGGGCAACACCGTCCGCGCCGTCGGCACGGGTCCGGGCGACGCCGGTTCGCAGAAGATCCTCGAGCGCTTCGACGCCCAGGCCAAGGCCGATGCCGCCACCTGGGACACCGACGTCGCCATCGTCCACGAGAAGTTCGCCGGCCCGATGGTCCAGGCCGGTTATCTCGAGGCCTATCGCGACAAGATCGCTACCGGCAAGCTGGTGACGCGCGCCAACGCCGACAATGCCCTGGGCACGGACGTCAAGGGCTACGTCATGCCGATGTTCAACAGCCAGACGGCCGTCGCCTACAACCCGGCGCTGGTTCCGAACCCGCCCAGGAGCTATGCCGAGATCGCCGAATGGGCGAAGGCCCATCCCGGCCAGTTCGGCTACAACGGCATCAAGGGCGGCGCCTCGGGCGTCAGCTTCGTGATGGGCTGGGTCTACGCCTTCTCGGGCAGCGATGCCCAGAAGCTGATGTACGGCCCGTTCGACAAGGCCGAGGAAGCCAATTGGGACGACGCCTTCGCCGGTCTCAAGGAGTTCACCAAGTCGGCCACGCTGACGCCGGGCAACGCCGGCACGCTGGACCTTCTGTCGCGCGGCGAGATCGCCCTCGGGCCGGTTTGGGTCGACATGTTCTACTCCTGGCAGGCCGACGGCCGCCTTCCGCCCGAGCTGAAGCTGGTGCTTCCCGCCCCCGGCATGCCCGGTCAGCCGATGCACTACGTCATCCCGGCCAAGGCTCCGAACAAGGAACTTGCCGAGAAGTTCGTCGAACTGGCCACCTCGCCGAAGGTGCAGGCCGAGGGCATCGTCAAGAAGTTCAACTGGTACCCCGGCATCGACGCCGACAAGGTCAAGGCCGAGCTGGACGACGCCACGTGGAACAAGCTGTTCGTCGACATCACGCCGGCCGATCTCGCCGAGAAGGGCAAGCCTTTCCCGCTCGCCCCGTACAACACGGCCATTCTCGAGGCTTACGAGGCCAAGGTCGCCAACTGAGTAGCCCATCCATGAGGGACCGCTCCGCCCTGCGGGGCGGTCTCCTTCACCAAACGCTTTCCGGATAAGCCGATGGCACGTCTTCTCGGCCCACTGCTGGTCTCACCGGCGCTGATCATCATTCTCCTTCTCTTCATGCTGCCGCTCGCCGCCTCGGTGATTGGCGCGTTCGAAGTGGAAGCAGCCTATGGCCTCGGCAACTTCACCAAAGCCTACGATTTCTCCACGCAGGACATCGTCTTCACGGCGGTGATCGTCGGCCTGTCGGCGCTTCTGACCGGTCTTCTCGCCATTGCCATCGGCGGCTATCTGACGCTTGGCGAGAATCCCACCGCCGTCGCCATCCTGCGCTGGCTCTATCGCTGGCCGATGTTCATTCCGTTCATCGTCGTCGGGCAGATCCTGCGCACCTTCCTCGCCAAGAGCGGTCTGCTCAATTCGACGCTCATCGCGCTCGGCCTCATCGATCCGCTTTCCGCCACGAGCTACCTCGACTGGCGCGGCGTCGTCATCGCCTTCGTCTGGAAGCAGACGCCCTTCGTGGCGCTGATGGTGGCCGGCGCCATGGCCTCGCTCGACCGCGGCACCATAGAAGCGGCTCGCAACCTCGGCGCCTCCCGCCTGCGCATCCTTGTCGAAATCATCGTGCCGCAGGTGACGACCACGCTGCTGGTCGGCCTCGTTCTGTCCTTCGTCACGATGATGGGCGTGCTGTCGGTCCCCCTGATGATCAACGCTCAGGCGCCCACCATGATCACCGCCGACATCGCCTTCCGTCTCAGCACCTACCGCGACTATGGCGTCGCTAACGCGCTTGGCCTGATCTCGCTGGCCATCAGCGGCGTCGCGGCCTGGTTCTATCTCCGCGTCAACATGAGGCAGGGCCGATGAGCGCCGTTTTTGCCGCCCCTCGCGATGTGGTTTCCCTGCGCAACTTCCTTTGGTGGATACTGCGCGCGGCCATCCTCGGCGCGCTGGCTTTCGTCATCTTCGGACCGCTGTTCAACATGCTGATCTGGACGGTGGCCGAGCGCTGGTACTTTCCGCATACGCTGCCCATCGACTACGGCTTCAGCTACTGGGGCCGGGTGTTCTCACCGCGCGGCAACGCGCTGCAGTCGCTCGTCGCCTCGATCAGCATCGCGCTGTTCACCGTGGCAGGTTCGTTGGCGCTCGCCATTCCGGCCGGCTATGCCCTCGCCCGCCTGAAGCTGCCGCTGAGGAGCCTTGTGTTGCTCGCCTTCCTGCTGCCGCAGGCGTTTCCCAACCTGCCGGTCTACGTCAACATCGCGAGACTGTTCTACGAGATCGGCCTCAACGGCACCGTCCTCGGCGTCGTGCTGGTGCACGTGACGCACGGCCTCGTCTATGCCGTCTGGATTGCCTCGGCCGCCTTCTCCGCCGTGGACCGGGATCTGGAACTGGCCGCCCGCAACCTCGGCGCTTCCGGCCTCAAGGCCTTCGCCGACGTGACGCTGCCGCTGGCTGCCCCCGGCCTGATGGCCAGCGCCATCTTCGTCTTCCTTGAGTCGCTCGACGAGTTCACCGGCAGCTATTTCGTCGGCGCGCCGGACGTGACGACCCTGCCGCTCTTGCTTTACTCGGCGGGTGCCGGCGGCAACTACCAGATCGCCTCGATCACCGCGCTGCTGCTGCTCGTCCCGTCCATCGCCTTCATGCTGGTGGTGGAGAAGTTCCTGCGAGCCGATGTGCTCGCCAAGGTGGGGCAGTAGGCTTTCTCCATGACCGACGCCCCCAACGGCAAAAGCCACCCTGCCCCGCGCTTCGTGAGCGCCCGCGACGTCGCCGAACTTGCCGGCGTGTCGCGATCGGCCGTCTCGCGTGCCTTTACGCCAGGGGCTTCCGTCGCGCCGGAAACGCGCGAGAAGATCATGGAGGCCGCCACCCGTCTCGGCTATCAGGTCAACGACCTCGCCCGAGGGTTGCTCGCCAATCGCAGTCGAATCGTCGGCTTGGTCGCCACCAAGCCGGAGGTAGGCTTTCGCGCCCACCTGACCGCCGCGCTGGCCGCCGTGCTGATCCGGCGCGGCTCGGTCCCCGTGCTCATCAACGCCGGCGAGACGACTGAGGAGACCGAGGCGGCCCAGCGCACTCTGTTCGGCCACCGCGCCGAGGCCGTCATCGTGCTGTCGGGCTCTCCACCGTCCTCCTTCATCGAGCTCGCCCGATCGAATGGTCTGCCGCTGGTCGCCATTGGCCGCGAGGCGCCGGAAATCGACCTCATCCAGACCGACAACGCCGCCGCCGCGCGGGCGCTTGCCGCCGCATTCGTCGAGGCCGGACACAAGCGCCTGGCCTTTGCCGGGTCGGAGAGCGGCACGCCGGCCATCGTCGAACGCGAGCAGGCCTTCGTCGCCGAGGCAACCCGGCTGGGCGCCGACGTCGCCGTGGCGCGCGGGCCCGACACGGACTACGCGGGAGGCCTTCTGGCGGCGGAGCGCCTGTTCACGGCGGACGAAAGACCGAGTGCCGTGTTCGCCGTCAACGACCTCGTCGCCTTTGCGCTGATCGATCACCTGAAGGGCCGGCTCGGCCTGCGCATTCCCGAGAACGTAGCGGTGGTCGGCTTTGACGATCTGCCGGAAGCCGCCTGGCTCGGCTACCGCCTCACCACCTTCCGTCAAGATCCGCTGGATCTCGCCGAACAGGCGGTCGCGCTGCTGGAAAACCGCGCCGCCGAACCGTCCGCCGCGCCGGTAAGCCTGCGCATCGAAGCCCGGCTGATGATACGCGACACTTTCCGGCCGGTGGCCGATGGAGCACCCGCATCTTGAACATCCCCCATGACGTCCGCGTTCGTCTCGACCTTGCCCGCGACCTCGTTGGCGAAGCCGGCAAGCTGGCGCTCGGGCACTTTGCCGACCGTGCCCATCTCGGAATCGACGTCAAGCTCAATGGACAGGACGTCGTGTCCGCAGCCGACCGGGCCGTCGAAGTCCTGATCCGCTCGTCCGTGGCCTCCGCCTTTCCGGACGATGGCTTTCTGGGCGAAGAGTACGGTCTTCAGGAAAGCCGGTCCGGCTGGCGCTGGACCGTCGACCCGATCGACGGCACCAGTTGCTTCGTGCATGGCCTGCCAAGCTGGTGCATTTCCGTTGCGCTGTCGGATGCTCACGAACAGACGCGCTTCGGCCTGATCCTGGCGCCGGTCACGGGCGAACTCTACGAAGCCGTCCTGGGCGAAGGCGCCCGCCTCAATGGTCAGCCGATCTGCATCGACGACCAGGCAAGCCTTCAAACCGGTCTCATCGGCCTTGGCGCCAGTCATCGAGTCGCTGCGACCGATATCTCCGCCGTGCTTCAGGCGCTGCTCGAAAGTGGTGGCATGTTCGTCCGCTCGGGTTCCGGTGCGTTGTCGATTGCCGAGGTCGCAGCGGGGCGCCTCTGTGCCTACTACGAGCCGCACATCAACGCCTGGGACTGTCTCGCCGCTCTGCTGATCGTCCGCGAGGCCGGCGGATTTACCGCCGCGTTTCCTGGCGAAGGACGCTCCCTTCTTCAAGGCGGCCCGGTTCTGGCCGCCGCGCCTCAGATCGCCGAGCCGCTCAACGAACTGATCGCCCATGCCCACCAACGCACCTCCTGAGGAGATGAGCATGAAACTGATCCAGGTCACCGATCCCCATCTGCGTGGGGATGGCCAGCCGATTTGTGGGCTGGACCCGGCGGCAAACCTCGCAAAGGCAGTCGCGGACATCAACCGCAACCATGCCGACGCCGACCTCGTCGTGTTCACCGGCGATCTCTCCGACGATGGTTCACAAGCGTCTTATCGACTGCTCGCCGACCTTCTGGAGCCCTTGAGTCCACCGTTTCGCCTGCTGCTCGGCAACCACGACGACCGCTCGGCGTTTCGGGCCGTGTTTCCGGATGTGCCGGCCGAGGACGGGTTCGTTCAGTCGATCATGGATGCTGAGGCGGTGCGGCTCGTGTTCCTCGACACGCTCGACCAGGGCGCCGTCGCCGGCCGGCTCTGCGACCGCCGCCTTGCCTGGCTCGATCGACAACTGGGCGAAGCCGCCAGTCCGGTCCTCGTCTTCATGCACCACCCGCCGCTCGACATTGGCATGCAGCCGCTCGACAACGTGAAGCTTGCCGATCCCCAGGCTTTCGCCGACGTTCTTGCCCGCCATGGCAAGGTCCGCCACATCTTCGCCGGGCATGTGCATCGCCTTTGCGGAGGCACGTGGAACGGCGTCGCCTTCAGCACCGGGCGCGGCACGAACCATCAGAGCGCGCCACTGTTCGGCGCCAAGGACTTCGCAGTTGGCTTCGAGACGCCGACCTACAACGTGATCCTCATCGACGGACGGGACATTGTCGTTCACGCCCTGGAAATCGACCAGCACTGAGGCGACTCTACTCCTCCGGCGACCAGTCCGGACCGGTGCTGCGCATCCAGGGATAGGCGAAACTCGCGAACTTCTCGGCCACTTCGGGAGCGCCCGGCCGCTGGCGCGCCACGGCGGCGATCAGCGCCTCGATCAGAGACAGGATCGCCGTGTCGGACGGCGGGTGCATGGAGTGATAGGCCGTCACGAACAGCGTCTGGTCGGCCAGCGGGACGAGCGGCGAATCCAGAAAATCGGTGATGGCCAGAACGGGGATGCCGGCCCGCCTCGCGTAGCGCGTCATGATGATGGTGTCGCGCATGTAGAGCGAGAAGGCGATCGGGATCAGCAGGTCGTTGGGGCCGTATTTGAACAGCTGCCGCGCCACGCCGACCATGCCGCCACCGTTTTCGGGGCTGCGCGTCGGGATGCCCGTCATTTCCAGCCCGCAAGCAAGCATTCCCGAGAGCTGGGCGGCGTTCTCAAAGCCCAGTACGAACACCTTCTCAGCCCGCGCGATCATGTCGACGGCCCGTTCGGTCGTAGCCGGATCCAGGGAGCGCAGCGTCGCTTCGATGTTGGCGATATCCTCCCTGAGCGAGGCCTCCAGCACTTCGAAGGCGCTGCCCGCTTCGGCCCGATGCCTCTTCATCGCATCAACCGGCTCGAACAGCTTCTCAAAGCCCCGGATGAGCTCGGCACGGAACTCGGCGTAACCGGAAAAGCCGATCAGGCGGGCGAAGCGGTTGGCGGTGGCGACCGACACGTCGGCGCCCACGACGGCCTCGTGGATGCTCATGCGGGCGACCTTGAGCGGCTCGGCCTTTACGAGGTCGGCGAACCGCCGAACGGCGCCCGTCATCTCTCCGTATTTCTCAGCGATGCGCTGGGCCACGACCGTGGTGTCCGGCAAACGCCCCTGAGGATTTGACTGAAATTGTGGCATGGCTGCCTTTTCATCGCGCTTGGAATTCTAGTAACATATGCTAGCCTTGGATGTAACAATAAATACATCGAACATCGACCGCCAGCCCGTCAGATAGGAAAGGACGCCTCCTCGATGCCTGTCGATCCCATTTTCTCCCCGATGTTGAGCCGCCGCCAACTCCTGCGCGCATCCGCAGCTGCCGGCCTTGCAACAATGCTGCCGGCTTCCCTGGCCTACGCCGCCACACCACTCAAGCTAGCCATGGGCTGGGTACCCAATGTCGAGCACGCCGGCGTATGGATCGCCCTGGAGAACGGATATTACGCCGCCGAGGGGATCGACTTCAGCTACAGCCCCGGCGGCCCGAATGCCCCCGACCCGCTCGTCGTGCTGGAATCGGGCAAGGCTCAGTTCGCCGCCAGCGACTGGCTACCATTCATCGACGCTTACGAGAAAAACAACGATCTGGTCATCCTGGCCTCGGCCTTCCCGACCAGTCCGGCGGCCCTGCTGTCGCTCGCCAAGAAGCCCGTGAGGGAGCCAAAGGACCTCGTGGGCGCCCGCCTTCTCGGCCAGACCCCCGCCAACAAGACCATCGTCGAGATCATCCTGCGCAACGCCGGCCTGCCGCTCGAATACACCATGGTTCCCACCGGCTTCTCTCCGGAGCCGCTGCTGGCCGGCGATGGCGACGCCTACTTCTGCTTTGCCACCAACCAGCCGATCACGCTGGAGAACATGGGCATGGTCGAAGGCAAGGACTTCTTCGTAACCTTGCAGGATACGCTCGGCTACAAGGCGCCTGGCGGCGTGCTGGTCGCCCACAAGTCCTTCGTCAAGGAAAACCGCGCTGCCATCGTCGGCTACTTCAAGGCCTACATCAAGGGCTGGAAGGAAAACGCCAGGGATCCCAAGGTGGCGGCCGAACTGACGGTCAACAAGTTTGGCGCCGATCTCGGGCTCGATATGGACCAGCAGATCCGCCAGAACGAGTTGCAGATTCCCCTGACCACGGCCGCCGGCTCGGACAAGCTGTTCTGGTTCGATCCGGCCCTGGTGGACGGCCCGATGGCGGAGGTTGCCCGCCTGTCCGGACACAAGAACGTGCCGCCGGCCAAGGATCTGATCGATCTCGGCCCGCTCGAAGAGGCGCTCGCCGCCAGTTGAAAACGTCCCGTCAACGACACCCCGCCGGCCCCACCCTAGTGGAGCGAATTTGACATTTGAGTCCCGCCTGACATAGAGCGCTCGCTCAAATGTCAAATTCAAAAGCTCCACTAGCCCAATAACTTGCTAGTGGTTCTCTTGACCGAGACATTTGCTCTGAGGCCAGTATCACGCGGATGCAAATGTCTCGGTCGAACCACTAGGGGCCGACGAGGGCGTTCGCAGTTCGCAGGCATCCATGTCCGACAAGCCCGCCATCCGCATCGATCGCGTCAGCAAGACCTTCCGCCTCGGCGACGGAAATGAACTGTCGGCACTGGTCGATATTGACCTGACGATCGCCCCCGGCGAGTTCGTCGCCCTGCTTGGACCGTCAGGTTGCGGCAAGAGCACGATCCTCCGTCTCGTGGCCGCACTGGAAGGGGCGACGGCCGGTCGCGTCACCATCGAGGGCAAGGCACCGGCCGACCTCTGCCAAAGCCATCGACTTGGCGTGGCGTTCCAGGATCACGCCCTGCTGCCCTGGCTCGACATCGAGGCCAACGTCGCCTTGCCCTTCCATCTGGCCGGGCGATCGGTCGACAAAGCGCAGGTCAAGGACCTGATTTCCCTCGTCGGTCTGGCCGGTTTCGAGAAGGCCCGCCCCAAGCAACTGTCGGGCGGCATGCGCCAGCGTGCCTCCATCGCCCGCGCCCTGGTGCTGGAGCCTGAAGTGCTGCTGCTCGACGAGCCGTTCGGCGCTCTCGATGCCGTGACGCGCCGCCAGATGAATGTCGAGCTGCAACGCATCTGGAGCCGCCACAGCATCACGACGCTGCTGGTCACCCATTCCGTCGATGAGGCTCTGTTCCTCGCCGATCGCGTGGTGGTGATGAGCGGCCGGCCGGGCCGGATCATCCTCGACTTGCCGGCGCCCTTCGCTCGCCCGCGCGCCCCATCGGTGATGCGAGACCCGGCATTCCACGACATGGTGGACCGGCTGACCGAAGCACTGGAGCCGGAGGGAGCGCACGCATGACCTCCGCCCGAAGCCAATCCTTCGTACTGGGTTTGATCGGCGTTTCGCTGTTCCTGATCGCCTGGGAGGTGATCGGCACCTATCGCCTCGCCGGCCTCACCTGGCCGCCATTGTCGACCGTGCTCGCCTTCCTGACGACGCCGGCCAAGTTGCCGCTGTTCGGCCGGGCTGCCGCCGCAAGCTTCACCTCGGTGGCCATCGGCTATCTTTGCGGCGCCTGCGGCGGGCTCATCCTGGCGCTTGCAAGTCACCTGATCGCGCCGGTCCGCCCCGGTCTCGACCGGCTGGTGGCTGTCATCCACGCCATCCCGTCGATCGCGCTGGCACCGCTGCTGATCGTGCTGGCGAGCGCCGACGCGACGCCGCCCATCATTTCGGGTCTCGGCGTTGGCTACATCTTCTACGTCGCCGCGACTTCGGGGCTTGCAACGGCAAGCGCCACACACCGCGATCTCTTCGCGGTTCTGGGAGCGAGCCGGTTTTCGGTCACACTGAGGCTCGATTTGCCATCGGCGCTTCCGGCCATTGCCTCCGCCATGAAGCTGTCGGTGCCGATCGCCTTCATCGGCGCCATCATCGGCGAGTGGTTCGGCGCCTCGCGCGGTCTCGGCCTGCTGATCGTTTCGGCCATGCAGAACTTCCAGATTCCGCTCCTCTGGAGCGCGGTGTTGATCACCGCCGTCGCTTCGCTCGCCATGTTCGCGCTGTTTAGTCTCACCGAGCGCCTGGTTCAGGAGCGCATGCGATGACCGCCGTCGTCTCCATCTCCAACCTGCTGCGCCGCTATTGGGCCGTGGCGCTGATCGTCGTCGGCTGGCAAATCTGGGTATCGGCGGCCGGACTGTCGTCCATCGTGCTGCCGGGGCCGCTGGCGGTCGCGACGGATTTTGCCGGCGACCCGCTGAGCTATGCCGGGCCGGCCGGCCTCACCTTTCTCGTCGCCATCGCGGGCCTGCTGCTGGGCTTTCTTCTCGGGGCGGGCCTGGCGATACTCAGTTGGTCGTCGCGCATCCTGAATGGCCTCTTGACCCCGCTCGGCCTGATCTTCACTTCGATCCCCGTGGTGACTCTGATCCCCATCATCGCCCGTCTTCTCGGCTATGACGTCCGGACGGTGGTCGCCATCGTCTCGCTGATCTGCTTCTTCCCTGCCTTCGTCTACGTCGGTGCCGGCCTCAGGGCCCTGCCGCCGGGCAGCGACGACCTCTTCCGGGTGTTCGGCGGTTCGCAGCTTCAGCGGTTCGTGCGCCTGGTGCTGCCGTCGGCGGTGCCCAACCTTATGCTGGCCTTTCGCCTGACCGCGCCCGAGGCCGTTCTTGCCGCCGTCGTCGCCGAGTTCCTGATGGGCACAGACGGTCTCGGCTACTTGTTTCGCAAGGCGGCCGGCGAGTTCGATACCGAGCGGGCGCTCGCCACCTCATTGATCGCCACCATCACATCGGTGGCCTGTTTCGGCCTGGCGCTCGCCGCCGAGCGCCGCGTTCTCCGCCGCTGGACCTGATCCGGCGCGGCTCCAGATCATCCGGACACCGCTTTGACACAACGGGCGCTGGATCGAACCGCGGGCGGTTTGACCGCCCGCATCAAGACAGTGAAAGGACAACAAGATGGTCAAGGTTCAACAGCCCCCCGATCCGTGGCAGCGCACCACAACCGAGCACGGCTTCTTTGCCGACGAGGTCATTTCCGCCCTGCAGAAATGCACGCGGCGCGGCATGACAGACAACGTTCTGCTCCTCGGCTGGGAGATGTTCATCACCAGTCCGGAAATGGAGGAGATGATGTGGTCCCGCCTCTGCGTGATGGCGGTCGAGGACATCGGCCTCGGCAATCCCAACGCCCCCGTCCTCATCGAGACGCTTTACCAGCAGCACAAGCGTTATCCGCGCCCGGCCGGCGATCGCTTCCTGTTCGCCGCCCACGCCATCCGCGTCCTGACCAGGAGCGAGAAGGACCGCACCTCGGACGACATGGTCAACTGGGCCAAGCGCTCGATCGAACTCGGTGACAACCTGCCCGAAATCCCCGACGTGGCGCTCGACATGCACACTCGGCGCGGCCAGGAGATGGGCCGCGACTACCTGTTCTTCATGTCCGAGGCATCGAAGGTCATCCCCGAGATCAAGGACAAGGAGCAGAAATACAGGGACTGGATCATGAAGGCGCTCTCCGACGGGAGGCTGACATGAGCCGGCCGCGCGCCTATCTCGCCGGGCCGGAGGTGTTCCTCGCCGACGGCGCGGCCATCATCGCCGCCAAGAACGACCTCGCTCTCGCCTACGGCTTCCTGCCCAACGGCATCGCCGAGGACGAGCTCGACCCAGCCGGACTGTCGCTGTTCGAGTTCGGCCACCGCATCAGTCTTGCCAACGAGAAGGCCATGCGTGCATCGGACCTGATCATCGCCAACCTGACGCCATTCAGGGGCATCTCGGCAGACATAGGTACCGCCTTCGAACTCGGCTTCATGTGCGCGCTCGGCCGAGCCGCCTATGGCTATACCAACACCATACGCCCCTACTTCGAGCGCCTGAGGGACGACTTCTACCAAGGGGCCATCGCCAAGGCGGCCGACGGCGCGACGCGCGGTCCCGACGGCATGATGGTCGAGGACCACGGAATGGCGGACAACCTGATGATCGACGGCGGCATCGAGACGCTCGGCGGCATCCTGGTCCGGCGACAGGTCGAGCCGGACCGTATCTGGTCCGATCTCGCCGCCTTCGAGGACTGCCTCAGGGCGGCAGCCGTTCGCTTCGGATTGGCCGGCCCAGCCTGAGAACGCGCTCGAAGCTTGACAAGCGTCGAGCGAAGTTCTCCTCCGACCGGGATGTGGCGGCGATACAAGCGCCGCCACATCCATCTCGTCACAAGGACATCCATTGGAAGCGGCGGTAGCGAACCCGCAGCTTTCGCCTGCTCCTTGTATTGCCCGGAGCGAATGCCTATCCTCTTGCTTCGTGATCGTTCTTCACGGCCATGATCACCTGGATGACCGGGATCCAAGGAAGTGCGATGCAAGAAAGACGGATTCAGCAGGCAAGCTTCGTCGTACTGCTGGTGCTGTCGTCGATCGCATTCATTTGGCTGATATTCCCCTTCTACAGCGCGATCTTGTGGGCGGTGGTCCTCGCAATCCTGTTTCATCCCTTCCACAGGGCCGTTTCTCTTCGGCTGCACGCACACCGCAACATCGCAGCCGGGATCAGCGTGCTCGTCTGCGTCTTCGTTGTGCTCGTTCCCGCCGCCTTCGTCTTCACGGCGGTGGCGCGCGAGATATCGAGCCTCTACGAGTGGCTGTCCTCGAACAACATCGACCTGGCCTCGCTGGAGGAGCGCATTCGCGCGGCTTCGCCCGCCTTCATCATCGAGGCCTTCGACCACATCAGGCTTGGCTCGGTGGACGAGTTGCAGGAGCGCTTCAACTCGATCCTGGGACAGGTCACCCAATGGGCGGCACCGCAGGCCCTGGGCATCGGTCAGGGAGCCGCCCAGATCATCATCGTCGGCGGCGTGATGCTGTATCTGCTCTTCTTCCTTTTTCGTGACGGCGCCAGACTGTCGGTCGCCATTCGAAAGGCGAGCCCGCTGACAGATCAGCAGACAGACCGGTTTCTGAGGAAGTTCTCGGACGTGATCACGGCGACCGTCAAAGGCAACGTGGTGATCGCCCTCATTCAGGGGACGATCGGCGGGATCGTCTTCTGGCTTCTGGGCATCAACGGCGCACTCCTCTGGGGTGTGGTGATGGCGCTTTTCTCCCTGCTGCCGGTGGTTGGCGCGGCTGCTGTCTGGGTTCCCGCCTCAGGCTATCTGCTGCTGTCGGGAGAGTTTGCCAAGGGGCTGGCGCTCATCGCAGCCGGCGTGCTGGTCATCGGGCTGGTCGACAACCTCTTGCGGCCTCCCCTGGTCGGAAAGGGGGCGCGAATGCCGGACTACGTGGTCCTCATATCGACGCTCGGAGGCATTACGCTTCTCGGCGTCAATGGATTCATCGTCGGCCCGTTGATTGCGGCGCTTTTCATCACGGTCTGGTCCATGGCCTCGGACAGGTCGTCCTGGCCGTAACGGCCGCATAGCCGACAACACCTCAAAGACGGAACGTGGCCGTCATTGGGTCGACAGTCGGCGCAGCTGGCGGATCTGTCCGATGAACCCCATGACGCCGATGGTGCGGGCAATGTCGGAGAGCATGGCCGCATCGGCGAGCAGGCCGCGCCAAAGGCCGCGCTTGGCGATCTTGGCAGGGCTTGCGACCTCCGGCCAATGCACGATGGCAATCGGCCGTCCGGTCGCGACGAGAAGTTCATTGAGGAAGACCTCGAAGCCGAAACGGCACAGATGATCTAGCGCCTCCAGCCGGCCGGCGATCAGCGCCATCGGCAGGACGCGCTCGCCGGAAATGTAGTCGATGCCGATGCGCCGCCAAACCCATGGCGAGTTTCCGCGCAACGACACTGATGCGTAAGCTGTCCCTGTCGCGACAGGGGCGATCAGCGAGCTGATGACGGCCGGCGTCAGTCCGACAAGGTCGGCATCGATCAGCACGACATGGCTTGAGCGTATGGTTTCGAGACCGAGGCGAAGCGCGCGCGTCTTGCCGCCGTTGCACGGCGCGCGCAGCACCTCGGCACCGTATCGCAGGGCGACGTCACCGGTGCCGTCGGTCGAGCCATCGTCGACGACCACGACCCGCTCGAAACTCGGGTGGCCGACCACTGCGGCAAGGACGCCGGGCAGACGCTCCGCCTCGTTGAATGCCGGAACAAGGCAGGTGAAGCTAGGGTCGGTCATCGGTGAACTCGTCTGCGACGAAGATAGATGACGGTGAACAGGCCCAAGCCCAGCGCCAGCAGGATCAGGGCTGCCTCTCCCGACAGCCACTTGGCGATGGTTTCATAGGCGCTGCCGAACAGGTAGCCGAGAACCACGAAAAACAGGCTTTTGGGGATACTCGCCAGAGTGTTGGCGACAAGGAAGTCCGCGAAAGGCATGCGGGCGGCGCCGGCGGCCGTCAAGGCCGCGAAGCCGGCGGCGTGGGTCAGCTTGGCTGCGACGAGAATACGAGTGCCGTTGCGCCGGAAGCCGCGCATCAGACAGAACAGCCGCCGTCGCGACAGGCCCAACCGATCACGCCAAGTGGGGCCCAGGCTGCCAAGGGCCAGTCGACCGAGCAGATACATCAGGCTATCGCCGACAATGTCGGCGACGATGACCCAGGGAACGATCTGCCACAGACTGAGGATCGACAGGCTTGCCAGATAGCCGGCGATGACCGTGACGATAGGCCCCTCAAGCACCGCAAGTGGCGTCAGCACCCACAAGCCGTAGCTCGATATCATCGAGATGAGCTCGGCATGCTCAATCATGGTCGACCAGGACCGGCGTCATGGGTTCGTCGGAACCGTGCGGCGAAATGGCGTTGCCACGCCATTCGATGTCGCGCTTCAGGAAGGTCGCCAACCACAGGGCCGGCAGGAGCACGTCCCTGAGCGGCAGTGCCAGGATGTCGCGCCACGCCGAAGGCCATCCGGCGCGTCGCATCAGAGCGATTTCGGCGCCATACCAGATCGTGGCGACGGCCGGCAGCAGCACGATGGACATGTCGAGCCGGGCAGCGGCGATCGCCGCCAGCGCGAATGGCACCATCGGCCCGTTCAACGGTTCGGCGGCGAACAGGAGCGGGAAGCCATCGCGGCGGACGCGGCTCCAGCGGAGTTGGCGGTTCCACACGTCGCGAAACGATCGCCGGCCGATCGGCTGGGCGAACGGCAGAGGCGTCAATCGCACCTTGAGACCGGCGGCACGCACCAGCCTGGTCGCATTGACGTCCTCGGCAAGGTATCGCCCGAGCGCCTCGATGCCACCGGCCTCGTTCAGCATCTTGCGATTCCAGAACAGCGTCTTCCCCTGGGCGAAACCGTTGCCAAGGCTGTCGGAGGCGAGCTGCAAACGCGCCTGATTGCCGTTGAGAAAGGCGCATTCCAGCGAGCCCGCCAACCCTTCGGGCCGTTCCCCGATCGGGGGTGAGGAGACGAGGCCCGTCTCTTCGCCCCAGGATGCGACGACGGTGCTGAGATAATCGGGCGGAAGGCGCAGGTTGCTGTCGGCCATGCAGACCCAATCGGTGTCAGCCGCCTGCCATCCAGACCAGAGGTTATTGAGTTTTGGATTGTGGGTGACCCGCCGCTCGCCCGTGAAAAGGCGAGCCGGCCGGTTCCGATGCTCCGCGATCAGTTCCCGGAGCAGCGGCACCGACGGATCATCGTCCGACGGAGCACAGAAGATAACTTCGTAGTCGGGATAGTCCTGCTCGAACGAACTCGCCAGCGTTTCCCTGTCGAACGCCTCGCGGCCACAGACCGGGCGCAGCAGGGTCACCCGGGGCGTGCCGATCGTACCTTCCTGCGGCGTCTGCCGGCGCAAGCGAAAGAGATAAAGACTGACAGTGAGGAGATGAGCTGCAAGCAAGGCTGCGGCAAGAACGATCACGGCTTCTGTCATGCGTGGACCACCTGGGCTTCAGTGAGGAGGCCGGCGCCGGAAATCGACATGGCCCGGCCGTCGACCAGATGCAGGCGGCCATTGTAGTCTTCGGTCAGACAAGTCATGCTTGTAACCCAGTCGCCACAGTTGGCATAGAGCAGACCGTGGCGGTCGTGAATGCCGGCCATGTGGTAATGGCCGCAAATGACGCCATCGGCGTCGCGCTGCCTCGCCAGCTCGACCAAGCGGCGTTCGTGTCCCCGCCCGAAGTGCAGCGCGGTGTTGACCGCCGCGAAAGCCTTGTCGATCTTCCCGCCCCAGACCCGTGCGCGACAGTCTTCTGTCGGCACCACGGCGGCGCAGACCAGGCGGGCAAGACTCTCCAGATAGGTCCCGATGCGCGTCAGAAGATGGCTGCGAATGAAAGCCCTGTCTTGGTGGTGACCATGAACCACCAGATATCGCCGTCCGTCGGCCGCGACATGAACGAACTCATCGCGAGCTTCCACCGGCAGGCGCCGCCCATTCGGGACGAGAGGCGGCTCAGGATCATGATTTCCGATGAGGTAAATGAGCTTGGCTCCTTCCGCATGCCGCCGGCGAAGGTGCTCGATCACTGCATCGCAGGCCGTGGCGCGTCCCAGAGAGAACGGTACGCCGGCATCGAGGATGTCGCCAACGAGCATGTAGGTGTCGGCCCTGTTTTGCTCAAGGAAGCGCAGAACCAGATCGGCACGCGCTCCAATCGCACCAAGATGCAAATCGGAGAGGAACAGGGTGCGGTGGCGGCGGATCGGAGCCTTCTTGGGGGCGGGATCGGACAAGGCGCTCTCCTTCAGTTCCTGCATCTTCTCCATGAACAGAAGATCGGCTGATTACCCGCCAAAGAAACTTTGCAGGATGATGACGGTTCCACCGGAATCGGCGACCGATGACCCGGACTCCCGCTAAACACACAGAAATATTCAGCCGGACGGGAGGAATACAATTCCGCCGCCGTAAATCCGCAATATTAGGCTCATCCACCATTTTGTGGCGGAGAGTATGATTGCTGCAATACGGTGACATTGCGGCGCCGAACTGCAACGGACATCCTCTTGCGATGAAATGGATGTGATCGACCGGCGGAACGACGCCTTGCCCTTCAGGCGAACATGATCTTTCCTGCGCGTCCGGACAGGACGGGAGCTTCAGCTTGAACATCCGCGACATCAGGACGCAGCGCTTGCTCGACCTCATCGAGGGGCGTGACGAGCCGTTGATCCTGATCGAGGCAATGGCCGGCATGGGAAAGTCCTGCCTGCTGGGCGACCTTGCCGCGGCGAAACAGGCTCTCCTCTTCCGAGGTAGCCGTCCGCCCGAGACATCCGATCGGCTTTGTCTCTGGGATGTCCCCTCCAGTGGTCATGTCGAACCCCTGCCCGACCTTGCCGGCAGCGACGGGTTGGTGATTGCCAAGCGTCCGGCCCGCCGGCTACCCGGTCTCGATCGGTGTGTCGCTTTCGGTGCCGTTCACCGACTGCCCGAGGCGGCACTGCTCTACCAGACCGAAGAGCTCGTCGCCGCCTTCGGCGAGGTAAAGGGGACCGAGGTCGCGGCAACGACCGGGGGCTGGCCGCTGCTGATCGACGCGAACGGCATCCGCTCCGTCGAGCCGGCTGTGCTCACGCGCTTCATGGCCGACGAAATCCTGTCCGAGCTGCCGGCCGAGACCCTCATTCGCCTTGCCATGATGCTCGCAGGACGCAGGGTGGCCGATGTCGAACCACCGCTTCCACTCGCCCGCCTCGATGCCTCCGGCGCCTGGATGATCGGGGGTACCGCACTCACCCTCCCGCTCGCCGACGCACTCGTGACCGAACAGCGCCGCCGCATCGCCGATCCGGTTCTACGAACGGAGTTGGTCGAGGCGGCCCGGAAGCTGGGGTCGGTCACCGAAACCATTCTCGACATGCAAAAGGCCGGCGAGTTCGAGGCCGCCGAGCATCTGCTGGAGGCCGAGCACAGCTGGTACTATCTCTATTTTCACGGCGCCGAAGCCTTTGACGCCGTTCTGGCCGGCTTTCACGATGAGGCAAGTCACCAAAGCGATACGGTTGCGCTCTGTCGGGCCCTGCAGGCGCTGAAACACGGCGAAGTTTCGCTTGCCCGCCGCTTGCTGGCCGACCGCTTCGGCAGTGAGACGCTCGATCCGGCCCGCGTTCTTGGCGACCGCAGACGCTATTCGGTGGAGTTCCGCAGCTTTCGTCTCGTCATGCTGATCTACGAGGACATCCCTCTCACCGACGAACTCCTGCACGTCGCCTTTGCCATTCTGGCCGACCTGCCGATCGAGGCGCACTTGCTGAGAGGCAGCATCTACAACGCGATCCTCGAGTTCTACCTCCGCTCGCGCCGGTTTGCCGAAGCGGACGATGTGGCCGAGAGGGCGCTGCGCCATTATCGATTTGCCGGGGCCAGCCTGCTCGCCTTCTATATTTCGCTGCACCTCGCCATCATGCGCCTGATGGCGGGGGACGCCAACGCCGCCGGCGAATGGGCGGACGAGGCCGAGCGCGACATCGCCAGTCTCGGCTTCGACAGCCCGCACGATGGGCTCCTTCTCAAGCTTCTCAAGGGATGCGTCGGCTACGAAGCGGGCAACGACGAGGCGCTGATCCTGTTTCTCAATCGGGATCTCGAACTGTTTTCGCACGGCGAGATCTGGCCGACCCTCGTCGAGTTCGCACTTCAGTACGGCAGCCAGGCCCTGTCGCGGCGCTACTCGACCATCGCGGCCCGCTCCTTCCTCGACCGCTGGCGGGTATACCAAGTTCAGAACCGTCAGTTCCAGATGATGATCGACAGCCGGGAAGTGATGGTGATGCAGAACGGCAATCGGTGGCGCGAAGCCGCCGACCGTCTCGCCCAGCTGCCGACGCCGGTCACGCAAGCCGTCGCGTCGAATGCCCGCCTGCTCGCCCGCCTCGGCGATCGCGACGAGATTGCCGTCGCTCTCTGCTGGCTGCGACACATGGTCTTCGAGACGCCGACGCGAGCCGACCTTGTCGAGTGCCTCGCCGCCATCGAGGCCAACCTGGCGCTCACGGCGCGCCAACGCATCGGCGTGCAGATCTGGAGCGCCTATGTCTTCAAGCGGCAACGCGACCTGACGCGGGCGCGCGCCCAACTGCAGACGACCTTCGAAACGGCGGCGCGCAACGGCTGTGTCGGCTCGTTGTCTGAAGAGCTTGTGTTTCTCGCCGACCTGCTCGCCAACCGTCGCATCGCCGATTTCCTGTCGACTGTGAGCGAGGCGCGCCAGGTGCTGCGCCGTCTGCGCGATTTCGGCCTCGGCAACTCGGGCCTAGGGTCTCGCAACGGCCTGTCGCGACAGGAGACCAAGGTGCTGATCATGGTCACCGAGGGCGCTTCCAACAAGTTCGTCGCCAAGATGTTGCAGATCTCCGAGCCGACGGTGAAGTTCCACCTCGGCAACGTCTATCGCAAGCTCGGCTGTAGCCGCCGCAAGGAAGCGATCGCCGCCGCCCGGGCGCTTGGGCTCGTCGGGTAGAGGATCGACGCCAAGACCTATACCTTTTTGCGCAAAACCTATCCGTCTGGTCACTTGAGAACCGTTCTCGGGTTTCGCAACATCGTCACAAGTCAAGAGACGAGAAACGTCCGAAACGACCGCGACCACGGACAGGCTCCAGCAGCCGGTCCGACAACCAGCGGCGGCTCAGAACCAGCAAGAGGGGTCCCAATCCATGAACCGCAAGTCCAGCATTCTTTCGACAGTCTTTGTTGCCGCCGCAGCCTCGGGGCTGGCCGGCGGCGCAACCCAGGCCAAAACCGTCGTCACCATGAACACCGTGCAGATCTTCGGCTCGATCGATCCGGCCAAGATCTCCGACTACACCGACTACATGGCGGCGGTGAACCTTTACGACGGGCTCGTCAACGTCGACCCGGCCGGCAACCTCGTTCCGGAACTTGCCGAAAGCTGGACGGTCTCCCCCGACACCAAGGAAGTCACCTTCAAGCTGCGCGCCGACGCCAAGTTCTCCGATGGCACCCCCGTCACGGCCGCCGACGTCGTCTACTCGGTCGAGCGTCTCCTGAAGATCAACCAGGGGCCGGCCAACCTGTTCGCCGATGTGCTGAAGCCCGGCGCGGTCACCGCCGTCGACGATCACACGGTGAAGTTCACCCTGTCGAAGACCTTCGCGCCGTTCCTGTCGACGGTGCCGGCGATCATGGTGCTGAACTCCAAGGTGGTCGAAGCCAATCTCGGAAGCGACGACGGCCAGACCTATCTGGCCACCCATGTCGCCGGAGCCGGCGCCTATACGCTGACGAGCTGGGACCGCGGCTCGCAGATGACCATCGCCCGCAATCCCGACTACTACAAGGGGTTCGGTGCCGGTCCGATCGACGAGGTGCGCTGGATCATCACCAACGACGAAGCCACCGTGCGCTCGCTGGCCGCTTCGGGCGAGCTGACCATGTCCTCGCAATACCAGTCGCCCGAGACCTACAAGGCTCTCGAAGCCATGGGGCGCTTCAAGATCGTCGCCGAGGACACGCCGACCGCCTTCTATCTCAAGCTCAACTCGAAGGTGGCGCCGACCGACGACCTGCACATCCGCAAGGCCATCGCGCTTGCCACGGACTACGCCACCATCCGCGAGGTCATCGTGCCGGGCGGCGAACTCAACGGCCCGCTGCCCAAGAACTTCGCCGATTTCTACGCCAGCGACCTGCCGGCTCCCCAGTACGACCTTGAAGCCGCCAAGGCGGAGATCGCCAAGTCCAAGTATGCCGGGCAGAAGATACCGATCACCCTCGGGTATGTCGCCGGCACCAAGTTCGAGGAAGAGATCAGCCTGCTGATGCAGGCCAATCTCGAACAGCTTGGTTTCGTCGTGACGCAGCAGGCCGATCCCTGGAATCGCATCACCGAGCTCGCGAGCAAGGTCGAGACGACCCCGGCGGTCAACCAGATCTTCTTCTCGCCGACCTACCCCTCGCCGGACTCCATGTTCTTCACGCAGTATCATTCCAAGGCCGCTGGCACCTGGGCGTCCATGGAATGGGTACAGGATCCGGAAGTGGACAAGCTGATCGACGACGCGCGCGCCACGACCGACAAGGCGGAGCAGTCAACGCTCTACAAGACGCTTCAGCACAAGCTCGTCGATCTGCAGGCCGATGTGTTCCTGCAGACCCAGACCGTGCAGCACGCCATGGACAAGTGCCTCGACGGGTTCAAGGCGGTGCCGATGCAGTCCTTCGACTACGACTTCACCAAGTATAGCTGGACCTGCCAGTAGGCGAGCCGGGTAACCGACGGGCGCTGACGCCCGCCTCGTGAGTTCGCGGAAGTGCCCCCTGCTTTCGCGGCGCTGGGCCGGTGCGAAGACCAAACATCGCGCCGGCCCCATTTCCCGATGCCCTGGAGACCGCTCCTTGGAATTCCTTCGTTTTCTCCTGCGACGCGTCCTGTGGTCGCTGCTGGTTCTGATCGGGCTGTCGATGGTGATCTTCATCATCGCCCGCGCCGTTCCGGGCGATCCGGCCCGCATGGCGCTGGGGCCGACGGCGACGCAGGAGCAGGTCGCCGACCTTCAGAAGAAACTCGGTCTCGACCGACCGATCGTCGAACAGTATGGCCTGTTCGTCGTCGGCCTAGCCCATGGCGACCTCGGCCGCTCGCTGCTCACCGAGAGACCCGTCAACGACGACATCCGCGATACGTTCGCCGCGACGCTCGAACTGGTGCTGGCAACCGTCTTCATCGCCATGGTGCTCGGCGTGCCGCTTGGCGTCGTTGCCGCCTACTGGAAGGATCGCTGGCCCGACAATGTGGTGCGCATCGTCGCCATCTTCTCGGCGGTGACCCCGAGCTTCTTCCTGGCGCTGCTTCTGCAGATCCTTGCCGGTTACGTGCTGCACATCCTGCCGACAACCGGTCGTCTTCCACCCAACTTCGATTTCGCGCCATCCCATACCGGCCTGGTGCTGATCGATGCGCTGATCGCCGGCCGACCGGATGCCTTCCTCGAAGGCTTGCGCTACCTCTTGCTGCCGGCCCTGGCGCTGGCGGCCGCCACCATGGGCCAGATGGCGCGCATCACCCGTTCCTCGATGATCGACGTGTCGAGCCAGGACTACATCGAGGCGAGCCGTGCCTTCGGCGTGCCAGAGTGGATCCGCGTCTGCAAGTACATGCTGCGTCCGAGCTTCGTGCCGCCGCTCACCATTCTCGGCCTCGAATTCGCGTCGCTGATCGGCAACGCCTTCGTGGTGGAGCTGGTGTTCGCATGGCCCGGCATGGCCGCCTATGGCATCCGCACCATTCTCCAGAAGGACCTCAATGCCGTCATGGGCGTGGTGATGGTTTCCGGCGTGTTCTTCGTTCTGGTCAACCTCGTCATCGACCTGCTGGTCGGCCTCGTCGATCCGCGCGTGCGCATTCGGGGGAGCCGGCAATGAGCGACGAAATGGTTCTTCGCGAAGACGCGCCGCGCCTCTCCAGCGCCTATCAGAGCTGGTATCGGTTCTCGCGCAATCCCACGGCGATGATCGGCCTCGTCATCGTGACCGTCTGCGTCCTCGCCGCCCTTCTGGCGCCCTGGATCACGCCCTACCCCGACCACATCGGCGCGGTGGTCAACTTCCGCGCCCGCCATCTGCCGCCGTCGACGGAGTACTGGTTCGGCACCGACAACGTCGGTCGCGACATCTTCACCCGCGTCATCTTCGGCTTCCGCGTGTCGCTGCTGCTGGCCGTGGTCGTGCTCGGCACGGCCATCCCGATCGGCACCATCCTCGGCCTGACGGCCGGCTACTTCGGTGGCTGGACGGAAATCGTCATCATGCGGTTCACCGACATCGCCCTCGCCATTCCGCCATTGGTCATGGCGCTGGCGGTGGCGGCGGTGCTGTCGCCCGACCTCATCAACTCCATGCTGGCCATCGCCGCCCTGTGGTGGACCTGGCACACCCGCCTCATCTACTCGATCACCCGTCAGCTCAGGGGGCGCGAGTTCGTCGAGGCGGCGGAAACCCTCGGTGCCAGCAAGTTCCACATCCTGTTCCGCGAAATCCTGCCCAACTGCGTCTCGGCCATCGCGGTGAAGACCTCGCTTGACTGCGGCTTCGTCATTCTGGTCGGCGCCTCCCTGTCC
>JAUVXG010000088.1 GCA_030603685.1 Pleomorphomonas sp.
ACGCCAACCGAGTTTCAGGCGACGCTACCGGCGGCCACAGTAATTGAGACAGCATAGGGGAGCAGTCGGTTCCCCGGACGCGCGGACGTCCTTCGCTGAGGGCATGATCGGGTTTCAGGTTATGGACAATCGCGACGATCGCTCTTTAGGATGCCGCGATCGAATACTTTCCATGCTCGGTCCACAAAAGCCCAACGAACAGTTGGGGCACGAGATGACCTTTGGCCAGGCCTCCGGAGCACGAGCCATCGGCTTGGAGAAGGCGCCCTGGGAGGACGCGATGAAGAATACCGCCATGAGAGACCTGGTGCGCGAAGTGATCGTGGCGCCGCTCGACCGCAGCTTCCTCGCCTTTTCTCATGACTATCCCTATTCCTACACAGGATGGCACTATCATCCCGAATACGAGTTGCATCTCATCCAGCGAAGCTCGGGATCCTTTTTCGTAGGCACCTACGCCGGACGCTTCGAGCCGGGCAATCTCGTGCTGATGGGGCCGAACATGCCGCACATGTGGGTGTCGGACAACTCGTTCAGCGAGCATGAGGATCGGCTCTTCATCCATGATCGCGACATGGCCCTGCAGTTCTCGGGCACGTTTGCCGAGCGCTGCCTGCGGGATTTCGCCGACGCCACGTCACTGGGAGCGCTGTTCGAGCAATCACACGCCGGCATCGAATTCTCGGCCGGCGTTTCAGCCGAACTGGCCGTTCCCCTGCGCCGTCTGGCTGTGGCGGAAGGGCCTGAGAAGCTGGCGCTGTTCTTCACCGTCTTCGCAACCCTCGCCGCCGACGAAGGGCGTCGTCTGCTCTGCCCCGGCTTGCCCGCCGACCTCGGGACTCGTTCGGCGCGCCTCAATTCAGTGCTGAAATACATTGCCGAGAACTACAACAATCCGAAGCTTACCTGCGGTATGATCGCCGAGCGTGAAGGCATGCCGCTATCCACCTTCTCGCGCTTTTTCGAGAAGAACCTCAACTGCTCCTGCCTGGAGTACATCAATCGGCTGAGGATCTATAAAGCCTGCCAGCTCCTGATGGAGACGCAGATCCCCATCACGTCGATTTGCTACGATATCGGCTACGACGTACTGTCCACGTTCAACCGCAACTTCGCCCGCTTCATCGGCGTATCACCGAGCGATTTTCGCCATCAGCGACTGAAATGGCGGATCGAGCCGGGCTTGCCGTTGTCGGCGGCGGCGGTCGGCAGGGCCGACGAAGCCCATCGACCGAGCTGAAACCGCTTCAGTAAAGGGGGGCGGCTTTGCGTCCGCAACCCGCCCTTACAAAGAGATAGGGCTTTCCCGGCGAACCCTGCTTCACCGGAAAAGCCCGAGCCTTGGCCACGCAGATCGCAAGATACCGGCCAGGCCGGATCCGGCCCACCGGTATCTCAATCCATCCTGTTATCAAACCCTGATGCCGTGGACGCGAAGCAGGGCTTCGGCGTAACGCCCGAAGGCATCGTCATAGCCAGCTCGTCGCGTGGAATCGGGCCGCATGGTCTTGTCGGCATCGACGGCAACGCAGCGCGCGGCGATACTCGGCAGGGATTCCGGCGCACCGGCTTCACGCCCGGCAGCCCACATGGCCTGCAAGGCACCCCCAAGACAACCGGCCTCCTCGCCCGTCGGCACGACGATCTCGGCGCCGCAGGCATCGGCGATCAGCTGCCGCCAGGGCGCACTGCGGGCGCCGCCGCCGATCAGGAAGATCCTGTCCGGGTCGCGATTGCCGAGGATACGCCGCATGGCGCCGGTTACGCCGAAGCTGACCCCTTCGACCATCGCCCGCATCAGGTTTTCATGAGTCAGGTTGTCGCTTCTGAGACCGACAAGGCTGCCGGTCGCGGTCGGCAAGTCGGGCGTCCGCTCGCCATTGAGGAAGGGCAGCAGCGTCAACCCGCCAGCTCCGGGCAAGGTCGCATCGAGCGCCTCCGACAGGAAGCCGATGTCGCGACCGAAGGCCGAGGCCATGCGGCCGGTGACGTTGGTGGCATTCATTGTGCAGATCAGCGGCAGCCAACCGCCAGAGCTGGAGCAGAACGGCGCCACCCATCCGTCGGCGTCGGTGATCGGTTCGTCGGCGTAGCAGTAGGCCGTGGCCGAAGTGCCGAGACTGATGGTGACGACGCCGGCCTCGACATTTCCGGTACCGATGGCGCCCATCATGTTGTCGCCGCCGCCAGCCGAAACGTGACAGCGCGTCGAAAGCCCGAGCGCCTCGGCGGCAGCCGCCGTGAGGGAGCCGACGATCGCGTCCGGGGCGATCAACTCGGGGAGCGCGGCGGCGAGGAAGCCGCTGCCGCCATCGATGAGGTCGAGCGGCGCCGTCGCCCAGACGCGACGGCGGATATCGAAGAAGCCGGTGCCGGAAGCATCGCCATATTCGGCCACCGCCCGGCCGGTCAGCCAGTAGTTGAGATAGTCATGCGGCAGCAGGATGCGGCGGATGCGGCGGAAGTTGTCCGGCTCGTTCTCCCTGAGCCACAGCAGTTTGGAGATCGTGTAGCCGGTACGCGGCACGATGCCGAGCTGATTGAACCAGGCGGCGGCGCCTCCCAAGCCCTCGATCAGCGCGTCGTTCTGCGGTGCCGTCTCGGTGTCGTTCCAAAGCTTGGCCGGCCGGATCGGCGCTCCGTTGTCATCCAGCACCACCAGACCGTGCTGCTGCCCCGAAATGCCGAGGGCAACGATATCGCCGCCGGAAACGCCGGCGTCGGCGACGGCGCCACGAACGGCCGTCGCCATCGCCGCGGTCCACCAGGATGGCTCCTGCTCGCGGGCGCCGTTCGCCCGCTCGATGAGATCATGGGCGGCATGGCCACGGCCAAGCGTGCGACCGGCGTCATCGACGATCAGCGCCTTGGTGCCCTGGGTGCCGCAATCAATTCCGAGAAACATGGGACTCTCCTCCCGACGCATCGGGGTACCGACGAGCGGCGACAGGAGGGAGAGGCCTCCGCCGCCGCCCGTCGGCCGCTTCAGCAGTAGCGGCGAACGGTTTCCAGCGCTCCTGCCGAATGGAGCGAGGCAAGGGCCTCCCGGTAGGCAGCGACGAAGCGCGGTTCGTCGGCAAGGTCTCCGAACAGCTCGCGATTCTCGATGAAGGCGATCGGATTGTCGCGATTGTGGGCGGCGATCGCCATCAGCTTGTCCTTGAGGCGATCGACCACCTCGATCGGCTTGCCCTGTTCGTCGGTGCCCTCGGCATAGCGGGCCCAGCTTGCCACCACCGCCGCCGAGCGGGAGATGTCCCCGCCCGCCTTCAACTGTGAGCGGATGACGGGCAGCAACCACTTGGGAATGCGATCGGAACTCTCGGCGCACAGGCGAGCCAGCGTGTCGCGCACTTCCGGATTGGAGAAGCGCTCGATCAGGGTGCGGCGATAGCTGTCGAGATCGACGCCGGGCACCGGAGATAGGGTCGGCGTTCCCTCCAGGGTCATGTAGTTGAGCAGGAATTCGGCGAACAGGGGGTTGGCCATCACCTCATGGGCATAGCGATAGCCGGAGAGATAGCCGAAATAGGTGAGCGCCTGATGGCTGGCGTTGAGCAGACGCAGCTTCATCAGCTCGTAGGGCACCACGTCGGCGACCATCTGCGCCCCGACCTTTTCATAGGTCGGACGACCAAGCGGGAAATGATCCTCGATCACCCACTGGGTGAAGGGCTCGCACACCACCGGCCACGCATCCTCGATGCCGAACCGGCTGGTAACCTCGGCGATATCCTCCTTGGTGGTCACCGGGGTGATGCGATCGACCATGGCATTGGGGAATGCGACGTGACTGGCGATGAAATCGCCCAGTTCGGCATCCTTGGCGCTGGCATAGGCGCAGAACATCTTCTTGGCGACGTCGCCATTGCTCTGGATGTTGTCGCAACTCATCACCGTGAACGGCGGGATGTTGCGGGCCCGGCGACGACGCAGCGCCTCGGTGACGAGGCCGAACACCGTCTTGGGCACCGCGCCGGCCGCGAGGTCGTGCACGACGTCGGGGTTGGCTAGATCGAACTCACCGGTGACATGGTGGAAGTTGTAGCCACCTTCCGTGATGGTCAGCGACACGATGCGGGTCGATGGCGCTGCCATCAGTTCGAGAACCACCTCGGGATCGTCTGGAGCATAGAGGAAATCGACGATGGAACCGATCACCGATGCCTCGTAACGGCCGTCCGGATGCTTGACCATCAGGGTGTAGAGCCCATCCTGGCTGTTCAGCGCGTCGCGCATGCGCTGGTCGGCAGCCATGACGCCAACACCGGTGATACCCCAGTCCAGCGCCTCGCCCATGTTCATCAGCCGGTCGAGATACATGGCCTGGTGAGCGCGATGGAAACCGCCGACACCGAAGTGGACCATGCCGGTGGTGACCTTGCTGCGGTCATAGGTGGGGCGGGCGACGTCGGCGGGCAGCGTCGCCAGGTTGGCATTGCTAAGCTTGATCATGATTTGAAACCTAGGAAATCCGTTCAGGAACGCGAGGACAGGCGGAGCTTCAGGCTCTCGAGCAGCACGGCGAGGACGATGATGATGCCTTTGACCACTTGCTGGTGATAGCCGGGAATGTTGAGCAAGTTCATGACGTTGGAGATGACCGACAGGATCAGGGCGCCAATGATGGTGTTGAACACCCGGCCACGACCGCCGGCAAGGCTGGCGCCCCCCACGACCACCGCCGCAATGGCGTCGAGTTCGAAACCGATGGCGAGGATGGGGGACCCGACACCGGTACGGGTCGAGGCGATGATGCCGGCGACGGCGCAGGCAAAGCCCGAGATCAGATAGACGCCGAACTTGTAGCGCTCGACGCGAATGCCGGCGAAGCGCGTGGCGATCTCGTTGGAGCCGATGGAGATCACCCGCCGGCCGAACACCGTCTTCCGATAGAGGAACAATGCCACGGCAAAGCAGAGCACCAGGACGTAAACGGTGGTCGGCAGTCCGAGGAAGGACGCGATACCGAAATCGTTGAAGCCTTCGTCGTTGATGAACTCCGGCTGCCCCTTGGAGATGATGAGGCCAGCGCCTCGGGCGATGGTCATCACCGCCAGCGTGGCGATGAAGGGAGCGATGCGGAAATAGGCGACGAGAGCACCCGAGATGGCGCCGAAGAAGGTTCCCGTCAGCAGGCCGAGGATCAGCGCGCCGAACAGTCCGTAGGACGGGATGGCCAGAGCCACCACCACCGACACGATGGCCATCAGCGAGCCGACCGAAAGGTCGATGCCGCCGGTCAGGATGACGAACAGCAAGCCGAGCGACACCACACCGAGCGGCACGCACTGCCGCATGATGTTGGTGAAGTTTTCAAACGTGTAGAAGCGGTCCGTCAGCAACATGGCGACGACGAGCATCGCCACGAAGACGATGAGGGTGGACTGGTCGAGCAACAGCGCGACAACGCGCTCGCGCGACCATCTGGAGGCCTGGGCGGCGACCGGCACGCCTTGGCCCGATGCGATCTCGGTCATGGTGGTTTCCTTCCCTTGGGACTGGTTTGTCATCTCTTTTCCCCCTCACTGGATGCTGCGCTTGGGGATGGCGAGCGACATGATCCGCTCTTCCGAAAGCTCGTCTCCGGCCAGTTCGCCAGCCACATGGCCGTCGGCCATGACGTAGACGCGGTGGCAGAGGCCAATGACTTCGGGCAGCTCGGAAGAGATGACGAGGAGGCCTTTGCCCTCCTCGGCCAGCCTATGGATGATGTTGTAGATTTCGGACTTGGCACCGACGTCGACGCCACGCGTCGGTTCGTCGAACACCAGGAAGTCGCAGCCGACGTTGAGCCACTTGGCGAGCACGACCTTCTGCTGGTTGCCGCCGGAAAGGCTCATTACGGGATCGCTGAGCTTTCCCAGCTTGATGCGAAGCTGTTCGCGCAGTTTCTGCGTCAGCGTCTGCTCGTGGCCATGACGGATGATACCGAGCCTCGACACGCCACCAAGGCGCGACATCGTCATGTTGGCGTCGATGCCCATGGTGAGGACGGCGCCTTGCTCCTTGCGGTTCTCCGGCACCAGGCCGATGCCCTGGGCGACGGCGTCGGCGGGATGGGCGACCGATACCTTGCGGCCGTTCTTGACCATCTCGCCTTGCTGATAGCGGGCGAGGCCGAAGATGCACTCGGCGATCTCCGTCCGGCCCGAGCCGATCAGGCCGGCCAGGCCGACGATCTCACCCTTGCGAACGGTCAGGTTGATGTCCTCGATGACGCCGCGTCGGGTGAGATGGCGGATTTCGAACAACGGTTCGTCGCGGGGCGGCAGCTTTTCCGGAAACAGCGACTTCAGCTCGCGACCGACCATGGCCGTGATGATGTCGTTCTCGCTGCAGATCTTGGGGTCGAGATCGCAGATAGTGACGCCATCCTTGACGACGGTTATGCCGTCGGCAATGCGAAAGATCTCCTCGAGCCGGTGCGAGATGTAGAGGATGGTGACACCCTTGGCCTTGAGACGACGAAGGTTGTCGAACAACAGGTCGATCTCGGGCGCCGTCAGCACCGCCGTCGGCTCGTCGAGGATCAGGATGTTGACTTCCTTGGCGAGCGACTTGGTGATTTCCACCATCTGCTGGTAGGCGACGGTGAGATCGCCGGTACGACGACGCGGATCGATGGGGAAACCGAAGGACTTCAGCAGTTGGCCAGCGCGGGTGTTGATCGACTTCCAGTCGACCAGTGGCGTGCCCTGGCCAAGATCGTCGAGAAAGATGTTCTCGGCGACCGACAGATCGGGTGACAGCGCCAATTCCTGATGAACGATGCCGACGCCCTTTTCGCGACTTTGTTGCGGGGTCTCGAAATGAACCTCCTCGCCGTCGAGCAGGATGCGGCCGGCGTCGCGGGTGTAGATGCCGGACAGGATCTTCATCAGCGTCGACTTGCCGGCGCCGTTCTCGCCGACGATCGCGTGGATGGTGCCCTTCTCGACCTTGAGATTGAAATCGGACAGTGCCCGAACGCCGCCGAAATGCTTCTTGACGCCTTCGATGACGATGGCTGGACTTTGCATGGAAACGACCCTCCCGTCGTTCTACCTGTGGATACGGGTGGGCAGGATCGCCTGCCCACCCACGCCCTGTGTCAGTAGAGAGACTCGGGATCGTAGTAGTCGGCCACGTTGTCCTTGGTGATCAGCAGCGGCTTGATGTACTCGTAGTTGTTGAAGACCCGCTTGCCCTCATGGTGAGCCTTGATGATCTCCATGACCTTCTCGGTCAGCAGCTTCGGATTGTTGGAAGCCGTAGCCTGCAGATCGCCGCGACCGATGGCGTCGAGGGCAAACTTGTAACCGTCGTGGGCAAAGACCTTGACGTTCTCCAGCTTGCCGGCCGCTTTCAGGGCGCGGATGGCGCCGAGCGCCATGTCGTCCATCTCGGAATAGACCATGTTGATCTTGTCGCCCTGGGCGACCAGCGCGTCTTCCATGGCCTTGAGGCCGCCCTGCTGGTCCCAGTTGCCCCAGCCCTGCGTCAGCACCGTGAAGCTGGTCGCGCCGTAGTCGCGCATCTGGGCTTCCATCACGCCGGCGATGAAGTTGTCGCGACGTGCTTCGCCAACGAGGTTGCCCTGGTTGCCGGAGATGATCACTGCATTGATCGGATTGTTGCCGAACTGCTTGACGGCGAAATCGCCGATCAGCCGGTTGTTGGCGGCGTTATTGGCCATGACGCGGGTGATGACCGGCGCGTCGAGCGAGATGTCGCTGTCGAGGTCGATGACGGGGATGCCCTTCTTGGCAGCCATTTCGCTAATCCGGACGCCGGCGGCCGGATCCTGCGGGTTGAGCACCAGATAGTCGATGTTCTGGGACAGCATGTCCTCGACGTCGGCGACCTGCTTGTCCATGTTGCCGGCGGCATCGGTTGTGATGAGCTGATAGCCGGCCTTCTCGGCGTTGATCTTCATGTATTCGGTCAGACCGACGAAGAAGGCGCCATTAAGTGTGCGGTTGGCGAACCCAATCTTCAGGGCGTCCTCGGCGCCAGCAGTTGAAGAAAGGCCAAACGTCATCATCGCCGCGGCAAGCGCAGCACCCACAAACCTATTCATTTCTCTCTCCGTGAACTTTGTATATCGACCGATAATCTATCCACACAATGTAGATCAGGCATTCGATCGATCCGGGCAGCGTCCTTACACTTATGTGTCTCCCTCGCAGGCCCGATGATTAATGCTCGCATGTCGCTTTGCGGCTGACCAAGCAATCTCTGTCGATTATTGTGCAATTTTTGCAAGGCACGAAGCCGCTTCGCGGAGTCATATGCCTTTCAAACTGCATGATCTTTCTCTTAACCGATTGAGAATTCAGGGGCCATACGATGCCCAACTGCAAAATCGTATCCGATCGGCGCTTTCCCGCCTCTTTTCCCTGTTTGTAGAACTCCCGATCAAACGTGCCTTCCATCCGACAAAGCCGGCGCCGCGTTGTGCATCATTCCCGCCGACCATCGGAGTCTTCGACGACCAAACGATTTGCCAGCCTCACATGCAGGAGCAACCTCTCGCCTCATGGCGCAACGCAAGGTACACGCCACCGGCGACGCGCTGGTAAAGCACAATGATTTCAGGGATGATCTTCGTCGGGCGCCTACCCGACCTGGCTGCACATAGCGAGCGGTCAAGCAGTAGCGGGAGGCCCTGCAAACAGGCCGCCATTTGCACTCGCATCAGGTCGGCGCTACCGACTCTGCAACATGATCAAAACAGGAGAAGAAATGGCGCGCTCGAAGAGATTCGAACTCCTGACCCTCAGATTCGTAGTCTGATGCTCTATCCAGCTGAGCTACGAGCGCAAGCCAATACGATTTTGACACCGTCGCGATGAAGTGACGGTCCCGATCGCTGGGGAGTGTCTATCCAACTGGCCGAACGAATGCAAGAGCTTTTGTGCTCAAGCGACGCGGCTTTTTGAAAACCGGCGGATTTGCCGTCTTTTCAGATAGTTAGTTTGCGCGGCGCGATGCGGAAAACTTGGCCGGCACAGTTTTCAATCCACCGGCCAAGTTAGGACCAGCCCCAAAACCGGGCCTTTCGTGTCTTGTTCAGACCTGACGAGCCGCCCTGCGCACGGCACGCCGCTCGGAGATGACGGCACCCGATTGGGTTGCGGCAGCGGGAACCGGAGACTGCGTCGGCCGACGTGACGCGAAAAGCGCACCCACGACGACGGCAAGCAGTATCGGCAACCAGAACAGGATGCCCAACCAGGCCACCAGCCGGCTGAGAGGGCGATTGCGCCCGTTGGTTGCCAGCTCGTGAAGCGACAGCATCGAAAAGCCGAGCCCGATGGCGAAATAAGCCAAGCTTGCAATAAGAACGAGAATAAACATTGGCGCCAACCCGAATGCTACCGGCCGACAATCGACCGGAATGGAAAAGAATCCCTCCGAACCGATGGCTCGTCGGGCGCTTTCCGGGTCTATCCAAACCCGCATAAACCTGTCGGGCTTCCGACTCGCTTGCGCGAGAAACGGAACCCGCCGGCTTGGGTGAGGTGGCCGCCACGGAGCTGGCGCGCTCGCTGTTCACCCGACCCGCGCCGAGACTGAAGCTCAGCCTCGCACGGAGAAGGTTAATGAAAGATGAGTCAATCGCACCGATCCGACGCGTTAACTCGCTTTCATGGGGTGGAAGTATACATCTTTTTCACCAAGAGTCGTGCGAAAGTAGAGTTAATGCGGACAGTTTCTACAGCAAAGAAGTGCGCACCAGGCTGGAACACCCCCCCCGGTTTCTGATTCTGCGAGATTTTTCCCGACCTTCGGCCGTTAAGCGATCTGATAACTCAGCCGCGCTGCAACCGGCGACCGGTGGGGGAAAACGGCTCAAGGCGTCGATGCAGATCTTCGATCCTTGCCAGACGCCCCTCGGCGGCCGGGCCGAGCGCTGCGCCCACCGCCGAGGCGAGATGGCTGATCAATGACATCGGCGCCACGTAGCTGTCGAACAGACTGGCGCCCTGATTGGGGCAGCGGAGCGTCACGTGCGCCAGATGGGCGGTGCGCGCCGCCGATGCATCCGTGACGAGAAGGATGCGGGCGCCCGCTTCGCGAACGGCCGCCATCACATCGCGCAGCGCCGGTGGTCGACGACGAAACCCAAATACCAGGAAAGCATCCTCGGAAGTCAGGTCGACAAGCTCCTCGGCAAGCGTCTGCCCGGCCAGTGGCAAGAGACGGACGTCCGGTTTCACGTGGGCAAGAAGCCCGCGTGCATAAGATGCCAGCGCCGCCGAGTTGCGGAAACCGATGACATGAACCCGCCGCGCCGAAGCAAGCAGATCCACGGCAGCGGCAAGGGATACCGGTGGAAGGTCGGCGATCAGGCGTTGGAGATTTTCGATGTCCTGAGCGACATGCCGTGCGAAATCTGCCGGCCGCTCCGCGGCGGAGAGCTCGTAAAGCGGCGACCCCCAGGTGCGTGCATCGCGGACCGAACGGCGCAGGTCGCCGTAGCTTTCGTAACCGAGGCGCCGGAAGAAGCGAGCGGCCGTTGCCGCCGATACGTCAGCGCGCGCTGCCAACTCGCCGGCCGTGAAGGCCGAGAGGTCGCTGGCCGCCTCAAGCACGACCTCGGCAAGACGCTTCTCGCTTTCGGTCAGCTCGTCGAACAGCGCGGCGATCCGGACGTCGACCGCATCGCCCTGCGCCACGCCGCCCCGTCCGCTCACACCGTCGGCAATCGCCTCTTTTTTCATCTTTTCCATTCCATGAAAATTCTCTTTCATATATGCTTCACTGTCAAGCCGGACAGCCGGCAGCAAGACCATGGGATCGATGACCGACCTTTTCTCACAACAGGCTTTCTCGCCTGCCACGGCGACCCTTCTCGGCAATCCTTCGCGCAAGAAGGGCGCCTATCCCACCGCCCTCAAGTCGACGCTGTCGCACGCCGGTTACATCAGGGCGGCCGGGGTCATAACCTCGTGGCCAGGTTATGCGCCGACACCGCTTGTCGCGCTCGACAAGCTGGCGGAGCGTCTCGACGTTGCCAGCATTCACTACAAGGACGAAAGCTCCCGCTTCGGTCTCGGTTCCTTCAAGGCTCTCGGCGGCGCATATGCGGTGTTTCGCCTGCTCGCCAGCGAACTTCGCCGACTCCATGGCGACATCGATGAAACGGCGCTGGCGACCGGCCGGCTCGGGGAAGCCGCCAAGGGTATCACCGTCTGCTGCGCGACGGATGGCAATCACGGCCGGTCCGTCGCCTGGGGCGCGCGCATGTTTGGCGCGCGAGCGGTGATCTTCGTTCACGCCACGGTCTCGGAAAGACGCGTCGATGCCATTCGCCGCTATGGCGCCGAAGTGGTCAGGACGCAGGGCAACTACGACGATTCCGTGCGCGAGGCCGACCGGACCGCCGCTGAGAACGGATGGTTCGTGGTTTCCGATACGTCCTACCCAGGCTACACCGACGTGCCACGTGACGTCATGCAGGGCTATTCCGTGATGGTGGCCGAGGCCCTCGGCGCAAGCGAGGCACCGCCAACCCACGTATTCCTTCAATGCGGTGTCGGCGGCCTTGCCGCCGCCGTCATCGCCCACCTCTGGGAAGCCTATGGCGCCGACATGCCCATCGTAACGGTGGTGGAACCGGCCAAGGCGGCCTGCCTCTACGAAAGCGCGCGATCCGGAAAGCCGACCGCCGTCACGGGTGATCTCGACACCATCATGGCCGGCATGGCCTGCGGCGAACCTTCCGTTATCGCCTGGCCGATCCTCAGGGACGGGGCGTCCGCATTCATGACCATCCCGGACGAAGCAGCCCTCGCAACAATGCGACTCTTGGCGTCTGGCGTCGCCGGGGCCACCATTGTCGGCGGCGAATCGGGGGTCGCAGGCCTTGCCGGATTGATCGTTGCCGCCGGAGAGCCGGACTGGCGGCGGTCGCTTGGTCTTGATCGCACCTCGCGTGTCCTGCTCATCGGCAGCGAGGGCGACACCGATCCGGATCTTTACGCCCGCGTCGTCGGCCGCACCGGCGACGCGGTTCGCGCTGGAGCACAGAGATGACAGACCTTTCTCCCGCCCTGCCCGTCAATGGCGACCGCCTCGTCGCGCGCCTCAAGGCGCTTGGTCAGGTCGGCGCCTTACCGGAAGGCGGCGTCTGTCGCCTCGCCCTGACGCCCGAAGATGGCGCCGGCCGCGATCTCGTGGTCGGCTGGATGCGCGAACAGGGCCTTGATGTTGCGATCGATCCGATCGGCAACATCTTCGGCACTCGCAAGGGCACGCAGGACGGTCCGTCGGTCATGATGGGCTCGCATATCGACACGGTGGCAACCGGCGGTCTCTATGACGGCAATCTCGGCGTGCTCGCCGGTCTGGAAATCCTGCAAGCCCTCGACGATGCCAAGATAGCCACCGTTCATCCGGTCACTGTCGCTGCCTTCACCAACGAGGAGGGGGCCCGCTTCCAGCCGGACATGCTCGGAAGCCTCGTCCACGTGGGTGATCTGCCGCTTCAGGAAGCGCTCGACACCATATCCATCGACGGCACGCGGCTCGGCGATGATCTTGCCGACATCGGTTATGCCGGCACCGCGCCGCTCGGCGGCATCAAGGCCGCCGCTTATCTCGAATACCATATCGAGCAGGGACCGGTTCTTGAGGCCGAGGGGATAGACATCGGCGTCGTCGAGGGCGTGCAGGGCATTTCCTGGACCGAGATCACGCTGTCGGGCCGGGCGAGCCACGCCGGCGCCACGCCAATGCGCCTCAGGCGCGACGCCGGCCTCGCCGCCGCCCGCATCGCGCACGGCGTTGCCGACATCGCCAAGTCGATCGGTGGCGACATGGTCGGCACCGTCGGCTCGCTGCGGCTTCGCCCCAACCTCGTCAATGTCGTCGCCGAGATGGCGCAGATGACCGTGGACCTCCGCCACCCCAAGGAGAAGGTGCTGGCCGAGGCGGAAGCGCGGTTGGCCGCCCTGGTCGCCCGCGTTGCCGAGGAGGAGCATGTTTCCTTCACCCGCCGTCCGCTGGCTCGTTTCGAGCCCGTCGCCTTCGACAGCGAACTGGTCGGCCGCGTCGACAAGACGGCCAAGAGCCTCGGCCTCACCACCCGCCGCATTTTCTCCGGCGCCGGACACGATGCCCAGATGCTCGCCCGTACCTGCCCGGCGGCCATGGTGTTCGTGCCGTCCATCGCCGGACTCAGTCACAACATTGCCGAGTTCACGGCCCCCAGCGACATCGCCAACGGTCTTGCCGTGCTCGGCACGCTGGCGCTGGAACTGGCCGGCCGCGCCAACACACCCGTCTGAGGAGTATCGAGAGAATGTCCCGCACCATCGTCGTCGGTGCCGCCCAGCTTGGCCCGATCGCCCGCGCCGACAGCCGCGAAGTCGTCGTCAGCAGGATGATTGCCCTGCTTGAGAAAGCCGCCCGACGCGGCTGCGATCTGGTCGTCTATCCGGAGCTCGCGCTGACCACCTTCTTCCCGCGCTGGTTCATGGAAGACCAGGCGGAGGTCGATACCTTCTTCGAGACCGAGATGCCCGGCCCGGCCACCGCGCCACTGTTTGCCAAGGTCAGGGAACTCGGCGTCGCCATCAGCTTCGGCTATGCCGAGAAGACGGTGATCGACGGCCGTATCAGGCGCTTCAACACCTCCATCATCGTCGACAAGACGGGGGCTATCGTCCATCGCTACCACAAGGTTCACCTGCCCGGTCACACCGAGAACGAGCCATGGCGCGCCTTCCAGCACCTCGAAAAGCGCTATTTCGAGCCGGGAGATACCTTCTTTACGCCGGCCGATTGCCTCGGCGGCAAGCTCGGCATGGCGATCTGCAACGACCGTCGTTGGCCGGAGACCTATCGCGAGCACGCGCTGCGCGGCACGGAAATGGTGCTGATCGGTTACAACACGCCGTATCATTACCCGCTCGCCCCCGAGCACGATCATCTCCAGTGCTTCCACAATCACCTGGCCATGCAGGCCGGCGCCTATGCCAACGGCATGTGGGTGGTCGGCGTCGGCAAGGCCGGCAATGAAGAGAACTGCGTGCTGATCGGCCAGAGCTGCATCATCGCCCCGACCGGCGAGATCGTCGCCATGGCCTCGACGCTCGGCGACGAACTGGTTACGCATGACTGCGACCTTGATCGCTGCACCGAGATTCGCGCCAATATCTTCAACTTCCAGAAGCACCGGCGGCCGGAAATGTATCCGCTCCTGTCGGCGCCGGTCTGACGCCCCGGGATAGACTTTCATGGCCGACCTGACGCCGATTCCGCTGCCGATACTCGTCAAGCGGATGTTCCGCGAGCTTGAAGCGAAGAAGAGCGCCTTTCACCTGCCGCGCTTCAAGTTCGCCAAGGCGACGAGCGGCCGCGATCTGTCCACCTCGATCTTCGGCCGCAGGGCGGCGACGCCCTTCGGGCCGGCGGCGGGGCCCCACACCCAGCTAGCGCAGAACATCGTGCTGAGCTGGCTGGCCGGCGGCCGGGTGATCGAACTCAAGACGGTCCAGGTCCTCGACCATCTCGAGATCGCCCGCCCCTGCATCGACATGGAGACGATCGGCTTCAACATCGAGTGGTCGCAGGAACTGTCCCTCGAGCAGTCGCTCGAAGAATACGTCAAGGCGACGATGCTGATCGAGATGGCCAAGGCGGAAGGGCTCGCCCCCGGCCTGGAAGACACCGTCATCGACATGAGCGTCGGCTATGACCTTGCCGGCATCCGATCGGACAAGGTTCGCGCCTTCATTGCCGGCATGAAGGATGCCAGCGCCATCGTCGACCGGCTGCGGACGCAAATCCCCGACGCCTATGCCCGCTTCCGCGACCTCGCCTTCCCAACCTGCATCTCCGACAGCGTGACCATTTCCACCTTCCACGGCTGCCCGCCGAGCGAGATCGAGGCGATCGCCGCCCATCTGATGGCCGAGGAAGGGCTCGACGTCGTCGTCAAACTCAACCCGACGCTGCTCGGCAAGGCCGATCTCAACGCCCTTCTGCACGACAAGCTCGGCTATACCGACCTCGTGGTGCCGGACGCGACCTTCGAGAAGGATGCGAAATGGGAGGACGTGAAAGGTATAGTTAGCCGGCTAGGCGACTTGGCGGAGAAGATCGGGCGCGGCTTCGGGGTCAAGTTCTCCAACACGCTACTCGTCCAGAACCACAAGCAGTTCTTTCCCGAGGGCACGGGCGAGATGTATCTTTCGGGGCCACCGCTCCATGTGCTGGCCATCGAGCTCGTCGCGCGGTTCAGGGCCGAGTTCGGCGACCGCTTCCCGATCTCCTTCTCGGCCGGTGTCGACGTCGGCAACTTTGCCGATACCGTAGCGCTCGGCCTCAAGCCGGTGAGCGTCTGCACCGACCTTCTGAAGGGCGCCGGATACGGCAAGGGTACCGACTACATCGCCGACCTCGCCGACCGCATGGCCGAGGTGGAGGCACCCGATCTCGATGTCTACACGCTGAAGGCCTTCGGGCTTGCCGCGCCGGCTCTCGACGATCTCGCCATTCCGTCGGAGCGAAAGGCGATCCTCGCCGCTGCGCTTGAGACCGACGAAGACCTGCGCGCAACGGCTGGTTCGGATTTCCAGGCGTGGGTATCGGCCGCCCGGCTTCGCAATACCGTCCACTATACCGCCCGCGTGGCCGATCACCGCCGCTACAGCCGCCCCGAGGTCGATCATCCGCCGCGCCGCACAGGCGTATCGCTCGCCCTTCTGGACTGCGAGACCTGCGGCAAGTGCGTCAATGTCTGCCCCAACGACGCCATCTTCCGCTATCCGCTGCCGCAGGAGCCCGTCACCTCTGCGACGTTTCGCCCCGGCGAGGGCGTGGTCGTAAGCGAAGCCCAACCGGTTACGCGTGCCCAGCAGATCGGTATCTTCGCCGACGTCTGCAACCGCTGCGGCAACTGCGACGTGACCTGTCCGGAAACTGGCGGCCCCTTCGCCCGGAAGGCCAATCTGTTCGGCTCGGCCGCAAGCCTCGACGACGCACCGGACCGCGACGGTCTGGCCGTCGAGCAGACGGCAACGGGGCTGCGTCTGCATGTTCGCGACGACGCCCGACGCTTCACGATCGATGACGACGGCGCCCGCCTCGCCTGTCGCGGCGACGGGTTCGACCTCTCTGTCGATCCGTCCTCGCCGACGGCCGTCTCCGGCACGGCCGACCAGCCGGTCGATGTCGGCCGTCTGATCCTTCTCGCCCGCGTCGCCCGCGCCGTCACGGCGCCGACGATCGTCACCTACGCCAACGCCGCCTTCGACTGAACGGACCCGCCAGATGCCCATGATCACCCTTACCGTCAACGGTCGCGACCACCAGATCGACGTCGAGGCGGACGAGACGCTGCTTTCCGTGTTGCGCGACCGACTGAAGGTCACATCGGTGAAGGACGCCTGTTCCGGTCAGGGGCAGTGCGGCTGCTGTCTGGCGCTGATCGGCGGGAAGCCGAGTAAGACGTGCACCCTCAAGGCCACCGCCGTGAAGGGGCGCCCGATCGTCACGCTGGAAGGCGTGGATGAGGCCGAACGCCGGCTCTATGCCGATGCCTTCCAGGCCGCTGCCGGCGTCCAGTGCGGCTTCTGCACGCCCGGCCTCGTGGTGCGCATCAAGGCGCTGACCGATGCTGGAGGCGCGACGGACCGGCAGGAGATCGCCGCCGCCCTCGACGGCCATCTTTGTCGTTGCACCGGCTACAAGAAGGTGATCGACGCCGTCGAGCTGATCCGCGACGTCAAGGCAGGCCTCAAGCCGCATCCGCAACCGACGGCGGACGGTGGTGTCGGCCAACCGGTCGAGCGATTCCGCGGTGGAGATCTGGCCTTGGGCGACCGGCCGTTCCTGGCCGACATCGACATGCCCGGCCTGCTGCATGGCGTCTTCGTCCTGTCGCCGTATGCCCGCGCCAACGTGAACTCCATCGATCTCTCGAAGGCGCTCGCCCATCCCGGCGTGGTGCGCATCGCCACCGCCGAGGACGTGCCGGGCGATCGCTGGGTCGGCCAGATCAAGAAGGATTGGCCCGTGTTCGTCGCGGTCGGCGAAGAGGTGCGTTACGTCGGCGACGTCATTGCCGCCGTCGCGGCCGAGACGCCGCGCGCCGCCCGCGCCGCCGCCGCACTCGTCGCCGTCGACTACACGATGCTGGAGCCGACGCTGTCTCCGGAAGAGGCGCTGAAGCCCGGCGCGCGGCAGGTCAACCCGCGCCAGCCCAACCTGCTGTCGGAAACGGTCATCGAACGCGGCGACGTCGAGGCGGCCCTCGCCGCCTCCGCCCACGTCGTCTCCGGCACCTGGCAGACCCAACGTATCGAACACCTGTTCCTGGAGCCCGAGGCGGCGCTGGCCGTGCCGCTCGAAGACGGCCGCCTTCACCTTTACTCTCAAGGCCAAGGCGTGTTCGAGGATCGCAAGGCGGTGGCCGGCGTGCTCGGTGAGCCGGTGGACAACATCTTCGTCGAACTGGTGCCGACCGGCGGCGCCTTCGGCGGCAAGGAAGACATGACGGTGCAGGCGCAGACGGCCGTTCTGGCGCGCCTCACCGGCCGTCCGGTGCGGGTCGTCCTCTCCCGCGAGGAGTCGGTTCGGCTCCATCCCAAGCGCCATCCGATGAAGATGACCTATTCGGTCGGCTGCGATGCGGATGGCCATATCACCGCCGCCAAGATCGACATTCTCGGCGACAGCGGCTGTTACGCCTCGGTCGGCGACAAGGTGCTGGAACGCGCCGCCGGTCATGCCTGCGGCCCCTACCGGGTGCCGACGCTGTCCATCCATTCGATCGCCGCCTACCCCAACCCCCCGCCCTGCGGCGCCATGCGCGGTTTCGGCGTCAACCAGACGTCGTTCGCCATGGAAGGCTGCCTCGACCTTCTCGCCGAGAAGGTCGGCATCGACGGATGGGAGATGCGCTGGCGCAACGGCGTTCGCGTTGGCGACGTGTTCTCCTCGGGCCAGATCCTCGAGAAGTCGGTCGGTCTTGAGAAATCGCTTCTGGCCGTCAAGGACGCCTATTACGCGGCGAAGGCCGCGGGCAAGGCGGTCGGCGTCGCCTGCGCGGTGAAGAACTCCGGCATCGGCAACGGCGCCCTCGAATGGGGCAAGTGCCGGCTGGAGATCGAGGCGGAGAACCGGATCGGGCTCCACATCGGCTTCACCGAAATGGGACAGGGCCTCCTCACCATTGCCGCCCAGTCGGCCGCCGAGGTGACCGGCCTGCCCTCGTCCATCTTCGTGCCGCAGGTCAACAGCCGCTACGACGTCGGTTGCGGCCAGACCACCGGATCGCGTGGCACCCTGTTGGCCGGCAACGCGGTGATCAAGGCGGCGAAGGCGCTGCGCGCTGCGCTCGACGAGGGCAAGACGTTGAAGGATCTCGTCGGAGAGGTGTTCGCCGGCGATATCCTGATTGACGACACGACCGCGCCAGGGCAGCTCAAGAACGGCAAGATCAAGACCCACACGGCCTTCGGTTGGGCAACGCAGGTGGCCATCCTCGACGAGACTGGCCGTGTCGCCAAGGTGATCGCCGCTCACGACGTCGGCAAGGCTCTCAACCCGAAGCTGGCCGAAGGGCAGATCGAGGGAGCCGTCCACATGGGCCTCGGCTACGCCTTGACCGAACAACTCCCCTGCAAGGACGGCATGCCGGTGACCGCCAACGTCCGCGAGATCGGCGCGCTCAGGGCGTCCGACATGCCGGAGGTCGAGGTGATCATCATCGAGGAGCACGAGCCGGAAGGACCGTTCGGCGCCAAGGGCATCGGCGAGATCGGCCTGGTGCCGACGGCCGGCGCCGTCGCCTCGGCGCTGGCGGCCTTCGATGGCGTGCGACGCACGGTGTTGCCGATGATCGACAGCCCGGCAGCGCGAGCCCTGTCGGTCGGTCTCGACCCCAAGCTCGACCGGAGCCAATGGCATTGACCCATTCGATCACGATCGGCCCCGACCGAACCGGCCGTACCGTCGCCATCGTCGACGGCATCATCGCCGAGGTGGCAGACCCGACAGCTTCCGTCGTGACTTGCCCCAATGGCGAGATCGCGCCGGGCGCTGTCTGTGCCCACACCCATCTCTACTCGGGCCTCGCGCCCTACGGCATGCCGCCGGCCGAACCGGCGCCGGCCAACTTCATCGAGATCCTGGAAAAGGTATGGTGGCGTCTCGATCGTGCACTCGACCGTGAGGCCCTCAGGGCGTCGGCCCGCGACTACATCGCCAAGGCGCTCCTTG
>JAUVXG010000206.1 GCA_030603685.1 Pleomorphomonas sp.
CAGCTTCAGCGCCTCGGCGGCTTCATCGACGGTGAGCACCGTGTTCGCCATGGACTATTGACTCCTCATTGTTCTTCATTTTCTATATATCAAGGAACAATAAGGAGCAATATGGATATGACGGACATCACCCCCACCACCCCGGCCGAAACCATGAAGGCCGGCCTGCGCCGCGACCTGGTCGCCGCCATGAAGCGGGGCGACAAGGCTGAGACGTCGGTGCTGCGGCTGCTCGTCGCCGCGCTCGACAATGCCGAGGCCGTGCCGGCGACCGGATCCGGCGCCATCCCCCGGCCCTTCGGCGCGGGAGCCGCCGAGGCGCGTCGCCGCCACCTCACCGACGAGGACATCCGCGCCATCTTCAAGTGGGAGATGGACGACCGCACGGCCGCCGCCGCCGAGTTCGCCCGCCTCGGCGTCGAACCCCGCGCCGCCGCGCTCACCGCCGAGGTCGAGACGATCAAGCGTTATGTCGGGGGGTGAGGAAAGCGCTCTCTGATTGAACGCACGGCTGGCACGAAGCATGCTTCCACAACCTGCGGGCGGCAGTGGAGGCCAGCATGGCAACCGTTTCGATCGATGGCAACTTGCGGGGCATCGCCAGGGTAATCGCCAATCCCCCCAGGTTGAGTCCAGAAGATGTGCGTCGCCTTCCCGTGATAACGCGATCTCACGGAATCCTGACGTTGTCCGCGCCATCAGCGTCCACGACCGATCAGGGGAGCTCGGTCTCGGGTGACTCTGGCCTTCATGGGGTTCGCGTCCCACTCAGCAAAAAGATCTATGCATCCCGAGACGACGGTCGAGTGACGGGTGGCAGGCCTTTGAGCGCCGACGAACTCGCAGAGATGAATGCCTACAAGGCTCAGACTGCAAAGATGGAAGCCGAATTCAAGAAACGGCAAGAAGAGGTTGACGCCCAAAACAACCTGCAGTGCCATGATACGTATCTACCTAACATTACGAACCTTGATTTAGAATCCGCAATCAAGATGAAGGGTTTCGTTGAAGTTGATATCGAGCAGGGTCTCGACGGTGTTGGAAACATATTCGGTAACTATGGAGACAAACCGGTCAGTTCCCTCAAGGATTATCTATTTCTCCTGAATGGCTACATTGCTGAGAAGTCAGGAACCACGGCTCCCCCCACTCCGGCGCAAGCATCGAAGCCGCCGGAAACGACACCTCCGACAGTCGAAACGCCCCCCGTAGCGACATTGCCGGACATCGCCAGCACCCAGTTCCCCTCCGAACCGGTCGTCGGCGCCGACCCCAATTGGACCGATCCTGTCGGCGAGCCCGGACAAAACCACATCTTCTTCCCCAACGTCGCCTCGCTCAGCCGCGAGACGGCCGCCGCCGTCTACAGGCAGGTCAGCGACATGGTGAAGACGCAGGACACCTCGTCCTCCGTCATCCATGCCCGCAACGGCAGCGCCGGCACCTATTCGGTCGACACCTACATGTCCTGGCTCGCCCAGCGCGCCGCGATCGACATCGAGGCGTAGCGAGGGCCGGCATACACGGCAGTTTGTGCCCGCCGGAAACGGTTGCCGGCAGATCTTGCCGCTACGCTGCGGTGAGAACCCCGTTCGCCCGGAACCACGCCACCTCGTCGGCCAGCGTCTCGGCCACCGGGCGGAAGGTGAGGCCGAGTTCGCGCTGGCTCTTGCCGGGGTCGAAGCGCGAGCGGCCGGCCTCCGCCGCCGTCATGCGCGCCGCGGCCCAGCTCAGCAGCACCGGCTTGCCGGTCAGTCGGGCATAGACCTCGTTGCCGGCGGCGATCACGTAGAGCAGCGCCTGGGGGATGCGCCAGGACGGCGCCTTCACCCCCGCCGCCGCGGCGATCTGCGGAATGAGCTCGGCCATGGTCATGTGCCGCCCGGCGGCCATGTAGCGCTCGCCGCGCCGCCCCCTGGCGTTGGCGAGGATCAGCGCCCGCGCCACGTCGCGCGCGTCCACAACGGAGAACGACCCCGGCGGCACGCCGGGCAGGTGCCCCGCCGCCACGTCCAGCACCATCTGCCCGGCCGAGGTGGGCCCGATGTCGCCCGGGCCGTGCATCCAGCCCGGCAGCACCATGGCCGCCCAGAAATCGGGGTGCGCATCGAGAAAGGCCAGCACCTCGCGGTCGGACAGGATCTTGCTGCGATAGTAGTCGTCGGCGTCGCGCTCGTGGCGCAGCATGGTCTCGTCGATCAGGGCGCCCGGCGCGCCGTCGAGCACGGCGATCGAGCTGACGTGGATGAAGCGCCGCACCCCGGCCGCATGGGCCGCCGCGAGGAGCGCCCGCGTGCCGTCGACGTTGGCCGCCTTCAGCGCCGGCCAGTGGCTGCCGCCCTTGTAGGAATCGCGGAAATAGGCGGCCGTGTGGAAGATGACGTCAACGCCGGCCAGCGCCCCGGCAAAGCCCGGCACGTTCAGCATGTCCCCCTCAACGATCTCCACGTCGAGCCCGGCGAACTGCCGCGCCGCCTTCTCCGGCGAGCGGACCAGCGCGCGCACGCGCCAGCCGTCGGCGAGCAGTTCGCGCACCAGATTGTTGCCGAGAAGGCCCGTCGCCCCGGTGACGAAGGCCAGGGAACGCGGCGGAATGGAGAGGGGATCGCTCGACATGAGATGGCTCCGGATGTAAGGAGCATCTTTCATAAGGCTGGACCAAGGTCCATGGTCAAGGGGTGCCAAATGCTGATCGGCGAATTCGCGGCGCGGACGGGTCTCAGCCAGGACACCATCCGCTTCTACGTCCGCAAGGGGCTTCTCGCGCCGGAAACCGGCGTCAAGGGCGGCCGCAACCCCTACCAGATCTTCTCCGAGCGCGACGCCTCCACCGCCCGCATGATCCGCTTCGCGCAGTCGTTCGGCATGCCGCTCAAGGAAATCGCCAAGATCGCCGCCGAGTTGCAGCGCCAGGGCCTGACGCCGGCCCGCGAGATCGAGCTGATGGACGAGCAGCTCGTCAACCTCGAGCGCAAGGCGGCGGAACTGGCCGAACTCACCGACTACCTGCGCGCCAAGCGCGACTGGGTGGCGCGCGGCAAGCCGGGCACCGAACCCCGCTTCCTCGACCTCTCCCCTTGCCCCGCCGCGCCGGAGTGGGAAGCGGGAGAGAGTTCGTCAACGGCGAGCCGAGGAAAGGGTAAGTAGTTGTTTTATATCAATTTCCTGTCATTCTCTGCGAAGGCAGAGAACCTCAGGACGAGAAATCTCCTCGGCCCTATCACGCTCCATGAGCCAAGGGAGACCTATACATCCCCCTCGCCCATTTCTGCCTGAGGTCCTCGCCTGCGCAAGGATGACAATTTATATAGGCGGATCAATAGGATAACCGGCGCGCGAACTCGCCCAGAGCATCGCGTACCCCCAATGGAGGGCGCAACCTGCCAAACCCAAGCTCGACGCCTATCCTGTTGTTTCATATCAATTAATTGTCATCCTGCGCTTTATGCGCAGGACCTCGGGACGAGAAATCTCCTCGGCCCATATCACGCTCCATGAACCAAGAGAGATCTATATCAGCCGCTCGCCCCTTTCTGCCTGAGGTCCTGCGCCTTCGCGCAGGATGACAATTTATATAGAGGGAACAGTGGGATAAGCCGCACGCGTACTCATCCAGCGCATCGCCTGCCCCCAAATCGCCTACCCCAACGAAAGACGCAACCTCCCAAACCCAAGCGGGACGACTATCCTATTGTTATATATCAATTAATTGTCATCCTGCGCGAAGGCGCAGGACCTCAGGACGAGATATCGCATCGGTCCATATCACGCTCCAGAAGCCAAGGGAGACCTATAGAAGCCCCGTGCCCTTTCGGCCTGAGGTTCTCTGCATTCGCAGAGAATGACAGGAGAGGGATATGAAACGGGAGCTTGGCCCGAAGCCCCCCGCCCCACCTTTCCGCCACCCCCTCCCTTCCCATCGCATCCGAAACTGGCGATAAGCGTTATCCCCCCGTGGGCTTCGGCCCGACGCGCCTCTTCGCCCGCCCCGCCACCGCCAGCCGACGTCCGATGCCCAGCCTCTCCGCCCTCATCATCACCGCCTTTCGCCTGCTGATCCGGCTGCGCCGCTACCGGGAGCTGGGGCTCGTGGCGCTGGCGACGGTGGTGGGTTGCCTTGCCGGCGTCGTCGTCACCACCATGAGCCGGATCACCAACCTCGCCCACCAGTGGCTCTACATGCTGCCGTCGGGCGAGCGGCTGAGCGAGCAGGAAAGCCTCGTCCACCCGGCGCTGGCGCTGATGCCGGTGGTCGGCGGCATCCTGCTCGCCCTGCTCGCACTCGCCACGCGCCGCCGCCTCAAGCGCCAGCCGGTCGACCCCATCGAGGCCAACGCGCTGCACGGCGGCCGCATGTTCATCGGCGAAAGCCTGCTGGTGGCGCTGCAGACCATGATCTCCTCCGGCTTCGGCGCCTCGGTGGGGCTGGAGGCCGGCTACACCCAGGCGAGTTCCGGCTTCGCCTCGCGCATGGCCGAGGCGCTGCGCCTGCGCCGCCGCGACATCCGCACGCTGGTGGGCTGCGCCGCCGCCGGCGCCATTTCCGCCGCCTTCGACGCGCCGATCACCGGCGCCTTCTACGGCTTCGAGCTGATCATCGGCACCTATTCGGTGGCGCTCGTCGCGCCGGTGCTGGCCGCCTCGCTGGCCGCCAGCCTGACGGCCGACTGGCTGGGCGCCTTCCAGACCACGGTGGAAGTCGGCCACGTGCCCATCCTCACCGCGTCCGATCTGGCGCCCTTCCTGCTGCTCGGCATCGTTGGCGGCCTGCTCGCCGTGGCCGTCATGCAGCTGGTCACCGGCGTCGAGCGCGCCTTCCGTCTCGCCCGCATCCCCGCCTGGGCGCGGCCGGCCATCGGCGGCGCCTGCGTCGGCGGCCTGGCGCTTCTCACCCCGCACGTGCTCGCCTCCGGCCACGGCGCGCTGCACGTGGCGCTGGAGTCTTCGGCCGGCTGGCAGATGCTGCTCGCCCTGTTCGTGCTGAAGGCGCTGGCCTCGGCGCTGTCGCTCGGCTCGGGCTTTCGCGGCGGCCTGTTCTTCGCCTCGCTCTACCTCGGCGCGCTGGTCGGCAAGGCCTATGCGCTGATCCTGATCGCCACCGGCCTCGAACCCAACCTGTCGCCGCTCATCGCCTCGGTCATCGGCATGGCGTCGATGGCGGTGGGCATCGTCGGCGGCCCGATGACCATGGCCTTCCTGGTGCTGGAAACCACCGGCGACCTCGCCATCGCCAGCGCCGTGCTCACCGCGTCCATCGTCTCGGCCGTGGTGGTGCGCGAAACCTTCGGCTACTCCTTCTCCACCTGGCGCCTGCACTTGCGCGGCGAAACCATCCGCAGCGCCAACGACGTCGGCCGCATGCGCTCGCTGACCGTCTCCCGCATGATGCGCTCCGACGTGCGCACCGTCTCCGCCGGCCTCGGGCTCGACGGCTTCCGCGCCATGTTCCCGCTGGGCTCGACCCAGCGCGCCATCGCCGTCGACGGCAACGGCGGCTATGCCGGCATCGTCGTGGTGGCCGACGCCTACGCCCCCGACACCGCCGAGAACCGCCCCGCCGAAGGCCGCGCCGACATCGCCCGCCTGCTCCGCCACCGCGAGGCCATGCTGCTGCCCTCGATGACGGTGGCCGACGCCGCCAAGCTGTTCGAGGCCGCCAACGCCGAAGAACTCGCCGTGGTCGAAAGCCCCCACACCCGCAAGGTCATCGGCCTCCTCACCGAACAATACCTCCTCCGCCGCTACGCCGAGGAGCTGGACAAGGCAAGACGCGACATCACGGGAGAGGGCTGAGCAGGGAGGAGTGAAACGCTAAAATATTGTTTCATATCAACAAATTGTCATCCTGCGCGAAGGCCGCGTGCATTCGCGCGCGAATGCACGGTGGACCTCAGGACGAGATATCTCCCCGGCCCCTATCAGGCTCCGCTCCCCTACCCCACCCTTACCGAGTACACATTCCCCCGCCCCCGGTCGATCGGCAGCGGCATCGTGAGGTACCCATTCCGGGGATCGCCGACATAGTCGAGGTAGTCCGCCGCGAAGGCATTCTCCGCCAGCACAGGCGCGCCGGGGCGAAGGCGCGGCTCGATCAGCTTCAGCACCGGCAGGTAGAGCGACAGCGCGCCGTCGAGCAGCAGCATGTCCACCGGCCCGCCCACGTCCTTCAGCGTCTCCAGCGCGTCGCCCTCGCGGATCTCCACGAGGTCGCCCAGCTCGGCGGCGCCCAGATGGAACTGCGCCCGCACCACCTTCGACGTGTCGATCTCGCTGCCGATCAGCTTGCCGCCGCCGTTGTCGCGCAGCGCCGAGGCCAGATAGATGCTGGAGACGCCCATGGCCGAGCCGAACTCCACGATCCGCCGCGCCTTGCAGGCCCGCGCCGTCATGTAGAGAAAGCGGCCATAGGCGGGCGACACCGACATGAAGTTGCCGGACAGCCCCTGGCAGACTTCCCGGTAATCGGCCTGTTCCTCGGCCATCATGTCGGCGACGGCCGCGCCGCTCGGCACCGCCGAGAGGCCGCCGGTCACCTCGTCGATCAGCGCGCGGTCCGAGCTTTCGGCGTCGCGGTGCAGCCGGTCGAGCGCGCCGCGGACGGGAAAGGCGATGAGCTTGTTCATGGCCGTCCTTTCGCAAGATCCCGAGGGCCGGCCTCCGTTTGCCGGGCCCCGATCGATTGCCTGCCGGAAAAAATAGGAAGCCGACCCCCTGGCGTCATTACGAAGTCTGGACACTTTGTTATCGATCTTGCCAAACTGCCGCCGGGGGATCATCTTTCCGCCATGCCGCTTCTCAACATCCAGATGCCGCCGGACGACTGGATCGACCCCGACGAGGTGCCCCGGCCGGTGGTGACCTATGGCTTTCTGGCTGAGGCGGTGGGCGAGCTCGGGCTCGAGCTGGACTATCACACCCACACCAAGTCGCAGCTCATTCTGGTGCAGAGCGGCGCGCTGAGCTGCGAGGTGGAGGGCGACCTGTGGATCGTGCCGGCCCGCAGCGCCATCTGGATTCCCGCCGGCGCGCTGCACGCCGTCAAGATGAGCGGCGTGCTGGAGGGCTACAACGCCTTCATCGACCCCACGGTGAGCGAGGGCCTGCCGCCGGCCTGCCGGGCCGTGTCGGTCAGCCCGCTGTTGCGCGAGCTGATGGCGCGCACCGCGCGGCTGCCGGCGCTCTACGAGGAAGGCGGCGCCAACGGCCGCCTGCTCGCCGTGCTGATCGACGAGATCGCCGCCGCCAAGGTGGAGGACCTCAACCTGCCCATGCCGGCCGACCCTTGCCTGCGCCGGCTGGCCGAGGCGATGCTCGCCAACCCGGCCGACCGCGCGCCGCTCTCCGCCTGGGCCCGGCGCGCCGGCCTCAGTGAGCGCACGCTGGCCCGCCGCATCACCGACGAAACCGGCATGAGCTTCGGCCGCTGGCGCCAGCGCCTCGCCGTCATGCTGGCCGTCAAATGGCTCGCCGCCGGCGCCTCCATCCAACGCGTCGCCGCCGACCTCGGCTACGAAAGCGTCCCGAGCTTCGTCACCATGTTCCGGAA
>JAUVXG010000092.1 GCA_030603685.1 Pleomorphomonas sp.
CACCAACTTCCCTGGGCGCAACTGGACCTTCGTCCTGTCGGTGGCCATCTACGCCAACTTCTTCGGACACCATTTCATCCAGGATTTCAGGTGGTTCCTGTTCGCTGCGACGGTTCTTCTGTATGGTCGCGTGCGGATCTATTTCACGGTCGATCAAACGCCACGCTGGATGCCGCTCGTTGTCGCGGCCCTGCTGACCTGCTTCTTCATGTGGGTGGCCGAGAACGTCGGTACCTTTACCGGAACCTGGCTCTATCCGGGTCAAGCAGACTGGCGCCTGGTTTCCTTCGGAAAGATGGGGTCGTGGTATCTATTGCTGTTCGTGAGCTTTACCCTGGTCACGCTTGTCCTGCCGCCCCGCCCGCCAGATGACGAGCGGGCGACGGAGGACGAGGTCATCCAGGAGGACGAGGTCGTTCAGACGAACAGGTTGACCAGCCAATAGGCGCTGGCGGCGATGGCGGCGCCGGCCGGCATCGTGATGATCCAGGCGATGACGATGTTGCCGGCGATCCCCCAGCGGACGGCCGACACGCGCCGCGCCGCGCCGACGCCGACGATGGCGCCGGTGATCGTGTGGGTGGTCGACACCGGTATGCCGAAGTGCGTGGCGATGAACAGCGTGATGGCGCCGCCGGTTTCCGCGCAGAAGCCCTGCATCGGGTTCAGGCGGGTGATCTTCGAGCCCATGGTGTGGACGATGCGCCAGCCACCCATCAGCGTACCGAGCGCCATGGCCGACTGGCAGGCGATCACCACCCAGAAGGGCACGTGGAACTCGCCACCGAGGTAGCCTTGCGAATAGAGCAGCACGGCGATGATGCCCATGGTCTTCTGGGCGTCATTGCCGCCGTGCCCCAGCGAGTAGAGCGAGGCGGAGACGAACTGCAGGTGCCGGAAGGTCTTGTCGACCGCAAAGGGCGTCCGCTTGACGAAGGTCCAGGACACCGCGAGCACCAGCATCAGCGCCAGGAAGAAGCCGAAGGCCGGCGACAGGAAGATCGCGCCCGCCGTCTTGAGAAGGCCGGCCCAGACGATCGAGCTGAACCCGGTCTTGGCGAGACCGGCGCCAACCAGGCCGCCCACCAGGGCATGCGAGGACGACGAGGGGATGCCGGCAAGCCAGGTCACGACATTCCAGGTGATCGCCCCCATCAGGGCGGCGAACACCACGTGCGGCGTGACGATGGACGGATCGATGATGCCCTTACCGAGAGTCGTCGCCACGTGCAGGCCGAAGAACAGGAAAGCGATGAAGTTGAAGAAGGCCGCCCAGAACACCGCATACTGCGGCCTGAGCACACGCGTCGACACGATGGTGGCGATCGAGTTGGCGGCGTCGTGCAGACCGTTGAGAAAATCGAACAGCAGCGCGATGCCGATCAGGCCGACCAGCAGCGGAAGGGCGAGCGTCTCCATCAGACGTTCTCGATCACGATGCCGCTGATTTCCTTGGCGACATCCTCGAAGCGGTCGAGCACCTTCTCGAGCTCGCCATAGATCTTGCTGCCGATGATGTAGCCCATGGCGTTGCCGGTGCCGTGTCGCCGATAGAGATCCTTGAGCCCGTTGTCATGCAGGAAGTCCGAATGGCCCTCGACGCGGGTGACCTCTTCCGACAGCGCCGTCAGGCGCGGGGCGTTGGAACCGACATTCTTCAAGAGGGGGATGGCCTCGGCGACCAGCTTTGACGCCTGGACGATGTCGAGGCCCATGTCTCGCATGCCCGGGTCGAAGGCGCGCTGCTCGAACAGCAGGATCGTCTTCACCACGCGGTGCATGGTGTCGATGGTGTCATCCATCGACTGGATGAGATCCTTGATGTCGTTGCGGTCGAAGGGCGTGATGAAGCTCCGCCGAACGGCAAGCAGCACCTCGCGAGTGATCCCGTCGGCCTTGTCTTCGAGGGCGACGATTTCCGCGATGCGCGCATCGCGGTCGTCACCCGACAGAAGGGCGTTGAGGGACTGAGCGGCGTTGACGACGGTTTCGGAGTGCTGTGCGAACAGATCGAAGAATTGTTCTTCGTGCGGGAGGAGCTTGCGGAACCACTCGAGCATGGTCGGTCCTTGTTTTCTGGACTTTTCGGCACGCGGTTTATCCGATGAGTCCCACCGGCGCTAGTCGCAGTTCCCCAATGGTGCTGTTTTTTAGACGGATATCCTTTAGGCGTTGCGCGCAGGGGTGGCAGAGCTTGTGCAGGAACTCGCATCGGGTCCCCTCGCTCGCGCTGACTGTTGCCTTTCTCTGAGGCCGTGCCTATGCAGGGTGATGCAAGTTTCAGCCTTCGATTTCGATCTGCCGCCCGAAAGGATTGCGCTGCGCCCGGCCGTCCCGCGTGACGCGTCGCGCCTGTTGGTGGTGACGCCGGACGCTCCCTTCGAGGATCGGCACGCGCGCGATCTCGCCGATCTTCTTTCGCCGGGCGATGTGTTGGTGTTCAACGACACCAAAGTCATTCCAGCCCAGCTCGAAGGCCGGCGGGAGCGCGAGGGCACCGAGCCGGTCCGCTTTTCCGCCACGTTGCACATGCGCGAGGCGCCGGATCGCTGGCGCGCATTCGTGAAAGGCGCGCGCAAGCTGCGCGCTGGCGATCACGTGGCGTTCTCCGGCGCCGATCCGAGCGCGCCGTCTCTTCGCGCCGTCGTTGTGGAGAAGGGCGGCGACGGAGAGGTCACGCTGGCCTTCGATCGTGCCGGCCCGGATCTGGATCTGGCGTTGGTGACGGTCGGCCACATCCCCCTTCCGCCTTATATCGCAGCCAAGCGAGCCGAGGATGAGCGCGATCGGGCCGACTATCAGACGGTTTATGCCCGCGAGAGCGGCGCTGTTGCCGCGCCGACCGCCGGACTCCACTTCACGCCGGATCTCTTCGACCGGCTGGAAGCGCGCGGTATCGGCCGCCATTTCGTGACGCTGCACGTGGGGGCCGGCACGTTCCTGCCCATGAAGGTGGACGACACCGAAGACCACAAGATGCATTCCGAGATCGGTCACGTCTCGGAAGAAACGGCCGATGCGCTCAATGCCGTTCGTGCGCGAGGCGGCAGGGTGGTGGCCGTCGGTACGACGTCGCTGCGGCTTCTGGAAAGCGCCGCCGGCGAGGACGGCCTTATCCGACCGTTTGCGGGTGCGACGGACATCTTCATCACACCAGGCTACCGCTTCCGTGCCGTCGATCTGCTGATGACCAACTTTCATCTGCCGAGATCGACGCTGTTCATGCTGGTATCGGCCTTCTCCGGCCTCGACACCATGCGTGCCGCCTACGCCCATGCGATCGCCAGCGGCTACCGCTTCTATTCCTACGGCGACACGTCGCTGCTCCATCCCTCGCCGGAAAGCCGGCTGGTAAGATAAGTCGGGCCGCACTCTCGACGACGACCTAACGAAAAGGGGCGCCGTAGAGCGCCCCATTGCCGGTTCAAGTGCTGACGACGATCAGTACCGGCGCATCAGAGCCACGAGACGGCCCTGGATTCGAACCCGATCGGGTCCAAAAATGCGGGTTTCATAGGCCGGGTTGGCAGCTTCGAGCGCGACGGAGGCGCCCTTGCGCCGAAGCCGCTTCAGCGTCGCTTCCTCGTCGTCCACCAACGCCACGATGATGTCGCCAGAGTCGGCCGTGTCGGACTTCTTGATGACGACGGTGTCGCCGTCGAGAATGCCGGCCTCGATCATTGAGTCCCCCCGCACTTCGAGGGCGTAATGCTCGCCGCCTGCAACGAGATCGATCGGGACATGCAAGATATGCGACTGGTTCTGGATGGCGGCGATCGGCACGCCGGCGGCGATGCGCCCCATGACCGGCACCGGCACCGTGTCGCGACTGTCGAGCGAAGGCGTGGAGACGTTGGCGGGCGCCGCCTTGCGGCCGGCATCCCCCTCGATCACCGATGGCGCGAACCCCTTGCGCGTCCGGCCAATGCCCGGCTGCATGGTCTCCGGCAGCTTGATGACTTCCAGCGCCCGCGCCCGGTTGGGAAGCCGGCGAATGAAGCCGCGCTCTTCAAGCGCGGTAATGAGACGATGAATGCCGGACTTCGACTTGAGGTCGAGCGCATCCTTCATCTCGTCAAAAGACGGCGGAACGCCGGACTCCTTCAGGCGTTCATGAATGAACATCAGGAGTTCGAGCTGTTTGCGCGTGAGCATCGTCTGGTCCCCGCTGGTCGGCCGGCGCACCGAAACGCGAATCGGTACAAATCACGAACAGAGTTAACATGTTCCGTGTGTGTTCCGCAACGACTATCGCCGCTTCGGGTTCAGAAGCAGCCGGAAAACAGTGGGATCACCGCGACGCAAATCGCACCGCCCGGTCGCATGCCGGCGGAGAAACCGGTCCGGGATGGGGCGCCAGCTTCAGGAGAGCGACGTCCTGATGGCATCGATCGCATCGGCCGCATAGAGCTTGCATACGCCGCGCTTGCCGACCGGCTCGATCTTCAGTGTCTCGATCGCCTTCTTTACCTTGGCGTCGGACACGCCGATTTCCTTGGCGATGACGCCAACGGTCACGGTTGCCTGGTCGGTCAAGATGAGCACTCCACGTGGCGGGTTCTGCGACGGTGAAAGGTATGCGGCACCCGCGATCGGGTCAACGATCGAGCGGCCGGGATGCCTTCGGGGCAAATGCGTATGACCTATGCTTCGCCGTTGCCTCGATCGTTCTTTGGCTGTGTCTTCCACTTTGTTCACGCCGGGCTGTCCAACAAAGGTCGAAGCGGTCGGTCTCTTAAGAGTTTCGTCCATGGAATTCATGGATGTAGCCATTCCCGCGTGGACATCCGCCACCTAGGCTATTTCGCGCCGCGCAAGATCGTCCCTACTGAACGGGCGAATGGCGCGGCGCGACCGGTTCGGCTGGCGGTGGGATGGCCGCCGGGAGGAAGCGTGGCTGCCGAAAGGCGACAGGACGGGGGAAGTGCGGAATATCGGAGGAGGCATCGGCCGGCCCGTCTTGAGTCGACGGCCAATCCGGCCTCGATCTCTTTCCCGATCAGTTCCGTTCCTCGTTCCGGTCAGGCCGCCACACGTGCCGCCGTTGCGGAGGGCTCCGGATGATCTGCGAGAGCAGCGACACGGAATCGTCCATGATGGGGCTCTTCCGGTTCCGCCGCAAAGTCGATTGGAGTAGCGAAAGGCGCGCCGCGTTGGCGAGCGATCGTTGAAAAGAAAATGGAGGAAACGCCATGCTTCGTATTCTGAAGAGCATCGCTGCCGTCGGCATCGCCGTCGGGGCGCTGACGGTTGCGGCGCACGCCGCCGACATCAAGATCGGCTTCGTGGTCAAGCAGCCGGAGGAACCCTGGTTCCAGGACGAGTGGAAGTTCGCCGACGTCGCCGCCCAGGAGAAGGGCTTCACCCTGGTGAAGATCGGCGCCGAGGATGGAGAGAAGGTTCAGTCGGCCATCGACAACCTTGGCGCTCAGGGCGCCCAGGGCTTCATCATCTGCACGCCGGACGTCAAGCTCGGGCCGGGCATCGTCGCCAAGGCCGAGGCCAACGGCCTCAAGATGATGACCGTCGACGACCGTCTCGTGAATGCCGATGGTTCGCCGATCGAGAGCGTGCCGCACATGGGCATCTCGGCGCTGAAGATTGGCGAGGCCGTCGGCACCGCCATCGCCGACGAGATCAAGAAGCGCGGGTGGGACGTGGCGAGCGTCGGCGCGATCCGCGTTTCCTACGACCAGTTGCCGACCGCCGTCGACCGTGTCGAAGGCGCCATCTCCTCGCTGAAGGCGGCTGGCTTCCCCGAGGCCAACATCTTCGACGCCCCGCAGGCCAAGACCGACACCGAAGCGGCCCTCAACGCTGCCACGGTGGTGCTCAACAAGCATGCCGACGTCAAGCACTGGGTGGCCTTCGGCCTCAACGACGAGGCGGTGCTCGGCGCCGTCCGCGCTTCGGAGACCGTCGGCATCACGCCCGAAAACTTCATCGGCGTCGGCATCGGCGGTGCGGACTCGGCGATCAACGAGTTCAAGAAGCCCTCCGCCACCGGCTTCTTCGGCACCGTGATCATCTCCCCGAAGCGCCATGGCTACGAGACCGCGCTCAACATGTATGAGTGGATCGCCAACGACAAGGAGCCGCCGGCCGTGACGCTGACCGCCGGTGAGCTGGCCCTGCGCGACACCTATCAGGATGTCCGCAAGAGCCTCGGCATCGAATAAGGCCGGACCGCTGGGCCGCTGACATGACATGTAGCCGGCGATCTTCCGTCGCCGGCTCCCGACCAAGGCGCGAGAACATGGCCGACTTTCTGAGCTTCTCCCACATTTCAAAGACATATCCGGGCGTCAAGGCGCTGTCGGATGTCTCCTTCGGAGTGGGAAAGGGCTCCGTTCACGGACTGATCGGCGAGAACGGCGCCGGCAAGTCCACACTCATTCGCATTCTCTCGGGCGACACCGCGGCCGATGACGGCGAGATTTCCGTCGACGGGGTCGCGCAGCACTTCGGCTCTACCCGTGACGCCTTCGCGGCCGGCGTGGTGGTTGTGCATCAGGAACTGCAATTGGTGCCCGAGCTGACGGTGGCGGAAAACCTCCGGCTTGGCCGGTTTCCGAACCGGGCGGGCGTCATTGATTTTCGCTCGCTGAAAGACGAGGTGAACCGTCGTCTCAAGGAGATCGGGCTGACGGTAGACGCCGACACCAAGGTGTCCAGATTGTCGCTGGGCGAGCGACAGATGATCGAGATCGCCAAGGCGATCATGCTGGATGCGCGCGTCATTGCCCTGGATGAACCGACGTCGTCGTTGTCATCGCAGGAGAGCGAGGTGTTGTTCCGGCTCATTGGCGAGCTGCGCGCCGCCGGCAAGGTCATCATCTACATCTCGCACCGTCTCGACGAGATATTCCGCCTTTGCGACGGCTGCACCGTCTTGCGCGACGGCAAGCTCGCCGCCCACCATCCCATGATGTCCGACGTGACGCGCGAGAGCCTGGTTGCCGAGATGGTCGGGCGCGAGATCTCCGATATCTGGGGCTGGCGGGGCCGTCCAGCCGGCGAGGTCCGTCTCAAGGTCGAGGCGATGTCCGGGGCCAGGTTGCCGCGCCCCATCGATTTCGAGGCGAGGGCGGGAGAGATCCTCGGCTTCTTCGGACTGGTCGGTTCCGGTCGTTCCGAGCTGATGCGCCTCGTCTATGGCGCCGATCCCCGCCGTTCCGGCAAGGTGAGCATCGATGGCGTGGAAAGCTCGGGCACCAATCCGCGCCGGTCCATCCGTGAGGGCCTTGTGCTCTGTTCCGAGGACCGGAAGTTCGACGGCATCGTGCAGGGGCTTTCGGTGGCGGAGAATATCGTCATCTCCGCCCGCCGCCATTTTTCTCCCTTTGGTCTCCTGAGCCTTAGGCGCGAAGCCGATACGGCGGCCGACTTCATCAAGCAGCTCCGCATCCGCACGCCGTCGGCCAAACAGGACATCGTCAACCTCTCGGGCGGCAACCAGCAGAAAGTGCTGCTTGCCCGGTGGCTGGCCGAAAGCGGCGTCAAGGTGCTCATCGTCGACGAACCGACGCGCGGCATCGACGTCGGCGCCAAGGCCGAGATCTACGAGTTGCTCTATCACCTGGCGGAAAAAGGGTTGGCCATCGTCGTCGTCTCCAGCGAGCTGCCGGAGGTGATGGGCATTTCAGATCGCGTCATCGTCATGTGCGAGGGGCGGATCGCCGCCCGTTACGAACGCGCCGAATTCAACGAACACGCCATTCTCGCTTCGGCCCTGCCGGACCGGACGGCTGGCGAGCCGAACAAGAAAGCATCGTGATGGCCTTCCTGAAACGTCTCCTGCTGGGTGAGCAGGGCCTCCTCGTCATCTTCGTCATCGCCTTCGCGGTAGTGTCGGTTTTCGTGCCGAGTTTCCTCACCGAACGCAACATGCTGGGCCTTTTCCAGTCGGTGGTCACGATCGGCATCGTCTCCTGCACGATGATGTTCTGTCTCGCCTCGCGCGATTTCGACCTTTCCGTCGGCTCGATCGTCGCCTTCACAGGCATGGTGGCGGTCATGGCGTCGAACGCCTCCGGCTCGATCGTCATCGGCCTGATCGCGGCGCTTGCGTGCGGCACCTTCGTCGGCTTCGTCAATGGCGCCATCATCGCCAAGCTGAAAATCAATGCGCTGATCACCACGCTGGCCACCATGCAGATCGTGCGCGGTCTCGCGCTGATCTCCTCCGACGGCCGCGCCGTGGGCATCAACGATCCCGGCTTCTATCAGTTGGCCCTGTCGCGCTTCCTCGGCATCCCGACGCCGATCTGGATCATGGTCGCCCTGTTCTGCGTGTTCGGCTTCGTCCTGAACCGGTCCGTGTTTGGCCGCAACACGCTGGCCATCGGCGGCAATCCCGAAGCGTCGCGTCTTGCCGGCGTCAACGTCGACGGCATGCGCATCTGGATCTTCACCATCCAGGGGCTCGTCTGCGCCGTCGCGGGCATTCTCCTGGCGTCGCGCATCACCTCCGGCCAACCCAACGCAGCGACCGGCCTCGAGCTCTCGGCCATTTCGGCCTGCGTGCTCGGTGGCGTGTCGCTGGCTGGCGGGCGGGCGGCGATGACCGGCGTCATCGTCGGCGTGCTGATCCTCGGCATCGCCGAGAACGCCATGAACCTGCTCAACATACAGGCCTTCTACCAGTATCTGGTGCGCGGCCTGATCCTGCTCCTCGCCGTGCTGCTCGACAACGTCCGCAGCACCGGCCTCGGCCGGAAGTAAGGCAAGCGGGCCAGACGCCGACACGAGACGACCAGCAGGCGACCGGGCGAGAGATCGTCCGGTCGTTCTGCATTGCCCAGATCGGATCTGCCGAAGGGTCAGCTTGCGGTAGCGCCCTGGCGACGCCCGAAGGCTGCCAGGCAGATGGCGCCGAGCACGCCCGAGACGAGCGAGCCCAGGAGGATGCCGATCTTGACGTGATCCTGGACGGACGGGTCATCGAAGGCCAGCAGCCCGATGAAGAGCGCCATCGTGAAGCCGATGCCGCACAGGAAAGACGTTCCTGCCATCTGCCCCCAACTGGCGCTCGCCGGAAGGTAAGCAATACCCAGCTTGACCAGCACGGCCACGGTGCCCATGACGCCGATCAGCTTGCCCAGCATCAACCCGGCGGCGATGCCCATCGTCAGCGGTTCGGCGAACACGCCCATCGACAGGCCGGCAAGCGAGACGCCGGCGTTGGCAAAGCCGAACAAAGGCACGATCAGGAAGGCAACCGGCTTGTGGAGGCCGTTCTCCAGCCGATGAAGCGGCGATTCCGCGTCGTCCGCTTCCGGGGTGCCCGGCGTCGGCTTGAGCGGAATGGTGAGCGCCAGCATCACGCCGGCCAGGGTGGCATGGACGCCGGAGGCAAACACCAGCACCCACAAACCCACGCCAAGAATCAGGTAGGGCCAGAGCGCCATCACCTTCGACCGGTTCAGGCCGTAGAGCACGGCGAGGACGACGGCCGTGCCACCGAGCGCCCAAAGGTTGAGGTCGGCGGTGTAGAATAGCGCGATGACGATGACGGCGCCCAGGTCGTCGATGATGGCGAGCGCAGCCAGAAAGATCTTGAGGGAGCTCGGGACCCTGGAGCCGAAAAGCGAAATGACGCCGAGCGCAAAGGCGATGTCGGTGGCGGTCGGAATGGCCCAGCCTCTCAAAGCCGACGGGTCGCTCCAGTTGAACGCCACATAGATGAGGGCGGGAAACAGCATGCCGCCCGCGGCGGCGGCGCCGGGCAGGATGCGCCGGCTCCAGCTGGACAGCTGACCGTCCAGCATCTCGCGCTTGATCTCCAGCCCGACCAGCAGGAAGAACACGGCCATCAGAGCGTCGTTGATCCAATGCTGAAGGCTGAGAGGCCCCAGGTAGATGTGCAGCGCATCGAAATAGGTCTCGGCAAAGGACGAGTTGGCAGTCAGAATGGCCAGTGCGGCGACGGCCATCAGAACCAGGCCGCCCGAGGCCTCTCCCTCCAGGAACCGGCGAAGCGTCGACTGGATGTGCTTCGGTGCAATCGGCAAAGACATAGATTTCCGCTCCAATAGCTGGAAGTTGATCAAGGTCTCCGTCGACTTCGGGTTACCCGTAGCGCACGCAGCACACGCTATTCGTGCCCAACGCTAGCGCAATGTGCACCATATTTCCATGTAGATAGCGGCCGACAGTCGCTTCAACAATAAGCGAAGCCAGCCGAAGACGCCGTACCCTGAACCATCAGCTGCTGAGGGCGAAGTCCGCCGCCTCGAACTCGGCCAAGCCTTCGGCGTGGCCTTCACCGAAGCTGGCGACGGTGACGCCATGACCGACGTCGGGGAAATGGTAGACGGCGTTCGAAGAAAACGGACCGCCACCGGAGTGGCCGATCGCATGCCCCGATCCCCCCATGCTGCCGATCATCAGACCGAGGCCATAGCCGCATGCCGTCCATGGGCGACCCTCCAAGGCGCCGCCCAGCGGCCGGGATCGCCGCATCTCGCGCATCGTCGGCTCGCTCAGCAGAGCACCGCTGACGAGGCCATGCAGAAGCAGCGCCGCATCCGCCGCCGTTCCCATCAGGCAGCCGTGATAGACCCAGCCAGGGTGGTAGCTTTCGGCTCCTGACCAGTGGATGCGTCGAAATTGCTCTCGGCTGGTCGCAAGCTCCACTCTTCTCAGCCCGAGAGGACGGCTGACGATTTCCTCGACAAGGGCGGCGAGAGACAACCCCGAGGCCGCCTCGATCAACTCCCTGGCCAGCATGTAGCCGACGTTGGAGTAGGACCACCCCTGACCGGGTGCGAAGAGGAACCCGTTTGCGAGAGCCGCGTCGAGAAGCCTGTCGCGCGGCCACGGCGTCTCATCGGCGGCGACTGCCCGATGGTAGTCGGCGAGCGACGAATAGTCCGGCAGGCCGGCGGTGTGGCTCAGCAACTGTCGGAGCGTATAGCGCTCGCCGGATATCCTGCCGTCCAGATCGACCTTGCCACTTTCGTAAAGTTTCAGTGCACAGATGGCGATGACGGTCTTCGTGAAGCTCCAATAGGGAAACAGCAAAGAGACGTTTCCCCGGGAGGCCCGGCTGCCATTGGCGGAGATCCGGAACGAGTGGATGGTCGCTGCCTGCATGGCAACTTCCTACCATTGCGATCGCCCTTCGTCTCGCCGCTCGGTGTCAGCCGGTTCGCCGCATCAGAGCCCTGAGCGCAATCCGGCCTTCGAGCACGGCGTCGGGTTCCAGCATGCGAAGTCCGCCCAGCCCGGGCGATGCGAAGCCGTTGATGGTATGCGTCATCGGCTCGAGACAGAACCAGTCGCCGGCATAGGTGGGGTCGCGGTCGGCATCTGGGCGGTAGACGACAGAGCGGGAGAAGATGGGATCGGCATCGATCGTCAGCGTCAGTCGACGCTCGGGCCAGTCGATGCGGGCGCAGCCGTTCCAGTCTTCGAAGCCGTTGTTGATCCAGCGCTCGGGCAGTGGCGCCGCCTTTCGAAAGTCGAGGTCGGCGGGAAGAGGGACTTCCTCGGTGGGGAGATGATCGGCGTCTTCGAGCCAGACGGACGAGGCGGGAGCCGTCAGTCGCATGCGCGGGGTCAGCGGAAAAAAGGGGTGCCAGCCGAGACCGAAGGGCAGGGTGGTGGCGCCGGTGTTCCGCACCGATAGGGTCAGCGCCAGTTCGGCGCCGTCGAGCGTCACCGTTTGCCGGGCAAGATAGTCCCAAGGGGCAGCGCCGTCGGCGACGTGACGCAGGACCAGCGTGGCGCTGCGTTCTCCGACTGACTCTATCGCCCAGTTGGACAACCAGCCGTCACCATGCAGCCGATGGCGGTCGCCGGCGTTGGGGAGCAGTCGATAGTCACGACCAGCGACAGAGAACGCGTTGCCGCCGACCCTGTTTCCATAGGGCACCAGCGGAAAGGCGGCGGTTTCGTCCGGGGCGCCGTCGCCGGCGTGCCGCGCCGGGCGCAGGAGGGGCACGCGGCCGGTGTTTGTGTTCAGGTGCCAGCCGAGAACGGCTGCGCCTTGCGTCGAGAGCGTCAGCTCGGCGACATCGGTTTCAAGGCGCAGCACGTTCATGTCGGGCCTCCTCAGCTATTGGGAAGATCGCTGAGGAGGTCGGCCGCGAGCGCGTGGTTGGGGTCCAGCTTCAGGGCAGCCTGAAGATGCTCGCGACCGTTTTCCTTGTCGCCGAGGCCGATGGCGGCTTCGGCGAGCATGACGTGGGCTGAGACGCGCCGACGGAGCTGAAGATCGTCATCGAACAGCAGCATGGTCGGCAGCGAGGTGGCGAAGTAATCGATCTTCGCCGGGGTCTTCATCGTTTCCTCGGCGTAGGCGCGGAGTTCGCCGAGCAGTCTCTCGGCCTCTGCCTTGCGGCCGAGCGCCAGCAGCGACAGGGCGGAGAAGAAGGTCTTCTCCGAATAGGCGCGCACTTCCATGCCCAGGAAGTCACCCGTGAACTCGGCGGCCAGGGTCAGCCAGCGGCTTGCCTCTTCGCTGTGACCGGCGTCGGTGAGCGCCTTGCCCAGCCAGTAATGAACGTCACTCTGGTTGGCGAGGAGGTGCCGCGCCTCGCCGAGCGAGTGCGGCGGATGGAGAGCCGCCTGAAACTCGGCGACTGCCTTCTCGGCGTCACCGGCCGCAACTGCCCTGCGACCAAGAGCAAGATGGCCGCGGACCCACTGATCGAGGGCGAGGCCCTCGCCGCCCTCCCAAGGCTGGAACAGGCGACCGGCGATCAGAGGGACAGACTTTTCGGGGTGGCCAAGCTGGTTGTACAGCGCGGAAAGCTCGACGCTGAGGTCGTCGCGGCAGGCCACGAGATCGAGCCGGCTTTCCAACTCGGCAAGGCGCTCGGCCGGTGAACGGCCGATGCGCTTCCAGAGTTGATCGCGCTCATAGACGAGGCGGGCGTCGGACGGCGCGGCGGCCAGCGCCTTGTCGTAGGCGGCGACGGCCTTCTCCTGCGAGCCCTCGATGTTGAAGTAGCCGATGCCGAGGTTTCGCCAGGGAATCGACCAGGAGGGATCGATGGCAACGGCCTTCTCCCACATGGCGATCGCTTCGGCATGGCGGCGGCGATCGTAGAGGAGGTTGCCGAGATAACAGGGTGCGCGGCCATCGCTGGGGTTCATGGCGATTGCCATCTCCAGCGCGGCGATGTCTTCGAGCCGGGACGGGAAGCAGTAGTCCGGCGACGCCTTGGCGGCGGCGGCGAGATAGGGCTGTGCCGATTGTCCAAGTTGGTTGGCGAGACGGGCGGCATGGTAGTTGAGAAGCGGCGACGCGCCGGTCCCGCACGTCGCGATGCGGGCTTCGAGTAGCGACAGGGCGTCGGCGACAAAGCCGCCGCGCGCCGCCTCGATGGCGACGTCGAGAGTGAGCTGGTCGTCGCCGTCGAACGGTAGCCCCTTCAGGGCGCGAGCGCGGGCGTCGAGCGGGTCGCGGGCCAGCGTTTCGGCGACGAGGGTGCCGGCTTCGTCGGTTCGGCCGAGCTTGAAGAGTAGGGCCGCGCGAAGGTTGCGGGCAACCGAGTTCTCGACATCATGACGGAGCGCTTCCTCGACATGGGCCAGTGCGTCGGCAAGGGCACCGCGCGTTCCGTCGATCTCGGCCAGCGCCAGATGTGCGGGGCCGCGCCAGGCGGCGTTCCACGTTGCCTTGTAGAGCGCATCATAGGCGGCGTCGATCTGGCCCAGATAGCGCAGGGCAATACCGAGATGATAATGGGTTTCGCCGGTCGACGGGTTCGGGTTGCGCCGGGTCAGTCGCTCGATCGCCTTGCGGAAACAGGCCTCGGCGGCGGAAAACTCGCCGCGCCTCAGATGCCAGATGCCAAGGGCCGTGTTGCATCTGATATCGCCGGGGTCGCGACGAAGCGCCTCACGCCAGTAGATGTCGGCGGGACGTGTTGCGTGGCGGTACTGGTCGAGATGGACGCCGGTCATCCATAGCTCGTCGGCGCTTTCGATTTCGGCGGGCGGCGGCGGCTCGGTGGCCGGTGGCGGAATGGTCACCTCGCCCCGGTCCACTGGCCGGCGTTCGACCAGCGTCGTGCCATCCTTTTCGACCGTGACTCGGACGTCGGCGCTGTCGACGCCCTCGGCGAGGTCGATGGGGAAAAGGAGAGGCCTTGCGGGATCGAGATCGACCGTGCGACTGGCCAGCGTCCGGCTGCCGAGCGAGACGGTGACGCGCGCGCCGGTCATGGCTTCGGTTGCCTGCACGCCGATTGTCAGCCTGGAACCGTCGAGCTTCAGGCCGATGGCGGCCTTGAGGGTGGCCGCTGCCGCAGCCCCTATTTGACGGATCGGGTACCAGTATTGCGAGAAGGTCTTGGTCTCGCCGGGTGCGAGGAAGGAAAAGTCGGGCTGATTGTCGGTGTAAACACCGGCCATGATCTCGATATAGGGCCAGCAGACACCGTTCTCGTCGGGTTCGGTCAGGTTCCGGTCCCAGGCGTAGCCGAAGTCGTGGTTGCCCCACGTCCACTGCTTCTTGCCCGGGGATATGTGATGGTTGGCGACATGGACGATTCCCGCATCGACGGCATGATCGTATCCGCCGAAGAAGTCGTCGCGTGAGCCGAGGCACATGTAGCTCGTCGGCACCGGAATGTTGGAGTACCAGCGGAGGTCGTTGCGGGCATAGCCCCGCTTGGGCACGAACTGCCCCGGCGTTTCCTCGGCGGGGACGCCATCCCTTGCGCGGGCAGCATAGTCGACGCCGTAGTAGTGCCCCTCGCAGCCGGGAAAGGCCGATGTCGCGCGCTTGGCATGATCGGCGATGAAGTGGACGTCTTCCGGGAAGAAGCTCTGATAGTCCTCGTGAACTTCGGTGGCGACATTCGCCCACCACAGGAAGGTCTGGGTCAGCTCGGTGCGATTGTGCAGGCGCACCGCGAGTTCGAGGCAGGCCTTTCCGGGGCTGAGGCGTACGCCGTGCATGCCCTTCATGCGGTTCATCGGCTCGTGTTCCGACAGCCAGATGATGCGCGAACCGTCGGCTTCCTCGACGATTTCCCAAGCGGTCGGCATGTAGGTGCTGGGGCGGTGATGCTGCGGCCAGTTGAACTCGATGCCGCCGGACAGCCACGGTCCGGCCAGGCCGACGAGAGCCGGCTTGATGACGCGGTTGCGATAGACGAGATCATAGCCGCTCGTCTTGTCGACGACGGCATAGATGCGGCCGCCAAGCTCGGGGAGAACGGTGACGCGGAGATACTCGTTCTCGACATGCAGCGCGGTCCAGCTCTTCTCGCGCAGCTCGGGAGCGATGCGGTCGAAGAAGGGCAGCGGATAGACGCGGCCGCTCGATCCCTGGAACACCCGCTTTTCGAGGAACATCGGGTTACGGTCGGCGGAGGCGGGCTCGTAGGTGGGGATGACGAGCGGCGCCGACCATGCCCTGACCGGTCCGGCGAGCGCCTCGGGCGCTGCGGGGAGTTCGACTTGTTTCATGGCGCGTTCCTTCCCATCCCGGAGCCGGGGACTTGTCATTGTCGGAACGCTAGGCGTCGCCCCCATCCGCGTGAATAGCGGTAACGATGGACATCATGGAGGATACTCTGATAGCGTCGCCCCATGTCGGAAGATGGCGAACAGCGGATCAAAGAGGGTTTTCCGGGGCAGCGCTCGATCGTGCTGCCGCGTCCGGTGGTGTCCGGCTGGCTGGATGGTCAACCGCTGATCGAGCTGCTGCCGAGTGACGTTGGCCATTATCCGCGCGCCCAATGGCACTTTGTGGAGCGGCCGGAAGGCATTTCGCAGTCGGTGCTGATCTACTGCACCGATGGTTGCGGGTGGGCGCGCGTCGGCGATGTCAGCCTGCGCGTCCGTCCGGGGCAGGCCCTGGTGACGCCCGCCGGAGCGGCACATGCCTATGGCGCCGACCCCGAGGATCCATGGACGATCTACTGGGTGCATCTCGATGGCGCCAAGGTGGCGCTACTGCCCGAGCTGCTGGAACTCGATCCGGAGGAACCGCTTCTGCATCCGGGGCGCGATCCGGCCATACCCACGCTGTTCGAAAAGATACTGTCGATCCTCGGGCGCGGCTATACGCCGGACAATCTGCTGTCGGCCTCGATGGCGCTGGGACAGCTGGTCACCCATCTCGTGGTTCTACGCCACCGATCGCCCAACCGCGACGACAATCTCGACCAGCGCATTCGTCGCGTCATCGATGTGATGCAGGGCAACCTCGGCCGGTCGTTGAAGGTCGACGAACTGGCGCGCGAGGCCAACCTGTCGTCGTCGCATCTGGCGGCGGTGTTCAAGAAGCGAACCGGCTTTACCGTGCTCGACTTCTTCATCCGCCTGAAGATCCAGCGCGCCTGCTTTCTGCTCGACACCACCGACCAGTCGGTCAAGGCGATCGCCGCCGATCTCGGCTTCGACGATCCCCTGTATTTTTCGCGCTGTTTCCGGCGGGTGCACGACAGTTCGCCGACGCAGTATCGGGCATTGCGGAAGGGGTGACGGGCGCTCAGGACGCAAAGCGCGGCTTCAGGAAAGCGGCCAGTTCGCCGACGAAGAGCGAGAGTGGGCGAGACTGTGACCGGCTGACCGGATGGATGGCGAAGAACGAAGCCGGCTCCGGTTCGAAAGCGTCGAGGACGGTCACGAGCCGCCCCTTGTCGATATGCTCCTGGACCTCCCAAAGGGACTTCTGCGTCAGGCCCAGTCCGGCCACCGCCCAGCTCACCGGCAGCTCCGAACTGCTGGTCGCCAATCTTGCCGAAACGCGCAAGATGCGGGAGGCGTCGCCGCGCCCGAAGCGCCAGTCGGCGTGGAAATGGCCGCCGGCATTGAAGATGAGGCAGTCGTGTGCCGCGAGGTCATCGGGCTGTTCGGGAGTGCCGCGAGCCTTCAGATAGTCGGGGCTGGCGACAGTGACCCTGCGGGTCGAGGCCAGAAAACGGCCGGTAAATTCCGACTCGACGGCGGGGCCGCCGCGAATGGCGACGTCGAAGCCTTCTCCGACGATATCGACATACCGGTCCTCCAGCATCAGTTTGAGATGGATATCCGGATAGCGGGTGACGAAGTCGCCCACGAAGGGAGCGATCCAACGGCGGCCGATTGGCATTGGTGCGGAGACCCGCAGCGTTCCTCTGGGAGTGGCCGCCAGGTCGCGAACGCGTATTTCGAGATCGTCGATGGCCGCGAGAATGGGCTCCATCTCCGTGAGATAGAGGCGCCCGGCCTCTGTGAGGGACTGGCGTCGCGTCGTCCTGGCGATCAGACGAACGCCAAGCCGGGTTTCAAGGCTGGTCAGGCGATCCGATATCACCGAGACCGAGAGGCCCAGATGCCTTGCCGCAGCAGACAGGCTGCCGTGTCGCACGATGGCCGCCAGCGCCGCCATTTCCAGGTCTGTTCGCATCTCTATCTTCCGAATTTTCCGAATGATCCTTCCGATATCACATGTTTATTCGTGCCGAAATCAAACCTAGGTTGGCGCTTCAACCATCGATTCCGGGAGGTCCCCGGGTGATCGCCAGCCCGATTGGTTCCGATGAACACAGCCGCCCGGACGTCTCTTTTCAGCGCCGCAACGATTGCCGAGTTCGCAATGGCCATTGGCGCCTTTGCCATTGGTACCGGCGAGTTCGCCGCCATGGGTTTTCTGCCTGACGTTGCCGACGGCTGGCAGGTCACCGTGCCCGCCGCCGGCCGGATCATCAGCGCCTACGCGCTCGGCGTGGTGGTTGGAGCGCCGTTGATCGCCGTCGTCGGCGCGAAACTGTCGCGGCGCGTCCTGCTGCTGATCCTGATGGGCATCTTCGCCCTGGGGAACCTTGCCAGTGCACTGGCGCCGAGTTTTGTCAGCCTGGTGGTTCTGAGGTTCGTAAGCGGCTTGCCGCATGGCGCCTATTTTGGGGTTGCAGCCTTGGTGGCGGCCGGCATGGCGGGCCCCGACGGGCGCGCCCGCGCCGTCGGCCGCGTCATGCTGGGGTTGACGATCGCGACGCTTGTCGGCACGCCGGTGGCGACCTGGGCGGGCCAGGTGCTCGGCTGGCGCGTTGCCTTCGCCATCGTGGGGGCGTTGGGCTTGATGACGGTGGCGCTGGTTTCCGTGTGTGTTCCCCGCGATCGCCCCGAACGCGGCGCGAGCCCGTTGCGGGAGCTGGGCGCCCTGCGCGAGGTGCAGGTCTGGCTGACGCTCGCCATCGGTGCGACGGGCTTTGGCGGCATGTTCGCCGTGTTCAGCTACATCACCCCAACGCTCGTCAACGTGTCGCACATTCCCGAAAGCGCCGTGCCCTTCGTGCTCAGCGTGTTCGGTGCCGGCATGATTGCCGGCAATATCGTGGGGCCAAAACTGGCCGACCGGGCGCTGCTGCCGACGATCGGCGGCTTGATGGCCTGGAACGTGCTGGTTCTGGTGCTGTTTACCGTGGCGGTGCGCCAGCCGGTGATGGCGGTCGTCGTCGTCTTCTTCATCGGCACCGGATTCGCCGTGGTGCCTACCCTCCAGACCCGCCTGATGGACGTGGGCAAGGATGCCCAGACACTCGCCGCCGCACTCAACCATTCGGCCTTCAACACCGCCAATGCGCTCGGCGCCTGGCTTGGCGGCGTTTCGATCGCCGCCGGCTACGGTTGGGCCTCGACGGGATGGGTGGGCGCGGCGCTCGGCCTGGTCGGGGCGGTGGTTTTCGTCGTTTCTCTGCTTCTCGAAGGCAAGACGAAGACAACCGATACCCAGCCAGAGCGCCCGGCGG
>JAUVXG010000258.1 GCA_030603685.1 Pleomorphomonas sp.
CCCGGCGACGTGCGGGTGTTTTCCCCCAGCGGGCCTTTACAAGCCGCGGCGCCAAGTGCAAGATCGTCATCCGTATGCCCGGATAATTTCCCGGGCACAAACGCATGCGCGACGAAACCGCTGTGCCCGCCGGCACCCGGACGAACCGGTTCAGGCGCACGATTCAGGAGGCTGATCGGAACCCGAGATGGCAGCAAACCCCCAGCCCACCCTCAGCGGGCTCGCACGCGCACTGATCCAGCAGGGCCGGATCACCGAAGCCGACGCGCTCGCCTGTTCGACCAACGGCGCCTCCGGGGGGCCCAATGCGTTCATCCAGGAACTCGCACAGCGCAAGCTGATGGGCAACCAGGACGTTGCCGCCTTTGCCGCGGAGACGTTCGGCTATCCGCTGCTCGACGTCAATGCGCTCGACCAGGCCGCGCTGCCGCGCGAGGCGATCGACCGCAAGCTGATCACCAAGCACCAGGTCATCCCGCTCTCCCGGCGCCAGAACCGCCTGACGATCGCCACCGCCGATCCGTCGAACATGCGCATCCTCGACGAGATCCGCTTCCAGACCGGAATGCAGGTCGATCTGGTGGTGGCCGAAGCCGAAAAACTCGCCAAGCTGGCCGAGAAGGTCTCCGACTCGGCCGAGAAGACCTTGCGCGAGTTGACCGGCGAAGACTTCGACCTGGATCTCCTGCAACAGGAGGGTCCGGGCGAGAAGGAAGGCGACGACGCCGCAGCCGAAGTCGACGACGCCCCGGTCGTCAAGTTCATCCAGAAGGTGCTGGTCGACGCGATCAACGAGGGCGCCTCGGACATCCATTTCGAGCCCTACGAGAAGTTCTACCGCATCCGCGTGCGCACCGACGGCGTGCTGCGCGAGATCGCCCAGCCGCCGCTGATCCTCAAGGACAAGATCGCCGCGCGGATCAAGGTCATCTCGCGACTCGACATCTCGGAGAAGCGCGTACCCCAGGACGGGCGGATGAAGCTGGTGCTGTCGCGCCACAAGGCCATCGACTTCCGCGTCTCGTCGCTGCCGACCCTGCACGGCGAGAAGATCGTGATGCGCATCCTCGATCCGTCCTCGGCAATGATGGGGATCGACGCGCTCGGCTACGAGCCCGATCAGCGGAAGGCGCTGATGGAGGCAGTCGAACGGCCCTACGGCATGATCCTCGTCACCGGGCCAACCGGCTCGGGCAAGACGGTGTCGCTCTACACCTGCCTCAACATCCTCAACACCGCCGGCGTGAACATCTCGACCGCCGAGGATCCGGCCGAAATCAACCTGCCGGGCATCAATCAGGTGAACGTCAACGAAAAGGCGGGCCTCACCTTCGCGGCGGCCTTGCGCTCCTTCCTGCGCCAGGATCCCGACGTGATCATGGTCGGCGAGATCCGCGACCTGGAGACCGCCGAGATCTCGATCAAGGCGGCGCAGACGGGTCACCTGGTGCTCTCCACGCTGCACACCAACGATGCGCCGACGACGCTCGAGCGGCTAAAGAATATGGGCGTCGCGCCGTTCAATATCGCATCGTCGGTGATCCTGATCACGGCGCAGCGACTTGCCCGGCGTCTGTGCACCTGCAAGCAGCCGGTCGACATCCCGATCGAGGCGCTGCTCCAGGCCGGTTTCAGCGCCGAGGAACTGAACGGAAGCTGGCAACCCTACGGCCCGGTCGGCTGCGACCGCTGCAAGGGCAGCGGCTACAAGGGACGGGTCGGCATCTACCAGGTCATGCCGATCAGCGAGGAGATCGCGCATATCATCATGACCAACGGCAACTCGATGGACATCGCCGAACAGGCGCACCGCGAAGGTGTGCGAGATTTGCGCCAGTCCGGGTTGCTGAAGGTCAAGCAGGGCATGACGTCGCTCGAGGAAGTCCTGGCGACGACGAACGAATAGACGTAAGCGAGAACCACACTCATGGCGACCACCACAGCGCAGGCCCGGCGGGCTCCGGCGGCGAAACCCAAGGACCACCTGTTCCACTGGGAGGGCAAGGACAAGACCGGCAAGATCGTGCGCGGCGAGATGCGCGCCGCCGGCGAATCGATTGTCCAGGCGACGCTGCGGCGCCAGGCGGTCACGATCACCAAGATCAAGAAGCAGAAGATGTCCCGTGGTCACAAGATCACGGCAATGGACATCGCCCTCTTCACCCGCCAGCTCGCGACGATGATGCGCTCGGGCGTGCCCCTGCTGCAGTCCTTCGACATCGGCATCAAGGGCGCGACCAACCCGTCGCTCGCGCGCCTGCTCAACGAGATCCGCAACGACGTCGAGACCGGCTCGAGCCTGTCGCAGGCCTTCAGCAAGCACCCGGTGTACTTCGACAAGCTGTTCTGCAACCTGGTCGCCGCCGGCGAGCAGGCCGGCATCCTCGACAACCTGCTCGAGCGGCTCGCCACCTACAAGGAAAAGATCCTCGCGATCAAGGGCAAGATCAAGTCGGCAATGTTCTATCCGATCGCCGTCATCGTCGTGGCCGCCCTGGTGATCTCGGTGATGATGCTGTTCGTGATCCCCGAGTTCAAGAGCGTGTTCTCGAGCTTCGGCGCCGACCTGCCGGCACCGACCCTGATCGTCGTCGCGATGTCCGACTTCTTCGTCGACTACTGGTACATCATGCTGGGCATAGTCGTCGCCGTCGTCGGCTCGATCAGCTACACCTACAAGCGCTCGACGGCAATGCAGAACCTGGTCGACCGCCTGGTTCTGAAGCTGCCCGTGGTCGGCGAGATCATCCAGAAGGCGACCGTCGCGCGCTGGGCCCGCACGCTGTCGACGATGTTCGCCGCCGGCGTGCCGCTGGTCGAAGCACTCGACTCGGTGGGCGGCGCCTCCGGCAACCACGTCTACCTCACCGCGACCAAGCAGATCCAGACCGACGTCAGCACCGGCAGCAGCCTCACCGTGGCGATGCAGACGACCGACGTGTTCCCGACCATGGTCGTGCAGATGGTGTCGATCGGCGAGGAATCCGGCCAGCTCGACTCGATGCTCGGAAAGGTCGCCGACTTCTACGAGGAAGAGGTCGACACCGCGGTCGCCGGCCTCTCTACATTGCTCGAGCCCATCATCATGGTGTTCCTCGGCGTCGTCATCGGCGGCCTGGTGGTCGCCATGTACCTGCCGATCTTCAAGCTCGGCGCGGTCGTCTGACACCACCGCGATACGCCGCCTCCTGCGCCCGGCCCCTGCGCCGGGCGCTTCACTGCTGACTCCCCATGGCCGAACTGCTCGTCGAACCGACCGGATTCACCCTGCTCGCCACCCTGCTCGGCCTGTTCGTCGGCAGCTTCCTCAACGTCGTCATCCATCGCCTGCCGCGCATGATGGAACAGGAATGGCACGCCCAGGCGGCCAGCCTGCGCGGCGAGGATCCGCCCGCCCGCGAGCGCTTCAACCTCGCCACGCCGCGCTCGCGCTGCCCCCACTGCGGGCACCTGATCACCGCGTTCGAGAATATCCCGGTGGTGAGCTACCTCATCCTGCGCGGGCGCTGCCGCCACTGCAGCGCTCCGATCGGGCACCGCTACCCGGTCGTGGAACTGCTCTCGGCGCTGCTGTCGGGCTACGCGGCCTGGCATTTCGGCTTCGGCCTGGCAGCGCTGGGCGCGCTCGCCTTCATCTGGACCATGATCGCGCTCGCCTTCATCGATTTCGACACGCAACTCCTCCCGGACAGCCTGACGCTGCCGCTGCTGTGGGGCGGGCTCGCGCTCAATCTCGCTGGCACCTATGCCGAATTGCCGAGCGCCGTGATCGGCGCCATGGCCGGCTACCTGGCGCTGTGGTCCGTGTATTGGCTGTTCAGGCTCGTCACCGGCAAGGAGGGCATGGGCTACGGCGACTTCAAGCTGCTCGGCGCGATCGGCGCCTGGCTGGGCTGGCAGGTGCTGCCACTCACCATCCTGCTCTCATCGCTGGTCGGCGCCGTCGTCGGCATCGGCCTGATCCTGTTCGCCCGTCATGGGCGCAACGTCCCCATCCCCTTCGGGCCCTACCTGGCGGCGGCCGGCGTGCTCGCCCTGTTCTGGGGCGAGGCGATCACCACCTTCTACCTCGGCAGTTTCTGACCCGCCGAGCACCATGCGACCCGGCCCCACGGGCCGGGCTTCAAGCCGCCGCGCTCACGGCGTGTCCCGGCGCGCCATGCGCGCTCGACCGTCTGCTCGCGCCCGCCGCCCGCATGCCGCGCCGGCCCGACAGGGCGACCACAATCGGAGCGTCGGGCAGCTTGAAAGCATGCGCGCCGCCCCCATCTAGCGTACGCTGTCCCACGACCCGGGTGCGGGAGTCTACGGACCCCCCCTGCCGCAAGCCCTGCCGCCACCTTCTCGCTGCAGCGGGCTTGCGCTAAACTTTCGCGTTTGTTTTTCGGGAGGTTGCCATGCCTATCTACGAATATCGGTGCCAGAGCTGCGGCTTCCAGAAGGAGCACATCCAGAAGATGAACGCCGCTCCGCTCAGCACCTGCCCGGCCTGTTCGAGCGAAAGCTACGTCAAGCTGGTGTCGGCGGCCGGCTTCCAGC
>JAUVXG010000290.1 GCA_030603685.1 Pleomorphomonas sp.
CGTCATGAAGGCCTATCGCAGCAAGCGCACCGTCGAGCTCCTGTGGCAGGGCATTTGGGCTTACGTGCTGAACAACGGCGTCGATGCCATGATCGGTTGCGCCTCCTTCGAAGGCACCGATCCCAACACTCTCGCCCTGCCGCTGTCCTTCCTGCACCACCATGCCTCTGCCGACACCGACTGGCTGGTCGAGGCGCGGCCCGAACGGGCCGTTTCCATGAACCGGCTGCCGATCGAAGCGGTGGACATGCGCGCCGCTCTCGCCGGAATGCCGCCGCTCATCAAGGGCTATCTTCGCCTTGGCGCCATGGTCGGCCGGGGCGCCGTCGTCGATCGCCCCTTCGGGACCACCGACGTGATGATCGTGTTGCCGGTCGACCGCATCTCCGAACGCTACGTCAAGTATTACGGCGCCGATGCCAGCCGCTACGCCGCCTGATCCTCGTCGGTCTTGAACACGAAGCGAGAATAGCCGGCAAAATTCACCACCATGCCGACGCTCGTGCCGGCAGCCACAGCCAGCAGCGGCCGTAGCCCGGGCACGAGCACCAGCACAGCGGCGAACACGAGGTAGTTCGCGCCGATCGAAGCGAGCGATACCGCAAGGTAACGCGCCCGTCGGCCGGACACTGGGGCACGTCGTTCCCTCCAGGTGAAGTTGCGGTTGATGGCATAGGTGACGGTGATGGCCACGGCGACTGCGAGGATACGGCCCAGGTAAGGGCTGATGCCAAGCTCGGCCAACGCCTCGGTCAAACCGGCGTCGACGACAAAGCCACTGACGCCGGCTATCGCGAAGCCGCCGAACCGCCTGATGGTGGGGGGCATCTCAGCCAGCCTTGCGTCGGCCGGGTCGATCGCCAAGCCGACGCAGAAGGTCTCGAAGCACAGCTAGGTTCGCCGCCGTTTCCGCTTCCGCCGGCTCCTCCGTCGGCCGGAGCGGGGGAATCGACAAATAGAGAATGCGCTTCTGCTCGACGCGCGAGCGCGCCAAACTGTCGAGAACGAGGCCGGCGGTCGCCAGAAGCGCCGCGAGGATCATCAGGCCGGTTGACAGCAAGGCCGTGGGCAGGCGCGGGACCAGGCCGGTCTCGACATAAGTTGCGAAGACCGGCAGCGCGAGAATGGTCGAGGCGGCAGCGAAGAGACCCGAGAGCAGGCCGAAAAACAGGCTCGGCCGCGTCTCCTTCACCAGCATGGCGAACATCATGAGAATGCGAAAGCCGTCGCGGAACGTCCGCAGCTTGGACGGCGCTCCTTCGACACGGCGGCCGTAGTCGAGCGGCAGCTCCACCGTAGGGATATGGAGCTGGCCGGCATGCACCGCCATTTCGGTTTCGATCTCGAAGCCGTGCGATACGGCGGGAAAACTCTTGACGAAACGCCGCGTGAAGGCGCGATAGCCGGAGAACACGTCGCTGAAGTCTGGGCCGAACAGGCGGCGATAGAGGCCGTTGAAAAGACGGTTGCCGAAGGCATGCCCGGAGCGACCGGCGTCGATGGTGACGTTGCGGCGAACGCCGACGGCCATGTCGGCCCGCTCGGTGATCAAGGCCCGCACGAGATCGACGGCGTCGCGAGGGTCGTAGGTGCCATCGCCGTCGGCCATGACGTAGATGTCGGCGTCGATGTCGGCGAACATGCGGCGAACCACATGCCCCTTGCCCTGCCGGCCTTCACGGACGACCTCGGCGCCAGCCACGCGCGCCTCAATGGCGGTCCGGTCGGAAGAGTTGTTGTCGAAGACGAAGATGCGGGCCTCCGGCAGAGCGGCTAGGAAACCGAGCACGACGGCTCGGATCGTCGCCCCCTCGTTGTAGCAGGGAAGCACCACGGCGATGTCGAGGCCCGGGAAGGCGGCGTTGGAATCTGTTGCGCTGTCGCTTGCGGTCATGGTGCCATCCGGAGGATGCGGACCGCGACGGGCGGTGCGCCGCCTTTACCTTTTATCCATCGTGTTAAGGCAAAGCTAACGACGCTTCGCATGTGCCGGGCTTTCCTGCGTTCCGTCGTCGGCTTTGGTCAATGAATTCCAAACAAGGCGCCTTTGGCGCCGCACCTGTTCTCTTCGGTTTCGTCCTGCGCGCTCGGTTGGTCTTCGCTGTCGCGTTGGGACTGTTCGTCGTGGGACTCGTCGCGGTCAATCGGCTCGCCGACCTTGGCCCCGCCTGGGACGATCCCGACGCCATGATGCGACTGGTGGAAGTGCGCGATTTCCTTGGTGGTCAGAACTGGTTCGACTTGACGCAGTATCGGCTCGATCCGCCCGGTGGCGTGCTGATGCACTGGTCGCGTCTCGTCGACTTGCCGATCGCCGCACTGGTTCTCGTGGCAACCCCTTTTGCCGGGAGCGCCGGCGCCGAGCTCTTCGCCGCCACTGTCTGGCCGGTTCTGCTGGTGATCCCGTTCGCATTTGCGCTCGCCTCGGTCGCCGGTCGCTTCGGTGGCGAGACTGCCCGCCTTGCCACGCTTCTGATGATCTTCCTGTCGCCGCAGGTGAAGGCCTTATTTGCACCCGGCAGCCTTGATCATCACAACGTTCAGGCAGTGTTGCTCGCCTGCGTCCTGATGGGGCTGGTGCGGGCCGACCAGGCCCGCCGCTGGCCGGTCGCCGCCGGGACTGCGGCGGCTGTCAGTCTGGCGGTCGGCATGGAGACGCTACCCGCCATCCTGCTGGCCATTCTCGGCCTCGCC
>JAUVXG010000094.1 GCA_030603685.1 Pleomorphomonas sp.
AGAAAGCCGATAAGGCATCAGATCACAACGATCTATTCAAGCTGAACCCCTGATGTAACAAAGCCACTTCTAGTGGCCCAAGCGCAGCGTCCCAAACCTCCGCCTCTGGCGGAGGTTCGTGATTTCATACGTGCGCAAAAAGAAACCGGGGCCTTTCGGCCCCGGTTGTGAGTTTGGAAGGAGGGGAGAGCCTCAGCTCTTCTGCTTGTTATAGAGGTCGAACACCACGGCGGCGAGCAGCACCAGGCCCTTGACCATCTGCTGGAAGTCGATGCCGAGGCCCATGATCGACATGCCGTTGTTGAGCACGCCCATGATGAAGGCGCCGACCACCGCGCCGGTGATCTTGCCGACGCCGCCGGTCGTCGAGGCGCCGCCGATGAAGCAGGCCGCGATGACGTCGAGCTCGAAGCCGTTACCGGCCTTCGGGGTCGAGGAGTTCAGGCGGGCGGCGACGATCAGGCCGGCGAAACCGGCGAGAACGCCCATGTTGATGAAGGTATAGAAGCTGAGGCGATCGGTGTTGATGCCCGAGAGTCTTGTCGCCTTCTCGTTGCCGCCGAGCGCGTAGATTCGGCGACCGATGGTCGTGCGCGTCGTCACGAAGGTGTAGAAGGCGATCAGCACGCCCATGATCACCAGGATGTTCGGGAAGCCCTTGTAGGTCGAGAGCTGGTAGCCGAGGAACACCATGACGGCGACGAGCACGGCGTTCTGCGTGACGAAGAAGGCGAAGGGCTCGACCTCGATGCCATGCGACTCGTTGAGCTTGCGACTGCGCCAGGACAGGTAGACCAGAAGCGCCGGAATGGCGAGGGTCAGGATGATCGAGGTCGAGTGCAAGGCGCCCAGCAGCGGCAGCTCGGGCAGGGAAACCAGATCGGGCAGGAAGCCGGTGGAAAGCTTCTGGAACTCGGCCGGGAACGGACCGATGTTCATGCCGCCGAGGAGCCACAGCGTCATGCCGCGGAACACCAGCATGCCGGCCAGCGTCACGATGAACGCCGGGATATGGTGATAGGCGATCCAGTAGCCCTGCGCCGCGCCGATGACACCGCCGAGGATGAGGCAGACGAGCGATGTCGTCCATGGGTCGATCTTGTAGTTCACCATCATGACCGCGGCCACGGCGCCGATGATGGCGACGATCGAGCCGACGGAGAGGTCGATGTGGCCGGCGACGATGACCAGCAGCATGCCCAACGCCATGATGATGACGACGAACGAGTTCTGCAGCACGAGGTTGGTCAGGTTGACCGGGCGGAACAGAACGCCGCCGGTGATGATCTGGAAGAAGACCATGATCACGACGAGCGCGATCAGAATGCCGTACTCGCGCATGTTCTGCCGGAGGAAGACGGCAAGCGACGGAGCGGCCGTCTGGGTGGCTTCGTTGGGCGTATTCATCAAACCTTCTCCCCCGAGCGCATGATGGCGCCCATGATGTTTTCCTGGCTGGCCTCGGCAACGGGCATTTCGGCCACGATCGCGCCTTCGTTCATGACGTAGATGCGGTCGCAGGTGCCGAGCAGCTCCGGCATTTCCGAGGAGATGAAGATGACCGCCTTGCCGGCGGCGACGAGGTCGTTGACGATGGTATAGATCTCGTACTTGGCGCCGACGTCGATGCCGCGCGTTGGCTCGTCGAGAATGAGCACGTCCGGATTGGCGAACAGCCACTTGGCCAGAACAACCTTCTGCTGGTTGCCGCCGGAGAGGTTGACGACGTCCTGGTAGATGCTCGGCGTGCGGATGCGGAGCTTCTGCCTGTACTCGTTGGCGGCCTTGCGCTCGGTATATTCGTCGATGACGAAGTTCTTCGAGATGCCCTTGTGGTTGGCCAGCGTGTTGTTGTGCATCACGTTGTTGATCAGCACCAGACCAAGCTGCTTGCGGTCCTCGGTGACATAGGCAAGGCCCGACTTGATGGCCCGCTCGACGGTGGAAACGTCGGCCGGCTTGCCGTTGATCAGCACTTCACCGGAGATCTTCTGCCCGTAAGAGCGACCGAACACGCTCATGGCGAACTCGGTGCGGCCGGCGCCCATCAGGCCGGCGATGCCCACGACTTCGCCGCGCTTGACGTTGAGGTTGATGCCGTTGGAGATCTTCCGGTCGGAATGGATCGGGTGATAGGCCGTCCAGTTGCGGACCTCGAAGATGGTCTCGCCGACCTTCGACGTGCGCTTGGGAAAGCGGTCGGAGAGCTCGCGGCCGACCCTGCCCTGGATGATGCGCGCCTCGGAAATCTTCTCGGCGTGACAGTCGAGCGTCTCGACCGTGGCGCCGTCGCGCAGGACGGTGATCTTGTCGGCGACGCGGGAGATCTCGTTGAGCTTGTGCGAGATGATGATCGAGGTGAGGCCCTGCTTCTTGAACTCGAGCAGCAGGTCGAGCAGCGCGTTGGAGTCGCTCTCGTTGAGCGAGGCGGTGGGCTCGTCGAGGATGAGCAGCTTCACCTTCTTGGACAGCGCCTTGGCGATCTCCACCAGTTGCTGCTTGCCGACGCCGATGTTGGTGATCAGCGTCGAGGGATTCTCTCTGAGGCCAACCTTGGCCAAGAGCTCGGTGGTGCGGCGCGTCGCCTCGGCCCAGTTGATGACGCCGCCCTTGGCGACCTCGTTGCCCAGGAAGATGTTCTCGGCGATCGACAGCATCGGGATCAGCGCGAGTTCCTGGTGAATGATGATGATACCTTCTTCCTCGGTATCCTTGATCGAGCCGAACCTCTTGAGTTGGCCGTTGTAATAGATCTCGCCGTCATAGGTGCCGTAGGGGTAGACGCCGCTCAGCACCTTCATCAGCGTCGACTTGCCGGCGCCGTTCTCGCCGCAGAGCGCGTGGATTTCGCCTTCCTCTACCGAAAAGCTGACGTCGCTCAACGCCTTGACGCCCGGAAACGTCTTGGTGATGTTGCGCATCTCGAGGATCACGTTCGTGCTCACGCGAGGCTCCTTTGTCCGCCGATCTCCGATGGGCGACAGGCAGGACGTTCTTGTTGTTGGTGTATTGCCGCAAGGGCACCCAAGGGGCGCACCGATCCGCGCAGCGGGCAGATTTCGAAGACCGCGCGGGGAAAACCCCGCGCGGATAGTCGGGAAGTCAGGACCTGATCAGAGGTCCGATTCCTTGTAGTAGCCGGAGTCGATGACGATCTCCTTGTAGTTGTCCTTGGTGACCAGGACCGGCTTCAGCAGGAAGGACGGAACGACCTTCACGCCGTTGTCGTAGGTCGTGGTGTCGTTGACTTCCACTTCCTTGCCCTCGAGGGCCTGCGAGACCATCTTCACGGTCTGCTTGGCGAGCTCGCGGGTGTCCTTGAAGATCGTCGAATACTGCTCGCCAGCGATGATCGCCTTGACGGAGGGCAGCTCGGCGTCCTGGCCGGACACGTACGGCATCGGCGTGCCTTCGGTGCCATAGCCGACGCCCTTCAGCGACGAGATGATACCGATCGAGATGCCGTCATAGGGCGACAGCACGGCGTCGACATGCTTGTCGGTGTAGTTGGCCGACAGGATGTTGTCCATGCGGGCCTGGGCGGTGGCGCCATCCCAACGCATCGTGGCGACCTGGGCGAAGTCCGTCTGGCCCGACTGGACGACCAGCTTGCCGCTGTCGATGTAGGGCTTCAGGACGCTCATGGCGCCATTGAAGAAGAAGGTGGCGTTGTTGTCGTCGGGCGAGCCGGCGAACAGTTCGATGTTGAACGGGCCCTTGCCGTCCTTGAGGCCGAGCGGGGTCTCGAGCGACGAGGCCTGGAGAACGCCGACCTGGAAGTTGTCGAAGGTCGAATAGTAGTCGACGTTCGGCGAGTTGCGGATCAGGCGATCGTAGGCGAACACCTTGACGCCGGCCTCGTGGGCCTTGGCCAGAATGTCGGTCAGCGTCGTGCCGTCGATCGAGGCGACAACGAGGACGTTGACGCCCTTGGTCACCATGTTCTCGATCTGGTTCAGCTGGTTCGGGATGTCGTCTTCAGCGTACTGAAGGTCGGTCTCGAAGCCGGCAGCCTGGAACTGCTCGACCATGCTGTGGCCGTCGGAAATCCAGCGCGACGAGGACTGCGTCGGCATGGCAATGCCGACCTTGCCCTTCTCGGCGGCGTAGGACGCGGTGGCCATGGCGGAAACGCCGATCACGAGCGTGGCAGCCAGAATCTTGGTAAGCTTCATTCTCTCCCCCTTCAATCCCGCGAGGGTCGGCGATCTGCCATGCCTCTTCGGGAACTCCGTGTGAGTTGGTGACCAGTTTCGTCAGGCGCTTGTCGCCCCTGACGTCCTCATAAAGCGGGATGTTCCCGCCTTATTCCCTTTTGGGCTCCGGTGACGGGTTGCCACCGGATCCGCGCCTCCCATCCGCACCGGCTGACGCCGGGTGAGGGGAGGGACCTCCTTGCGCGCAGGACGGTCGCCTGACCGTCGTCGCGACGCCGTCCCGCAGGGGACGACGATTCGTGTGCTCCGGAACGGGTCCGGAAATGCGCAGTCAAATCTGCCCGGCGGACGGCGCACTTCCCGCGCTCCCAGCGGCAGTTTCACCGAAACCGCGCCGCTGTCCAGACCTCGCCGGCACCGACCATCGACTAACGCGACGCCGCATGCCGGAAGGCGGGCGATCTTGACCCGAACGGTGGCATCGGACCCCTCGGTTTGAAGCGAAGAGGAAAATCCTCCCGTCTCCCTCACCGTTGTGCCCTCGTTCATGACATCTTTGTCCGTGGACGAAATGCCTTGCTGCGACCGGTCTGGTTGCCATCTTTTGGAAGGGTGCGCCGCAAATGACCTGACAGCGCTAGGCTTAAGCCATGCACCGTCGCAGGCATCGCGCTCGCAACTTCCTGTCATGCCAGATTTTTCCCCCAAATCAGCCGAGATCTCCGGTCCTCTTCCCAGGCGCCGGATCGACTTTATGTAATAGTTTAGCCAAGCGGTCTTGGCTCCGCAAGCCCTGCTTTTATCCGTGCAATCCCTTGCATTTTCGCGGACGGGGAATACGGTGCTCATCCAAGATGCCGTATTTAAAAGAGAAAATTCAACTTTCGGAGAATTTTGAGCGGTTTTCAAAGAACTTTCAATTATAAATTCGATTATCGAACAAAATTTTTATAGGTAAAATACAAAAAAGCAACTCAAGGGGGAAATGTCGAGAATGTTCAAAACCAAAGAGTGTCGTTCTGTTCGCCGGTCGCTTTCCGCCGTCGTGGCGTGTTCGCCGTTTTCTCACGGAAGGTTGGCTCGGTGAGTTGCATTTTTCAGACTGGGCGGGGCAGAATCGTCCATGTTTTGATGAACGTTTCGGTCAGGCCGGCGCGTCGAAAACGTTGGCGGGTGGTCGGAGGAGGTGTGGCGAGGCCGATTTCCGGGTCGGTTGATCAAGGTTGGGTCGTCTCCCGGCACTCCGCTCGCCTCGGTGATAAGGTGGTGTTCGGTCGGGTTGATCTACTGAAAATGGTCTTCCCAATCAGAAGAGCGGCGCGCGTAACGTGTACGCGGCCGCTCGTTCCGACATCGAAATTGGGACAAAAGGGAATGAGTCCCTCATAGCGGGCAGAGCTCGACGGCGAAGAGAGGCGCCATCGGGCATCGTGAGGGGCGCGCCAATCAGCCGGCAGGCTTGGCAGATGCCTTCTTGGCGGCGAGCATGGCTTTCTTCGCTGCTCCCATGCCCTCCTTCACCTCCTGGCGCGCCCGCCCGAAGGCCATGGCGTCGTTGGGCACGTCCTTCGTGATCACCGAACCGGCTGCCGTCAGCGCATTGTCGCCCACCGTGACCGGCGCCACCATGACGGTGTTGGACCCGACGAAGACATCGGCTCCGATGATCGTCTTGTGCTTGAAGAAGCCGTCATAGTTGCATGTGATGGTACCGGCGCCGACATTGGTCCGGGCTCCGATCGAGGCATCGCCTATGTAGGTGAGATGGTTGACCTTGGCGCCCCGGTCGACGCGGGCATTCTTGATCTCGACGAAGTTGCCGACGTGGACATTCTCCGCAAGGTCGGCGCCCGGTCGCAGCCGCGCATAGGGGCCGACGATCGCTCCGCTGGCCACCTTGGCGCCTTCGAGATGGCTGAAGGCGCGGATCGTTGCGCCCGGCGCCACTTCGACGCCGGGGGCGAACACCACGTTGGGCTCCACCACCACGTCGCGGCCGAGCCTGGTGTCGAAGGAGAAGAAGACCGTCTCCGGCGCCACGAGCGTCACGCCGCCGGCCATGGCCTCGGCGCGCATTCGCCGCTGGAAGATGGCCTCGGCCGCTGCGAGTTGCGCGCGATCGTTGATGCCGACGAACTCGCTCTCGTCTTCGCCGATGACCGCCTCGGCCCTGAGGCCGCGCGCCGCAGCCACTGCTATGGCGTCGGTCAGATAATACTCGCCCTTGGCGTTGGAGTTGCCGATCGCGTCGAGCAACTCGGGCAACAGCCCCTGTCTGAAAGCCATGATACCGGAGTTGCAGAAGCGGATGGCCTTCGTCGCCGCGTCGGCGTCCTTTTCCTCCACGATGGCGACGAGCCGCCCGTCCTTGATGATCAACCGGCCGTATCCGGTCGGCGCCTCGGTTTCAAAACCGAGGTGGGCGATATCGGCCCCGGCGGCGAGTCGGTCGGTCAGGGCGGAAATGGTGGCCGGGCGGACGAGAGGCGTATCGCCGAACAGCACGAGCACCGGCCCTTCATGGTCGACGAGTGCCTCGCGGGCGGCCAGGGTCGCATGGGCCGTGCCGAGGCGTTCCTTCTGCTCGAAGACCTCCGCATTCTGAGCGGTCTTGCCCAGATGGGCGCGCACCTTGTCGGCGCCGGCTCCGATGACCACGGCGAAGCGGCTCGCTCCGCCGGCCCGGGCGCTTTCCAGTACGGCGTCGATGAGCGGACGGCCGCCCACCGCGTGCAGCACTTTCGGCAAGTCGGATTTCATGCGCGTGCCTTCTCCGGCCGCGAGGATGACGGCAAGGCAGGACGGATCGATCATGGTGGGCTCCCAAACGACGGTTGTCGCATTTGGCCGAGCCGGGGGGGGTCGGTCAAGCGCCAGACCATGCCACCCGGACGATCGGTGCCCGGGAGGTCACTGTTGCTCGCGTGCGACAGCGACGAGTTGTCGCGGGGCTCAGGCGAAGCCTGCCGGCCTCCTGTGCTGGCGGGGGTGCTGGCGGGCGGTTATCAAGGGCCTGATCGCTGACGACAGGGAGACAGCAGCATGGCGGACCGATTGACCGAGAATCGCTTGCCTCCCGTGTCCGTCAAGGAACGCCGAACCGTCTATGATGGCTGGCTGACGCTGGAAGTGGCGGTCCTCGAAACCACGGTACACGGCGAACCTCGGCTTGTGCGGCGTGAGGTGCACGATCACGGCGACGGCGCTGCGGTCCTCGTGTTCGATTCGGTTCAGCGGACAGCAATTCTGGTCCGGCAGGTCCGCGCCGCCGCGCTCTTGGCCGACGGCAGCGGCGTGACGCTCGAGGCGATCGCCGGCATTGTCGACGACGGCGAGGACGGCGAGACGGCGGTACGCCGCGAAGCCTGGGAAGAGGCGGGATGCGTCGTCGGCAAGCTGGAATACCTGGGCCGTCCTTATGCCTCTCCGGGCTCGCTGACCGAGCGGGTTTGGCTCTACCTCGGCGAGATCGACTCGTCGGCGCAGCGTGGCAAGGGGGGCGGCCTTGCCGAGGAGAGCGAGGAGATCGAGGTTGTCGAGCTGCCGCTGTCCGTGCTGGCCGATCTCGCCGACAATGGCGAGGTGCTCGATCTCAAGACGCGTCTGTTGGTCGAGGCGCTGCGACGGCGTCGGCCGGAACTTTTCGCCTGAGCTTTCACGACCCACTCAGGGGCAATCGACGATGCGGCCGGCCGGTACCCGATGACAAAGGCGCTCGGCGTCGATCCAGCCGGCCGTCAGCGCGAGGCCGAGCGCGTCGACGGTGATGGTGAAGGGTTGCAGATGCAGCTCGTAGGTCGTCCCCTGTCCGTCGTCGAGCCGCCTTGCCACCCCGAGCTCCCGCGGCGAGCGGCCATCGGCCAGTTGCAGCGCGGTTTCTGCCGCCTTTCGGGCCAGCGCCTCATGGTCTTCCCAGATGGTGGCGGTCTGCTGCCCCCGCGCGATGCGATTGAGCGTCTCAGGATCTCCGCCCTGGCCGACGACGGCAACCTTGTCGACGAGCCCCCGCTCCTCGAGCACCGAGATGGCCTCTCCTGCACTGGCATCGTCCGGCGTCAGCACGGCGTCGACGGCGTTGCGGGTGGCGTCGAGGATGTTGCCGAAGGCCCGGCGGGCATTCAGCGACAGGCCCCCTGGCGTATAGGCCTCTCCGGCAATGCGGATCAGCCCGGCACTGATCGAATCCTTGAGAACGCCGATCTGGCCGGCATAGAGACGCGCGGTCTGGGGATCGTCGAAATCGCCTTTCAGCAGCACCCAGTCGCCACGTGGCCGCGCCGCGTAGAGCGCCAGCGATTGGAGCCTTCCGACATCGGCCTGATTGAAGCCAATTGAGAGTACGCCATCGAGACCGATCGGCTGGTCGTAGCCGATCACCGGCATGCCCGCGGCGACGGCTGCCCGGATCGATGGCTCCAGCGCGCGCGAGTCGACCGCGGCGACGATCAGCACGTCGACCTTGGCGTCGATCAGGCTCGCGACGTCGAGAATCTGCTTGGCGGCCGAAAGGCGCGCATCGGTTTCGATCACCGCTCCGGACCCGCCGGATACCGCATCGCGGAGCGCTTCCGAGTCCAGCTTCCATTGATGGGCGGTGTCGCCCGGCCAGCTCACGCCGATCACCGGTCCGGCCGTCGCTGCCTGGCAGAACAGCCCGAGAGCGATGACCGGAAGCACCTTCCACATGCTGACGATGTCCCCCGAGTGTCGTCCACGGGCGTACCGACAATACGCTCCGGAGCCGTTGTTGTGAAGTTGGCCTGCATGGGCCGCTCGATCCAAGGATTATCTTTGAAGCCCAAAAAAAGCGTGGACCGGGGCCGAGGGCAATGTCAATATCCGGTGCCGATCTGGGCCGGCCGCTTTGGGGGAAGCGGGACGGCCCCCCGAAGGCGGTTTCTGCCTTTGGAACTCGCGGTAGGGGCGGGGGGATTCCGGAGTGGCTTCGGCCACGGACATCCAGACCTGAACGATCGGGCCGGGGAAGGCGCCGGCAGAAACAAAAATGGGGCGCCGGGGACGGGGATGATCCCGCCGGTGGCGGAGGACGAGCGTTACTATGACCGTGCGTGGAGATGGCTCGCGGCGCGTTTCCGTCGGCAAGGCCGACAGCGATCATGTCCGGCGGCAGAACCGGTCCCTGGTGTTGTCGGCGTTGCGTCGGCGCGAGCCGATCGCCCGTGTCGATCTCGGGGCCGAGACCAACCTGTCGCCGGCCACCATTACGGCCATTACCGCCGACCTGATTGCCGAGGGGCTGGTCGAGGCCAGTGATGACGAGGTGGAAAGCGGGGAGGCTCAGGCCGAACCGGTACGGCGCGGTCGGCCCCGCGTCATGTTGCGCCTCGATCCGACGGCGGGCTACGTGCTGGCGGCCAAGATCTCGCGCGATAGCGTCGTGCTGCAGCTGGCCGATTTCGACGGCCACATCATCGATCGGCAGGACGCCATCGTGCCGACCTATGAGGAGACGCGCGAAAGCTTTCCCGTCAAGCTGGCCGACCTGCTCGGCCGCATCGTCGCCGACAACGGCATCGATTTCCGCCAGGTGGCCGAGATCGCCATCGGCGCGCAGGGCTTCGTCGACACCAACACGGGCTCGGTGATGTGGTCGCCGGCCTTCAGCGTCCGCGACATGCGCCTCGTGGAACCGCTCCGGGCGTTGACCGGCCGCAACTGCATTCTCTCCAACGACGCCAACATGATCGCTCAGGCCTTGCACGAGGCCAATCCCGATATCTACAGCGGCACGTTCGCGGTGATCTTCGTCGATCAGGGCGTCGGCGCCGGTCTGTTCGTCGGCGACCGGCTGCATCATGGCGCCGCCGGCTCGGCGGCCGAGTTCGGCCACATGAATCACATTCCCAATGGCGCCCTTTGCCAGTGCGGTCGGCGTGGCTGCCTTGAGGCATACATTGCCGATTACGCCATTCATCGCCAGGCACTCGGCCTGCCGGAGGACGCTCCGCCGCTCAGCGTGCGGCCGACTCAGGGGGAACTAATCGCCCATGAGGCCGCCGCCTATGCAGGCGACGAAGCCATGCGGGCGATCTACCATCGGGCGGGCGAAACGCTGGGCTACGGGCTCGCCCGGCTCATGGCCCTGATCAACCCCAGCCGCATCGTGCTGACCGGCGGTTCTGTTCGCGCCTATCCGCTGTTCGAAACGGGACTGAAGGCGGCGATCGAGGCGGCACTGGTCGAGGATCTGCGTCGGTCTACGGTGATCGAGACTCTGCCCTGGCAGACCGACATGATCATGACCGGCCTCATCTCCTACATGCTGACGCGTCTTGACCGTGAGGTCTTCGCCAATCCTGCCGAGGCCCGGCGGTTCCGAGTCGAATAACCCTGGTCTATTCAGCCGCGAGCTTCGGCTTGGTCGGCGCAGTCGGGTCGTCCTCGGTCAGGCCGAGCGCTTCGGCAGCGGTGAGTTCGCCGGACAGCAGGCGTTCGACGTGACCGCGCGGCTTGGCGAAGCCCGCCAGCACCAGATAGGCGACCGGCGTCAGGAACAGCGTGAAAACGGTCGCAAAGCCGAGACCGCCCACCAGCACCCAACCGAGTGCGACGCGCGCCTCGGCACCGGCACCGAAGGCCAGAACCAGCGGTACCGCACCGACGATGGTGGCGATCATCGTCATCACTACCGGTCTCAGACGAATCCGCGCCGCCATTTCGATCGCGTCTCGCACACTGCGCCCTTCGTCGCGCAGCTGGTTGGCGAATTCGACGATGAGGATGCCGTTCTTCGCCATAATGCCGACCACCATCACGAGGCCGATCTGGCTGTAGATGTTGAGCGTGCCGCCGGTGAAGCGGATGGCGAACACCGCGGCGGCCAGGCCGAAGGGCACGGTGGCGATGATGATCAACGCCGCGACGAAACTCTCGAACTGCGCCGCGAGGACCAGCAGCACGACGATCAGCGCGAAGCCGAACGTGGTGGCAAGACCCGCCGACGTCTGGGCCAGCGCCGCCGCCTCGCCGGTCTGCTTGATGTCGTAGCCGGCCGGCAGGACCGACCCGGCGACCTCGTCGGCCACCTCCATCGCCTGCCGCAGCGCCACGCCGGGGGCCGGGTCGATGGAGATGGGCACCGCCCTCTGCTGGCCGTCGCGCGACAGGCCGGGCGCCGTCGATCCCTCGACCAGAGTTGCAATGGCACTCATCGGTACCATCCGTCCATCGCCGGTTCGCAGGAAGACATTGCCGAGATCGGTCGGGTCGTCGATCGGCGTGGCGGACGACACCAGCTTGACCGGAATGATCCTGTCGCCAACCGACACATCGGCCACCTTGCGGCCGTCGAGAACCGCCTGCAGCGCCTGGGCCAGTCCGGAAACGGGAACACCGAGGTCCTGTGCCCGATCGCGATCGATGCGGACTGACAACTGTGGCTGCGTCGGCTGATAGTCGAGGGTGGCGCTCCGCACTTCGGGGCGCTTTTCGAGCGCCTTGATGAATGCGTCGCCGACCTTGGCAAGCCCGTCGAAGTCGGGACCGACCAGGGAAAGACGCAATCCCTGCCCCCCGCCGCGTATTCCGAGCGAATTGGAACTGAAGGCTCGCGCCTGGATGGACGGAATGGCGGCGAGCATGCCGTTGATCTCGGCGGCGATCGCCTCCTGACTGCGTGCTCGTTCGTCCCAGGGGGCGAGCGTCACCATCATGAAGCCGGAGTTGGTGTCGCCACGTCCGGCTATGGCAAAGCTCGCGGTCGCCTCGCCACTGTCGAGATAGGGTTGGACGACGGCGGCCACCTTGTCCATCTGCCGCCCCATGTTGTCGATCGAGATGCCGGGCGGGGCGGACACCCGCAGCATCACAGAGCCGCGGTCCTCGCGCGGTGTCAGTTCGCTCGGCAGGCTCTGGAAGACGCCCCAGGCGACGGCGGCGAAGGCGACCGACAGGGCGGCCACCACGAGAGGGGCGGCCAGGGCGGCGTGGAGCAGCCGGCCGTAGAGCGCGGCGAGCGGTCGGCCGATCGAGCCGAGCAGACGCGGCATGACGGCCCGCTTCTGCTTGTCTTCCGCCGGCAGAACCGTGGCGGCGAGCATCGGCGCGAAGGTCAGCGCCGTGAAGCCGGAGATGGTGACCGCGATCGCCAGCACGAAGCCGAACTCGCGAAACAGGCTGCCGGCGGTGCCGGGCAGAAAGGAAATCGGCACGAACACGGCAGCGAGCGTGGCCGTGGTGGCGAGGACGGCGAAGAAGACTTCCTCGGTACCGAGCACCGCCGCAGCGCGTGGCTTCATGCCCATGTGCCGGCGGCGGACGATGTTCTCCAGCACGACGATGGCATCGTCGACCACGAGGCCCGTGGCGAGCACCAGGGCCAGGAGCGTGACGATGTTGATCGAGAATCCGGTCAGCCACATCGCCGCCAGCGTTCCGATGAGCGACACCGGAATGGTGACGGCCGGAATCAGCGTCGCCCGCCAGCTGGCAAGAAAGAGGTAGATGACGGCGATGACGATCGCGACGCCGAGCCCGAGGGCCAGGATCACTTCGTGCAGGGCGCCGTTGATGAAGCGTGCCTCGTCGGACGTGACGGTAAGCTCGACGCCATCGGGCAGCGTCGTCCTGAGGTTCGCGACCACGCGGGCGACATCGTTGGAGATCTGGATCGAGTTGGATCGAGCGGCGCGAACGATGCCCATGCCGATGCCGGCCCGGCCGTTGATCTTGAGCTGCGAGGTGCCGGTGTCGGGGGCGAGCGACACGGTGGCCACATCGCCGAGGCGCGTGGTGCCGTCGATCAGCAGACGGGACATGCCGGCGGCATCGGTGACGCGCGCGTCGGCGCGAACCACGAGGCTGAGGTCGCGGTTGGCGAGCGCGCCGGCGGGGCTGTCCATCGACACGGTGGAAAGCGTCTGGGTGAGATCGGCGACGGTGAGGCCGCGCGCTGCCATCGCCGTCTGGTCGATGTCGACGCGGAACACCGGCTCCTGGTCTCCGAACACTTGCACGTCGGCGACGCCGTCGACGGCGGCGAGCGCATCGGCGATACGGTCGTTGACGAGGCTGGTCAGCTCCTCGAGCGAAACGCTGTCTGAGGTGACGGCGAGGCGGATGATGGCGTCGCCGTCGGCATCGGCCTTGACGATCTGCGGCTCGTCGACGTCTTCTGGCAACTGGTTGCGGATACGGCTCACCACATCGCGAGTGTCGTTGGCCGCGACGTTGAGGTCGGTGTTCTCGGAAAACTCGATGGTGACGCGCGATCGGCCGAAACTCGACCGCCCCGATATCGACGTCACGCCGGCAACTCGCGACACGGCCGACTCGATACGGGCAGTGACGTCGGTGTCGATGGTCTCCGGCGCGGCGCCGTCATACCCGACGGTCACCGTCACCACGGGGCGGTCGACGTCGGGCAGCTCGCGCACTTCCACGTCGCGATAGGCGGCGAGGCCGGCGACGATCACCAGCGCATTGACCACCAGCGCCAGCACGGGCCGGCGAACGAACAGCGCGGTGAGGGCGTGGCTTCGGCTCATGGCCTGGCCTCCTGAGCCTTGCCGGCGAGTTGCTCGGGTTCGTCCGCGATCCGGACGGGCGAACCGGCCCGCATCGACTGAATGCCTTCGATCACCACCGGGTCGCCGGGCTTGAGGTCGCCGCTGACCAGCACCGTGTCGGCGTTTCGTTCGATGATGGCGACGCCAGTTCGCTTCGCCTTGCCATCGGCGATGGTCCAGACATAGGAACCATCCCGGTCCCATTGCACGGATGGCGCCGGCACGGCAGTCTTCTGGATGCCGGGAAAGTGGAGCGTCACGGCGAAGGACATGCCGGGGCGAAGGACGTCGTCGGGATTGTCCACCGTGGCCTGGGTCACCAGCGTGCGGCTGTCGGCTTCGATCCGGCTACCGACGGCGGTGACCTTGCCGGAGAAGCTGGCGCCGGGTTGCGACGGCGTCGCAACCTCGATCGGCTGCCCACGGGCGACACGGGCGGCGAAGGCCTCGGGGATGCGGAATTCGACCTTGATTTCCGACCGGTCATCCAGCGTCGCGATCTCGGTCGAGGTCGACACCATGTCGCCCACCTCCACCGAGGTCAGGCCGACGATGCCGGAGAACGGTGCGGCGATGGTACGACGGCTAAGATTGAGCTCGGCCTCCTGCAGGGCCAGTCGGGCCTTGGAGAGCTCGAAACGGGCAGTATCGCGCTCGGCGGCGGAAATGGCCCGCGTTTCAGCTAGTTTCTCGTTGCGAGCCGCCTTGGCCTCGGCATCGTCCAGGGCGACCTTTGCTTGCTCCAGGGCGATCCTTTCGCTGTCGTCATCGAGACGGACCAGCGTGTCGCCGGCCTCCACCCGCTCTCCGGACGTGAAGGCGACTTCCGTCACCATGCCGGTGACCCGAGGGAATATGGCGACGGTGCGCGCCGCCTCGGCGGTGCCGATGGCGCTGACGCGGTCGGCGGTCTCGGTCATGACGACGGGAGCGGTGACGACCAAGATCGTCCGACCGGCGCCAGCACTTCCGGCTCCGTTGCGTTGAGGCCCCTCGGACTTCGGCGCCCTGGCGCTTGTTCCATCGGATGAGGCGAGGAAGCCCCATTCCGGCAGCAACGCCTCCGGAACGCCGGCCGCCGTCAGTCGCGGACGCGCGGACGGGTCGAGGGCGCCCCAGCCGATGATCCCCGCCAACCCCAGAAGCAGGGCAAGCACGACTTGTTTCCAGAAGGCCATGTCCGGCTCCGTTTCGGCTATGTAGCCCAAGGGATAATCCGGAGAACTTGAGATACGAAAGCGGCGAAAGTGTACGCAAGTGTAACACGCTGGGCCGGACGGGCTCCATCGTGTCGATATGCGAGGAAAAACGCCCCGATCAGCTCTCGCGTCGGCGAAGCCAGGGGCGGGTGCCGGTCGGGGGCTCGGGCAGGGCACCCGGCTGGTAGTGAAGGTTGGGCGAGGGGTCTCGCCCCTCGGAAAGATAGCGGCGGGCGGTCGGGTTCCTGACTTCGAATGCCGAGATGCCGACGCGGCGCATGAGGGGGATCTCGTCGATCAACACGTCGCCGACTGCCCGAATCTCGCCGGTGAAGCCGGCCCGGACCAGACGGGCGGCATGGCTGAAGCCGCGACCGTCGGCGAACTTGGGAAAGTCCACGGCAACGACGGCGATCCGCCCGAGAAGCGGCGCAACCTCCTCGAAGCGATCGGCCGGAGAGAAGAGCAGCCCCAGCCGACGATTGCCGGCGCTGTTCCCATCGAGCGCCGCCCGGAGGGCTGTCAGCGGAAGGATCAACGCATCTCCGCCCGTGTCTTCCGCTGCGATGGCAAAGTCGTTGGGCTCGAAACGGCCGGCGCGAAAGACGTCGGGCGTCGAGCTGCTGGTGGCGGCGCCCTGCGGCACGATGGCGGTGGCGACCATGACTCAAATCCCCGGAATGACGGCGCCCGATGGCTGGCCGAGATGAATGCCGCATTCGGTCTTGGGCTTGCCGCGCCAGCGGCCGGCCCGCTCGTCTTCGCCTGGCCGCACCTTGTCGGTGCAGGGCAGGCAGCCCATCGACGGATAGCCCTCGGCGACCAGCGGATGCGGCGGCAGGCGGCGCGCCTCGCGGTAGGCTTCGATGCGCGCCCGGTCCCAGCCGAGCAGTGGATTGACCTTGATCCGGCCGTTGGCGGCCTCGAACAGCGGCAGGTTCGCCCGCGTTTCCGCCTGATAGCGCTTGCGGCCGGAAATCCAGGCGTCATAAGGCGCAAGGGCGGCCTCAAGAGGTTTTACCTTGCGGATGTCGCAGCAGGCGTCGGTGTCGGCCATCCACAGCGCGCCGGTCGGGTCGGTGGCGGCGAGGTCGGTGGCGTCGGGTTGGCGGATGACGAGCCCGGTGAGGCCGAGCGCCTCCACCAGTCTGTCACGATAGGCGATGGTCGCCGGGAAGAGCTTGCCCGTGTCGAGAAAGACGACGGGCAGGGAGCGGTCGATGTCGGCGACCATGGCGAGCAGCACGGCGCTGTCGGCGCCGAAGCTCGACACCAGGGCGATCCTGCCGGCATAAAGATCGAGCGCGGCAGCGACGATCGCCTCCGCGTCTTCACCTTCATGGCGGGCGGAGAGCAGGCGCGCTTCCGAGGCGAGACCCTGGTCCGGATCGACGGCCAGGCCGAGCACGTCAAGCACCATAGAGGGCCTCCTTGAACGGCGCTTCACCGAGCCGCCGATAGGCCGCGAGGAAGGTTTCCTCCGGCGAAGTGCGCAGCTTGAGATAGGCATCGACGACGGTTTCGACGGCATCGACGACACCCTCGGCGGAAAAGCCCGGGCCGATGATCTCGCCGATCGAGGCGCTCTCGTCGGGATTGCCGCCGAGGCTGATCTGGTAGAACTCCTCGCCCTTGCGGTCGACGCCGAGGATGCCGATGTGGCCGACGTGGTGATGGCCGCAGGCGTTGATGCAGCCGGAAATCTTGATCGACAGCGGCCCGATCTCGTCCTGTCGTTCCGGCGCGCCGAAGCGCTCGGACAGTTCCGAGGCGATCGGAATGGAGCGGGCGTTGGCGAGCGCGCAGTAATCGAGGCCGGGGCAGGCGATGATGTCGGTGATGGCGCCGGCATTGGCCGTGGCGAGCCCGGCCGCGGCAAGAGCGGCATAGACCTCCGGCACGTCGTCGAGCGCCACATGCGGCAGGATGAGATTCTGCTCGTGGCTGACGCGAATTTCCGAGAAAGCCCATGTTTCGGCGATGTCGGCAACGGCGTCCATCTGATCGGCCGACGCGTCGCCGGGGATGCCGCCGATCGGCTTCAGGGAGATGGTGAGCGAGGTGTAGCCGGGCGCCTTGTGGCGATGGAGGTTCTGCCGTGCGAAGCGGTCGAGCGCCGGATTGGCGGCGCGGGCGGCGCCCAGCCTGGCCGAAACGGCGGGGCGGTCCTCGAAGGCGGGCGGCGCGAAATAGGCGCGGATACGCTCGACCTCCTCCGTCGGCAGGCCGAGAACGCCGCCACGGATTTGCTGGAACTCTTCCTCTACCATCTGCCGGATCTCGTCGATGCCGGTCTCGTGGACGAGAATCTTGATGCGCGCCTTGAACTTGTTGTCGCGCCGGCCGAACAGATTGTAGACGCGCAGGATCGCGTCGACATAGGCGAGAAGGTCGGCCTCCGGCACGAAGGGATTGATCTCGCGCGCCAGCATCGGCGTGCGGCCCTGGCCGCCACCCACGTAGACGGCAAAGCCGATGCCGCCATTGGCGTCGCGTTTCACTTCCAGGCCGATGTCGTGCAGGCGGATGGCCGCGCGGTCGTGAGCGGCACCGGTCACGGCGATCTTGAACTTGCGCGGCAGGAACGAGAACTCCGGATGCAGCGACGACCACTGGCGCAGGATTTCAGCGTAGGGGCGAGGATCGTCGGCTTCGTCGAAGGCGGCGCCGGCGAAATGGTCGGCGGTCACGTTGCGGATGCAGTTGCCCGAGGTCTGGATGGCGTGCATCTCCACTTCGGCCAACTCGGACAAGATGGTCGGCACGTCCTTGAGCGCCGGCCAGTTGAACTGGATGTTCTGCCGGGTCGTGAAGTGGCCGTAGCCTTTGTCGTAGGTGCGGGCGATGTGGGCGAGGCGGCGCATCTGCCTGGATGACAGCGTTCCATAGGGCACGGCGATGCGCAGCATGTAGGCGTGAAGCTGGAGGTAGACGCCGTTCATCAACCGCAGCGGCTTGAACTCGTCCTCGGTGATCTCGCCCTTGAGACGACGGTCCACCTGGTCGGCGAACTGAGAGACACGTTGACGAACGAAGGTGGCGTCGAACTCGTCGTACCGATACATGGCGACTTCCTCCCTCAGACGGCACCGGGCCGGTGGTCGGACTTGACCGTGGGGCCGAAAGCGCGAATGCGCTCGCGAAGGCGCTTTGGCACGACACGGCCATCCGCCACCACGACGGGAATCTTGGCAACGTCGACCACTTTGGAAGCCTTGACGTCGGCCTGCGCCGCGGCTTCCGCTTCCGCAAGCTGCTCGGCGTCGTCGATCAGCTCGGCAGTGTCCACGTCGGCGACCCAATCGCCCATGGCGGTGCGATAGACGACGTCGCCGTCGTGAAGTCGGTTGGCGGTCAGAATATCGGGCATTGGCGTTCCGGTGTCCGCGAGGCTAGCAGTCCTGATTGACACATAGTCGATCGGCCGGCCGTGGGCCTGCGTCATCATTTCAAAAAGCGCGGCGGCAGCGGAAAAAACATCCCGCCGCCGGCGCTTTGTTGAAAGGCCACGAAAAAGCAGCCCATTTCACTCGGGAAAGCGGGCCGGATCCGGTCAGATGCTGTCGAGCAGCTTGAACCAGGTCATGGCGGCGACGAGGGTCGGCCAGCGAAGAAGCGTGCCGCCGGTGCATGTCATGACCGGCACCTTGGCGAACGCATCGTACGGGCACATGCTGCCACACACCGACTCGGCGATGACATGGCCGACGAAGGGCGCGAGCATGTCGCCCTGACCGGAGTAACCGGCGGCTATGAA
>JAUVXG010000053.1 GCA_030603685.1 Pleomorphomonas sp.
ACACGCCGCATCCAGGCTTCCGGGTTGCGCTCGGCAATGGTGGCGAGGCGGCCGCGGTCGTCGCCGTGGACGATGCGGCCGTGGGCGCCGGGGCCGAGACCGATATATTCGCCGTAACGCCAGTAGAGGAGATTGTGCCGGCTTTCGCCGCCCGGCGCCGCGTGGTTGGAGATTTCATAGGCCGGCAGGCCGGCCGCTCCGGCAACCGTCTGCGTCAACTCATAGAGATCGGCGGCTGCGTCCGCATCGGGCACCACCAGCTTTCCGGCGGCGTAGAGCTTCTCGAAGGCGGTGTCCGGCTCGATGGTCAGCTGGTAGAGCGACAGATGGTCGGCGGCAAAACCGATGGCTTGCCGAAGCTCCGCCTCCCAGGCGTCGGGACGCTGGTCGGGGCGGGCGTAGATCAGGTCGAAGGAGAGACGCGGGAAGGTCTCGCGCGCCAATTCGAGGGCACGCAGTGCCTCACCGACATTGTGCAACCGGCCAAGAAACTTCAGATCGGCATCGTTGAGTGCCTGCACGCCGAGCGAGAGGCGGTTGACGCCCGCCGAGCGATAGCCACGGAAACGCTCGGCTTCCACCGACGACGGATTGGCTTCCAGCGTGATCTCGGCATCGGAGGCCATCTGCCAATGATGACCGATCAGATCGAGCAGACGGCCGACGCTTTCCGGTTTCATCAGCGAAGGCGTACCGCCACCGAGGAACACCGACGTTACCCTACGTCCCGGCGTCAGGCGGGCGTGGGCGGCGATTTCCCGCTCCATGGCGGCGAGATAACCGGCCTCGTCGATCCCCTTGGGACGGACGTGGCTGTTGAAGTCGCAATAGGGACACTTGCGGGCGCAGAAGGGCCAATGGACGTAAACACCGAACCCGATGTCAGGCGTGCCCGTAGCCGCCGCTTCCACCCCCGAAAGAAGATCCCGATCGCTCATCGGCTCACCCGCGCGGCCCGAAGCCGATGGGGAAGGCGCCCTCGACGAGCAGCTTCAGCGACCGCGACCGGTGCGAGAGCGGTCCCGGCGCGCCCCAGATGGAGCCGTGCTTTTCCGCTTCGGTCATCTCGCCATAGGTCCTTGTTTCGCCGTCGGGCATGAAAACGGGGTCGTAGCCATGGCCGAAGTCACCCGAGCGCGGCGGCCAGACGAGCGTGCCGTCACGCGTGCCGAGATACTCCTGGGTATGGCCGTCCGGCCAGGCGAGGCAGAGGAGTGAGACGAAGGTGCCTCGCCGTTGATCCGGTGTCGTCGCGCCGATTTTGTAGAGTTCTTCTTCGACAAGACGCATGGCCATCGACCAGTCACGGTCCGGCCCGGCCCAATCAGCGGTGTGGACGCCCGGCTTGCCGCCAAGGGCTTCCACACACAAGCCCGAATCGTCAGCAAGCGCCACCTCGCCGGCGGCGCGAGCGGCTGCCAGCGCCTTGATGCGGGCGTTGTCGACAAAGGTCTCGCCATCTTCGACCGGCACCGGCAGGCCGAGATCGCCAGCCGAGACGAGCTCGATGGAAAGGCCGCCCAGCAGGAAGTAGAACTCCCTGAGCTTGCCGTTGTTGTGCGTGGCGACGACGAGACGTTTGCCGTCGATGCGGCGCTGTTCGGTCATATCCAGCCCCTTCAGGACGCGATGGCCGCTTTCTGCAGCTCGATCAGCTGGGCGATGCCGCCCTTGGCGAGGGTGAGCAGCTTTTGCAGCTCGTCCTCGGAAAACGGCGCGCCCTCGGCCGTGCCCTGGATCTCGACGAGGCCGCCGGAGCCGGTGATCACGAAGTTGGCGTCGGTCTCGGCCGAGGAATCCTCGATATAGTCAAGATCGAGCACCGGCACGCCGTCGGAAATGCCGCAGGAGATGGCTGCGACATGGTCGCGCAGCACCTTGGCCTGGGCGGGCACCAGGTTGCGCCGACGCATCCATTCGATGGCGTCGTAAAGCGCCACGTAGGCACCGGTGATCGAGGCGGTGCGGGTGCCGCCGTCGGCCTGGATGACGTCGCAATCGATGACGATCTGCCGCTCGCCGAGAGCGATCAGATCGACGACGGCGCGCAAGCTGCGGCCGATCAGTCTCTGAATTTCCTGGGTCCGGCCCGACTGCTTGCCGGCCGCCGCCTCGCGCTTCATGCGCTCCCCGGTGGCGCGCGGCAGCATGCCGTACTCGGCTGTCACCCAGCCCTTGCCGCCGCCCCTCAGCCACGGCGGCACCTTCTCGTCGACCGAGGCGGTGACGAGCACGTGGGTGTCGCCGAACTTGACGAGGCAGGAACCTTCGGCGTGGCGCGACACGCCCCGCTCGAGGCTGACGGGACGCAGTTCGTCGGGAGCACGACGGGACGGGCGCATGACTTCTCCATAATCAACGGGAGCGGAACGCGCGGGCTCCGCAGGGTTGCGCCCTTGTATCCCTGTCGGGGAAGCTCCGTAAAGGGCGGCGAGCGAGATGCGGCGGGAAAGCGGCGCTTCATTCCGGCCAAGGGGCGTGTATAAGGGGCCGAAGACCCATTTTGCCGGACAATCCGCCTTGGCCAAGCCGCCCTCCCCCGTAAAGCCCGCTTCTCGTGCTGGTCGCCCTCCATTCCGCAAGCCGAACAAGCCCCAGGCTTCCGGCAAGGAGACGGAACGACAGGAACTGCGCGGACACGAACCTCGCGGTCCGGCGCGTCCGTCGGGCGCCGCGACCCCGAAACGGCCGATGCCTGCCGTTCTTGGCCCGCGTCTCGCCCGCGAAGAGGTCGGTTCGCTCTTGGTCACCGAGGGCTGGGACGATTACCGCCTTCTCGACATGGGCGAGGGCGAGAAGCTCGAGCGCTATGGGGCCCTCACCGTCATAAGGCCAGAGCCGCAGGCCATGGGGCCGCGCCGGCTCGCACCGTCGGTCTGGGCAGCCGCCGGCGCCGCGTTCACGGGCGATGTCGAGGAGGATGGTCCCGGCCGCTGGCGCACCGAGCCCGGCATCGGCACTGCCTGGGAAATGCGGGTGATGGACCTGCCGATCGTCTGCCAGCTGACCGCCTTTCGTCACGTCGGCATCTTCGCCGAGCAAATCGCCCATTGGACCTGGATGGCCGAGCGCCTCAAGGCGCATCGCGAACCTGAGAAGCCGAAGCTTCTCAATCTCTTCGGTTATACCGGCATCGCCTCGCTGATCGCGGCCGAGGCTGGCGCCGAAGTGACCCACGTCGACGCCTCCAAGAAGTCGGTGGCCTGGGGACGCGAGAACCAGGCGCTCGCCGGCCTCGATGCTGCGCCAATCCGCTGGATCGTCGACGATGCCGTCAAATTCGCCGAACGCGAGGTGCGTCGCGGCAAGCGCTACGACGGCATTCTGCTCGACCCGCCGCGTTTTGGCCGCGGTCCGGACGGCGAGGTCTGGTCGTTGGAAGCCGACCTGCCGCACCTGCTGGACCTGACGCGGCAGATCCTGGCGCCGGGGCCGTCCTTCGCTGTGCTGACGGCCTATGCCATCCGCGCTTCGTTCCTGTCCATCCACGAGATCACCGCCGATCTCCTCGGCCACCGGGCCGGCACGCTTTCATCGGGCGAGCTCGCAGTCCGCGAAACCGGCGATCCCACACAGCCGGGCCGACTGCTCGCCACCTCGATGTTCTCACGTTTTCTCGGAGCCTGAACCATGGCCGACAGGGAAAGGGCGCCCGGCGCCGTCCGGCAGATCACCTCGCTCACCAACCCGCTCGTCAAGGACATCCGGGCCTTGGCGATGAAGAAGGTGCGCGAGGAAACGGGCCGCTTCATAGGCGAGGGCCTGAAACTCGTTACCGATGCGCTGGAAGAGAACTGGCCGATCGCCGCCATCGCCTACGCTCCGGCGGTGCGCGACCAGCCGCATGTTGCGAAAGCCGCCGCGGCCGTCAGGGCGCGCGGTGGCGACGTGCTGGAGATGGGCGAGGCGGTGCTTGCCAAGATCACCCATCGCGACAACCCGCAGATGGTGGTCGGCGTGTTCGGCCAGAGGTTGAAGCCGCTGACCGACGTCAAGGTGGGCGAGGGCGAGGTCTGGGTGGCGCTGGAACAGGTGCGGGATCCCGGCAACCTCGGCACCATCATCCGCACCGTGGATTCAGTGGGCGCCAAGGGCGTCATCCTGGTCGGCGAGACCTGTGATCCGTTCTCTTTCGAGACGGTGCGCGCCACCATGGGCTCTCTGTTTCATGTGCCGCTGGTGAAAACCGGACGCGACGCTTTCTTCGCTTGGGCCAAGACCGCAGGCGTTCGTCTCGTCGGCACGCATCTGAAAGCGACGCACGACTATCGCCAGGTCGAAAGTCAGGCCCCGACGGTGCTGGTGATGGGCAACGAGCAGGCCGGCATGACCGAGGACATGACGACGGCCTGCGATGTCCGCGTGAAGATCCCGATGGCGGGTCGTGCCGACAGCCTCAATCTGGCGGTGGCAACTGGCGTCATGCTCTACGAACTAAGGCGTGGTCAGCTCAGCTGAGCCAGCTCCTTGTAGTAGTACAGCGTGCCGGTGTAGCCGCCATGCGGCTTCAGTGCGTAGTTGGGCACCTCTCCGGCGAGGCGGAAGCCGCAGCGCTCGTAAAGTGGCCCGGCGCCGCCATCGCTTGCCGTGTCCAGCACGATCAGCGTTCGGCCCCTGTCCCGGGCAACCCGTTCCGCCGCGCCGATCAGCGCGGTGGCGATGCCTTGGCCCCGATGGCTCGGTCGCGTCATCATCTTGGCGAACTCCGCCCGGTGCGGCTGATTGGGAGGGCAGTCGAGCAGCAAGGTCAGTGTGCCGACCAGCATCTCTCTGTCGAAGGCACCGAGTATGACGCGCTGGCCCTTCTCGGCGGCGGTCAGCGATCCCCGCCAGAACGCCCGCGCGTCATCCATGGCAAGCGGATGCATGAAGCTGACCGAGCCGCCACCGGCAACCGTCTCCACGATCATGGTCGCCAGCGCGTCGACCGTGGCGGCGCCAAGGTCGAGCGGGTGGATGGTGATGTTCGACATGTCAGCTCCTCGTCAGCGCCACGACATAGCGGGCCGGTACATCGCTCTCATTCGAAATCGTGACGTCGGCCGGCGGCCCGAAGCCCAGGCAGTCGCCAGCGGCGAGACGATGCCGCCCGTCCGCATCGGTGATGACGAGCTCGCCCTCGATCAACCAGACCACCTGGCGGATGAAGGCGTAGGAGGCGGCGGGCAACACGGCGCTTTTGCCGGGGGGCATGGTGACTTCGACCAGCTCCAGTGGATGATCGGGGCGGAGAAACACCTGCCGACGCAGATAACCGGTGTCCGGATCGCGCCAGACCGCCTGATCGGAAGCCCGGATCAGACGACCGGCGCCGGCCTCGGCGCGAACCAACAAGCTCGCAAGCGTCAGGTCGAAGGCCGCCGCGAGACGAACCAGCACGCCGGCGGTCGGCGAGGCGTCACCGCGCTCAATCTTTGAAATGGTCGCCTTGCCGACACCGGAACGCGCCGCGAGATCGGCCAACGACCAACCACGTCCCTCGCGTTCGAGGCGAATGCGAGCGGCAAGTCGGGCACCGGTCTCGTCTTCAAAAGTATCCATTCGTCTCTTTTAGGAGACGACAACGAAGAAGGCAATGCCAAAAGGTCCAAAGGCCTACACCACCCGATGCCTCGTCCTTGTCCGTCAATTCGTAGGAACGAATGACCTCTATTTGTTCCCTTCTCGTTCTTGACAGGTGCTGGAGCGTCCGCTTAGGTTGTGGCGGCTCGGGAGATCGAACAATGGTCGCGCACGTCAGGACCGTATGTTTTCAAGGCGTCGAGGCGACGCCCGTCGACGTTCAGGTCCACATGGGGCCGGGTAGAGTGTTGTTCAACATCGTCGGTCTCGGCGACAAGGCGGTTACGGAAAGCCGCGAACGCGTCCGTGCGGCGCTCGCCGCCTCCGGGCTCGCCCTGCCGGCCAAACGCATCACGGTCAATCTGGCGCCAGCCGACCTGCCCAAGGAGGGCAGCCATTACGATTTGCCCATAGCGCTCGCTCTCATGGTGGCGATGGGCGCCCTGCCGGCCGATGCTCTCTCCGACTACATCGTGCTCGGCGAACTCTCCCTCGATGGCACCATCGCGCCGGTGGCCGGCGTATTGCCGGCGGCGATTGCCGCCAACGCCGAGGGCTTGGGCTTGATGTGCCCGCGCGCTTCGGGTCCTGAAGCCGCCTGGGCCGACGCCGAAATGCCGATCCTCGCGCCCATCAGCCTGATCGCCGTCGTCAATCACTTCAAAGGGACTCAGGTACTGTCTCGGCCCGAGCCCAAAGTCGCCGATGCCATGGGCGCGCTACCGGACCTCGCCGATGTCAAGGGACAGGAAAGCGCCCGCCGGGCTCTCGAAGTCGCGGCGGCTGGCGGCCACAATCTTCTGATGGTCGGCCCGCCGGGGTCCGGCAAGTCGATGCTGGCGAGCCGCCTGCCGTCCATCCTGCCGGCGCTGACCCCGCAGGAACTCCTGGAAATCTCGATGATCGCGTCGATTGCCGGCACGCTCGCCGACGGCCGGTTATCCGATCGTCGACCTTTCCGTTCGCCGCATCACTCGGCCTCGATGGCGGCTTTGGTCGGTGGCGGCGTGCGGGCAAAACCGGGCGAAATTTCGCTGGCCCATCGCGGTGTGCTTTTCCTCGACGAGTTGCCGGAGTTCAATCCGGCGGTACTCGACAGCTTGCGCCAGCCGCTCGAAACCGGCGACGTGGTGATCGCTCGCGCCAACAACCGCGTTACCTACCCGGCCCGCTTCCAGCTTATTGCCGCCATGAACCCTTGCCGCTGCGGCCTTGCCGGGACACCGGGCCACACCTGTCGTCGCGGCCCGGCCTGCGCTGCCGAGTACCAGGAGCGCATCTCCGGACCACTGCTCGACCGCTTCGATCTTACGGTCGAGGTGCCGGCCGTTTCGGCGTCCGACCTGATCGGCGCGCGTCGGAGCGGTGAACCATCTTCGGCGGTTGCCGCCCGCGTCGCGGCGGCCCGTGCCATCCAGTCCGAGCGCTACGTCTCGCTCGGTCTGGATTCCTCGGTCACCAACGCCACGGCGCCGGCGGCCGTGATCGACGGCGTTGCCGAGCCCGACAGCACCGGATTGGCATTGCTGAAACAGGCTGCCGAACGGCTGTCTCTCTCGGCGCGCGGCTATCATCGCGTCCTCAAGGTTGCCCGGACGCTTGCCGATCTCGATGGGGCGGACAGCGTTGGCCGCCTGCATGTCGGGGAGGCCCTCGCCTATCGGACCGGTCCCGACCGGCGGGTGATGGCGGCGTAACCGCTTGCGGCGACATGGACATCATCCGACCGGAGTGAAACGAGGATCGATGATGGCTCATAAACAAGAGCTTATTAGGGTGCCGACCTGATTTGTCGGATCGAATGGCATTCCAGGTAGCAGACAGACCCACCCGGATTGGATGGACGTTAACGACGCTCCAAGGCGGCGCGTGACACGGCTCCCGAGGTGCAGTTCGCCGCTATTCTCGTGTCACGCAAGCCCGTCCCGAAACTGGACAGCATGGGTTATAAAACCACATGGTTGACCATGTCGATCTGGTCAGATATAAAACCACATGGTTGAACGAAATCTCGATACGACCTTTACGGCTCTCGCCGATCCGACGCGCCGGGCGATGCTCGCGGCGTTGTCGACGGGCGAGAAATCGATCGGTGAACTTGCGGCCCCGCACGCGATGAGCTTTGCCGGAGCGTCCAAGCATGTCGGCGTTCTGGTTCGCGCCGGCCTGGTTCGCCGCCGCAAGGTTGGGCGTCAACAGGTCTGTACGTTGGAAGCCGCCCCTCTTCGAGACGCCGAACAGTGGCTGCGTCGTTGGGAGGGTTTCTGGACGCACCGGCTGGATGCCCTGGAGGCGGCTCTGAACGAAAAACCTCAGTAGGAGGTGCCTTTCCTGGGCCGCTCGCATCGAAAGGACAGGACCTTGGCCGACCGCATCTCGACCTCACAGCTTGTTCTGGAACGCCGTCTCGATGCTTCCGTCGAGCGGGTCTGGCAGTTCATCGTCGATCCCGACCTCAGAGCGCGCTGGTTCATGGCAGCCCCCGACGATCTGCGTCCCGAAGGCACCATCGGTTTCACCATGGATCACGATCGGCTGTCTGATCAGTCGGTTCCCACGCCATCGCAGTATCTTGATTTCGTGGGTCAAAGCTGGACGGAGCGCATTCTGGCTTTCGAGTCGCCGCATCGCATTCTGTTCACCTGGGAAAACGGCGCGGCTGGCGAAGTTGAAATACGCCTCTTCGCCGACGGCGAGGGCACGCGGCTGGTCCTGACCCATTCGAGGTTGCGCGGGCGGGAGGACGTCCTCAACTTCGGCGGTGGCTGGCACTCGCACCTCGCCGCGCTCACGCTGCGGATTTCTGGTGAGGGTGTCCCGAACTTCTGGGCACTGGTTTCGGATGGAGAACGTGCGATGATGAGTGCGCTTGACAGCAGGTTGAAGGTGACCCCGGGAAGAAACATCGCGATCAAGGTGCCGTTGCATCGCTGGGATGAGACGGTCGCGTTCTACAGGGATCGCGTCGGGCTGGAGGTCGTGCGCGAACTTGATGCGAGCATCGGCTTTCGCTTCGGCGACATGACGCTCTGGATCGATTGCGTTCCTCACCAATCCCAGGTGGACGTCTGGCTGGAGTTGTTCTCCGACGACCCGGCCGGCGCGATTGCCGCGTTGGCCAGCCCGCGACGCGACGAGCTGGAGCCACTGGACGATGTGGCCGGTCACTGGACATCCGATCCTGCGGGAACCGTACTGCTCGTGAGGCGCCCGGCAGACTGAGGCGGGATCCTTGCGGAGGTCACCAGGCTTCGGGCCGCTCAATGCCCGGCGCAGCGGCCGGATCGATCCGTAAAGCCGCGCCATTCCATCGAATTATCGAATTTCGCCGGACCATCAACCGATTGGCAACCTTGCCAGCCTAGCCTTTGCGTGCCCTGTCGAGAGCGGCCGGGTGGACGCACTCCCTTGTCGGGAACGTCGCACGATCGCGCCGCACCTTCGGGACGGACATGACCGACCAACCGCACGCTTCGCCCGAAGACTCCTCGCCGCCTCGCCCGTCTGCCGGACGGTTGCGCAAGTCGTCTGCCCGCTGGCGCCGTAGCCTGTTTCTGACCGCGGCGGCGCTAGCCCTGACCGCGGCGGCGGGCACCGTTCTGCTGTCGCTTGTCGCTTCACCGGCGCTGCTCGTGGCCGCTGCGGCCATCGCTTGCGGCGGCGCATTGTTTGAAGCGGGTCGCCGTTCAGCCCGGCGCGATATCGGCCGTCTCTACGATGCCGCCGTTGGCTCGGCCGAGGAAGGCGACGGCTTCGGCGATCTGGTCATCCGTTGCGATACGTCCGGTCGGATCACCTCCACCAGTCCGGCGACCACCGCGCGGCTCGGTCAACCGCCCGGCGCCTTTGTCGGTCTCGACTATTCCACATTTGCAGCCGACCTAGCTGCCGGCGAGTTGTTCGAGGCCTCCGACGTCGTCTCGCATGATGCACGGCAGCTGCGGGCCGACCCGTGGCAGCAACTGCGCCGCCGCCTGACGACCCTCGCGGCCCTATCGGGCCACGGCGTGGTTCGACAAGGCCCAAATCGCCTCGCCGGTGATATCCGCATCGAGACGATCGACGGTCCCCGCTGGTTTTCGTTCTCCGAGGCCCCGATCATCGAAGACGGAAGGATGACGGGAACCCGCACGCTGGGCCGCGACATCACCGAGCGGAAGGCGATCGAAGCGGCACTTGAGAAAACGCGCGACGAAGCGGAGGCGGCGAGCGCCGCCAAGAGCCGCTTCCTCGCCATGGTCAGCCACGAGATCCGCACGCCGCTCAACGGCATCCTCGGCATGACCGCGTTGATGCAGAAAACGCCGCTGTCCGCCGAGCAACGAACCTACGCACGTGCCGTGGAGACTTCGGGCGAAGCGTTGCTCACGCTGATCGAGGACCTTCTGGATTTCTCGAAGATCGAGGCTGGACGCCTGAGTCTGCAGCTTGAGCCGACCTCGCTCGTTGCCGTTGTCGAGGATCTCGTCGAGCTCATGGCGCCGCGCGCCGAAATGAAGGGGATCGAACTGGCGGCCTACATCGATCCGCGACTCGATCGTCTCGTCCAGGCCGACCCCACTCGCGTCCGACAGGTGCTCTTCAATCTTGCCGGCAATGGCATCAAGTTCACCGCCGAGGGCGGCGTCGCCATCGAACTGCAAATGGTCGAGGAGGCGGAGGATACGGTTGGCGTATCCTTCCTGGTACGCGATACGGGCATCGGCATTGCCGAGGCCGACCAGCAGCGCATCTTCGGTGAGTTCGAACAGGCCGATCCCGGTCCGGCCCGCTCTCACGGCGGCACCGGCCTTGGCCTGGCCATCGCTCGCGAGTTGACGCGGTTGATGGGAGGCGACATTCGCCTGATATCGACGCCAGGCGAGGGGGCGAGTTTCAGCTTCGTTCTCCGCTTTCCGCTGATCGAGGCAAGCATGCCCGTCGGCACGGTTGCTCCGGCTCAGCCCGCTCCGGTCGAAGCGCCGGACGAGGCGGAAGCGCCCTCCTCCAGCGATGCTGTCGGCGCGCGCGCCGCCTTGGCCTTGCTCGCGGCCAGCTTCGCTACGAAGGATGACACATCGATCCCGGCGCCGGCCGCCCCCGCCCCGACCGATCGTCGGTTCGCAGGCCGTCGTATCCTGGTCGTGTCACATGCCCTCATCGAAGGTCCGTTCCTGATCCGTCGGCTTTTCGACGCCGGCGCCGACGTCACCCTTGCCACCCAGAAGGATATCGAGCAGGAAGTCGTAGGTTCCTGGCAGCCCGATGCCGTCCTTATCGACGCCGCCGCTGGCGATCCGCTGGCGGTCATCGAGCGAATTCGCGCTTTCTCGTCGACACCGGTCGGCATTCTGATCAGCGCGGCCGAACGACCGATGCTCCCGGAATTGCAAGCTGCCGGCTACGGCGGTTATCTGGTCAAGCCGGTCAGGGCGCGGTCTCTTTCCGCAGTCATCGAGACCTTGCTCGGTCACGGTCAGTTCGCAGCGGCGGCCGAGCCGACCGCCACCGAGCCTCCTCCTCCTGCGCATCGTCTCTCGGTGCTGCTCTGCGACGACAACGAGATCAACCTGCTGCTTGGCAGGGCGCTGGTCGAGAAGGCCGGCCATGCCGTGACGCTGGGGGCGGACGGCCAGAAGGCGCTGACGGCGACCGCCGCCATGCTGTCGTCGGGCGGCAGTTTCGACGTGGTGCTGATGGACCTGCACATGCCCGAAATGGACGGCATCGAGGCGGCTCGCCGCATCCGCGCGATGATCGCCGACCGTGACGGCCGGCAGCCGGTGATCGCCGCGCTGACGGCCGATGCGCTGCCGGAAACCAGGGCGCGTTGCGAAGATGGGCTGTTCGACGCTTGGCTGTCCAAGCCATTGAGGCCTGCCGATCTCGAGACACTGCTCGAGGCGAGCGCCAAAGGTGAGATCGCTCACGCGTCCTGATGCTGCGGCGAGATGAAAAGCAAAGGCGGCGGAACCCCGGGCTCCGCCGCCTTTGCGTTTGGTCGGTCGCTTCCTGCCTCGGACCTCAGCCGCGACGACGGCGCAACTGGTCGAAGTAGACGATCAGGATGATCAGCAAGCCGGTGATGATGCGCTGCCAGAACGAGTTGACGTTCAAGAGGTTGGCGCCGTTGTTGATGGTTGCGAGGATGAAGGCCCCGATCAGCGGGCCATGGACCGAGCCAACGGCGCCAAACAGCGACGTGCCGCCGATCACCGACGACGCGATGGCCTGGAGCTCCCAGCCGTCGGCCTGCATGGCGTTTCCGACGCCGATACGGGCGGCGAGCAGCAGTCCGACGAAGGCGGCGCAAGTCGAAGACAGTGTGTAGGCCAGGTAGACGGTCAGCTTGACGTTGACGCCGGAAAGGCGGGCCGCCTCCATGTTGGAGCCGACGGCGAAGATATAGCGGCCATAACGGCTGTGGTGGAGGAAGATGTAGGCGGGCACTCCGACCAGAATCACCATCCAGAACAGGTTTGGCAGCCCCACGAAGTCGTTGCGCGAGAACTCGGTGAAGGTGTCGTTGACGATGTTGATCGTGGCGCCGTTCGTGACGAGGAGGCCGATGCCCCGCAGGGAGGTCAGCGTTGCCAAGGTGATGATGAAAGGCGGCAACCCCATCTGCACGATGCCGAAGCCGTGGAACATGCCGATTGCTACGCCTACGCCCAAGGTGATGATCACCGTCGCGAAGATGGAGAAATCGTGGGTTAGCAGCCACGCCGCGATGACGGTACAGAAGCCGACCACCGCGCCGACGGACAGGTCGATGCCGGTGGTAATGATGACGAAGGTCTCGCCGACGGCCAGAATGGCGATCATCGACCCCTGGCGCATCAGGTTCATGATGTTGGCTTCGGTCATGAAGCTCTTGGTCGTCAGGCTCAAGACGATGCACATCGCGAGCAGAAGTCCCAGCAGCGTCAGGCCGAACAGCCAGTTGGCGCTGCTTTTGCGGACGACCGCCGCCGACTTGGTATCCGTGGACATGTATTTCTCCCCCGTGAACGCTCCCCGTTCACACACCGATCGCTTCGGACAGAATTTCCTCGTGGCTCGCCGCATGGTAGGCGTGCCGTGCGACGTCCTCGCCCCGCCGGAAAACGTGCAGCTCATCGGCGAGCTCATAGACCTCGGGCAGGTAGGACGAGATCAGGATGATGCCGGCGCCCTCTGCGAGAAGACGCGCCAGAAGGCGATAGATCTCCGCCTTGGTGCCAACATCGACGCCGACGGTCGGTTCGTCAAAGATGAACAGCCGTGCTCCATGGTTGAGCCACTTGCCGATGACGATTTTCTGCTGGTTGCCGCCTGACAGCGACGACACCAACGCTCCGCGCCCCGACGTCTTCACCTGAAGGTCGCTGATCTGCCTCTCGGCCCGCTGCCGGTCGGCGGAGAACGGCACCAGACCGGCCATGGTGATGTGCGGAAAGATCGGCAGATTGAGATTGAAACCGACCGGCAGGTTGATGCAAAGGCCTTGATCGCGCCGGCTTTCCGGGGCGAGTGCGATGCCGAGGTCCATCGCCTGACGTTCGGAGCGTATGTCCACCTCCTTGCCTTGCCAGAAGATGCTACCTCCGGTCTTGCGGTGGCGCCCGAACAGCGACAGCACGAACTCCGAGCGACCGGCTCCGATCAGTCCGTAGAGACCGACGATCTGGCCCGCACGGACGCTCAGCGACACGTCGCGGAAACCGGGCCCACTGAGATTCTTCGTTTCGAGCAGCAGGTCGCCGGCCGGGAAGAACTCCTTGTGGTAGATCTGTTCGAGCGAGCGGTTGATCATGAGCGAGATCAGCTCTGTCTCGTTGGTCTCGGCCGTGATGCGCGTTCCAACCAGCGTGCCGTCGCGAAGGATTGACACGCGATCCGACAGCTCGAACACCTCCTCGAGGCGATGGCTGATGTAGACGATGGTGACGCCTCGCTCCTTGAGGCGACGTATCAGTGCGAAGAGCTGTGCTGCCTCGGTCCGGGTGAGGTAAGCAGTCGGCTCGTCGAAGATCAGGAAGCGGGTGCCGCGAATGGAGGCGCGGGCGGTGGCGATCAGCTGCTGCTGTCCGATGGTGAGGTCGCCCAGCAAAACGTGCGCCGGCAGTTGAAAGCCGAGATCGTCCAGGATCGACTGCGCCTTCCGGGTCATCTCGCCCTTGCGCAGCAGCCCGAAGCCGACGTCTTCGTCGCCGAGGAACATGTTGGCGGCAACCGTCAGATGGCGACAGAGTACCACCTCCTGGTGGACCGCGTTGATGCCGAACTCGATTGCCTCATGTGGCGTGGCCAACGCGACCGGCTGGCCCTCCCAGAGAACCTCTCCCGATGTGCGGGTGATGACGCCGGTCAGAAGCTTGATGAGCGTCGACTTGCCGGCACCGTTTTCGCCGACAATCGCGTGGATTTCGCCTCGGACGAAGGTGAGATCTGCGGGCTTGAGTGCGTGCGTGGCGCCATAGCGCTTCTCGAGGCCCCGTAGTTCGAGAATTGGCACGTTCGCGGCGGCGACGGCGGTTTCGGCCGCCTGCCCGTGGGGATTGGTTCCGACCATGATCGACCCGCGTCAGTTGGAAATGCCAGGCATGCGGCCACCCCAGCTCCGGCCGCGCCTCGACATCGGTCGGGAAGGGCGGCGAACCACTGGTCGGTTCGGCATGCAGGAGCGCCGATAAGGTTCGGCGTAACGTCCTCGGCGTCCGGCTGGCCCGCGTGGAGCCAGTCGAACGCCGAAGCCGGGCTCACTTCACCTTCGGATACAGCAGTTCCTGGGCGCGCGGCTCGTTCATGTTGGCCGTGGTTACCAGATTGGCGCCGGTGTCCACGAAGGCCTCGACCTTCTCACCCTTGACAGCGGAGAGCGCCGTCTTGATGCCGTCGTAGCCCATGCGATAGGGGTCCTGAACCACGAGGGCGTCGATTACGCCGTCCTTCAGGAAGCCGACCAGCTTGTCGTCGTTGTCGAAGCCGATCAACGCCACCTTGTCGCCCAGCTTGTTCTCCGCGATGGCCTGACCGGCGCCCTGGGCAGCGATCAGGTTCGAGGCGAACACGCCCTTGAGGTCCGGATTGGCGGTGAGGAGGTCGGTCATGATGTTGAGGGCGGTGGTCGCCTGACCGTCACCGACCTTGTCGGCTACCAGCTTGAGGCCGGGGTATTTGGCGGCCAACTGTTCCTTGAAGCCCTGGGCGCGCTGCTCGAGCGAACCGGCGCCCGGCAGGTTGGTGATCAGAGCAACATCGCCTTCCACCTTGCCATCATTGGCGGCGCCGATGGCGGCAGCGAGACCATCGGCGGCGATACGGCCGCCCTGGACGTTGTCGGTGGTGAGGAAGGACGTGAAGGCCTTGGAGTCGGCAGCCGAGTCGATGCCGATGATCGGCACCGATTTGGCGGCTTCGTCGATCGGCTTGCCGAGGGCTTTGAACTCGGTCGGCGCGATGACGAGGGCATTGGCGCCCGACGAAACGGCATTCTCAATGATCGAGATCTGACCATTGATGTCGGCTTCGGACTGGGCGCCAAGCTCGGGCACGTTCACGCCAAGATCCGCGCCGGCCTTGCGAGCGCCGGCCAGAACGATCTGCCAGTAGAAGGAGGTGGTGTCCTTGACGATGATCGGAATCGTGTAGTCTTCCGCCTGAGCGGCGGCCGGAGCGACGGCCGACAGCGCGACGGCGCCCGCCAGCGCGACAAGCGTGCGACGTGTAATGCCAACAGCTTTCATGATGCGATCCTCCCGAGATCAGCGTCGCTCTCGATAAGGCCCGATCCAAGCTCCTCAGCCATCGGACTTTATCGATAAAAAACAGCGACAGATGACAACTAGCCGAAACTCCCTTGCGACGCAAGGCCCGCAAGCCCCTGGCGACCGACCCTTTGGTCGACACCGCCCGCATTCCCCAATGCCGCCGTCATACGAAGTTGGACAACTGCTTCTTACCTCATTTCAGGCAAAAATGAAACGAACTTGTTTCATGGTCCAGACCACCCTTCGTATTTTCTACTTCTCAGAACATTTCATATCGTTTCAATACAAACCAATGTTTTATATTTCAATATGTTACAAGGGCATATCGACTTTTGGCCAATATGTAGTTCGGAATTTTTATTCTATATGTAGACTTTGTGACTATTGGCATTCCGAATAAGAGCTGTGGTTTGAAGTTCAGCGGCCGTAGACCCCCTTGTATTTTCTGCCGTGACTTTGCCCAGTCCCGACCCGCCTGCGCGGGTGTCGGAGCCTCAACCGATGCCAGAACGGCGTCTCCGGCGTTCGGCAACCTATCGCGAAAGACCAGTTTCGCTCTGTGTTCTTTGTCGATAATGTGCAGCCTGCAGGTTGCGCCGTTTGACGGAAGGGCTTAGCGCCATCTGGCTCCCAGGCTTCGGACGAGCTGCCCGGCCAGTCGTGAGCCCCTGTCGGACAACGATTCGAAAGCAAGCTCGGCCTATCGATTGGGACCGTGGGCGACGCCTCTCAACGAAGAGGCAAGCCAGACGCGAGGTAAACATGCCGAAGCAGAATACCGTGTTCAAGGATGCCTACAACAGGTGCCTGCGGCTGCTTGTCGTCGGCGAAAGCCTGCCCTCCGAACCGGAACTCTGCAGTTTGCTCGGCGTTTCCCGTACGACGGTCCGCTCCATACTCTCCCAGATGGTGGAGGCCGGCCTTATCGAATGGAACAAGCGCTCGAAGGCTGTGCAGCGGCCGCCGGCCAAGTCCGACTATTTTCCCGAGCACGAGACCAGCTCGTTGTCGGACGTGATCGAACGCACCTTCATGAAGCGCATTCTAGTGGGCGGTGCCGAGCCCGGCATGCAGATCAACGAGTTGGAGCTCGCCCGGGAAATCGGCGTCGGCACGACGTCCGTGCGGGAGTTCCTGATCCGTTTCAGTCGCTTCGGGCTGATCGAGAAGCGGCCGAACAGCCACTGGGTGCTGAAAGGCTTCACGCGTCAGTTCGCCGAGGAACTGATCGATGTCCGTGAGATGTTCGAGCTGAAGTCGGCCGCTGCCTTTGCCGCCTTGCCGATAGACGACCCCGCCTGGGCAGAGCTGGAGGCCCTTCGTCGCGCCCATGTCGAAGTGCTGGCCGATATCGACAGTCGCTATCTCGAGTTTTCCGAACTCGACGACCGCCTTCATCGCCTCATCCAGCAGGCTTCCGGCAACCGCTTCATCATTGACTTCTATGACATCATCGCCATCGTCTTCCATTACCATTATCAATGGAACAAGGCGAACGCCCGCGAGCGTAACGGCAAGGCGATCTTGGAGCACCTAGATTATATCGAGGCCCTCAAGACGCGTCGGCCGGAAGCCGTCGAGGCCGCGTGCCGGCTGCACCTTTCGTCGGCGCGTCTGTCGTTGATGCAGTCGCTGGCGACGGCCGCGTAAGAGCCAGGCATGGCTCAATAGGTCGCCACCTTCGGGCGCTGCTCGCCCAGCCCCTCGACGGAAAGGCGCAGCACGTCGCCCGCCTTCAGGAACTCCGGCGGCTTCCTGCCCATGCCGACGCCCGGCGGCGTCCCGGTGGTGATGACATCGCCCGGCTCGAGCCTGACGAAGCGAGAGATGTAGGACACCAGCGTTCGGACGCCGAACACCATGGTTGCCGTATTGCCGCGCTGGCGCGGCGCACCGTTCAGGTCGAGTTCCATGGCGAGCGCCTGCACGTCGGCGATTTCGTCCGGCGTTACCAGCCACGGACCGAGCGGGCCGAACGTTGGAGCGCTCTTGCCCTTCAGCCACTGGCCGGTGCCTTCCATCTGGAACGCGCGCTCGGAGACGTCGTTGCAAAGCACGAAGCCGGCAATGTGGTCGAAGGCATCGGCTTCCTCGACTTGCCAGGCGGTCTCGCCGACCACGATGGCCAGTTCGACCTCCCAGTCGAGCTTGGTGGCACCGGGCGGAATGAGGATGTCGTCATTCGGTCCGACGATGCAGTTGGGCGCCTTGCTGAACAGAAGAGGTTCAGGCGGCACGGTGCCGCCCGTCTCTGCGGCATGGTCCGCATAGTTCATGCCTACGGCAATGAAGTTGCGCGTGCCGGCGACAGGCGCACCGAGGCGTGTGCCCGCCGGCAACAGTGGCAGGCTCTCGGAATCGACGGCGGCTAGCTCGGCCAAGGAAGCCTTCGACAATACGGCTCCGGATAGGTCGGCGATGTGGGAGGCGAGATCGCGGTAGCGGCCTGCCGCATCCACGAGGCCGGGCTTCTCGGCGCCGACTGCGCCATGACGAATGAGCTTCATGAGGATCTTTCCGGAGAACAAGCGGTCTTTGCTTCTACCGCAGGCGCCCGGTGACGGAAAGGCCGCAAACGGCACCCCTTGCAACCTTCGTCGGACTTCTGAGGCCGCTTTTTTCCTTTACTGTCGGGACAATGGCTGCCGTTTCTCACTTGCCCGAGGCTTTTTTCCATGAGCGTTCCGACGCGCCTGATCGACACGCATCTGCATCTCGTCTACCGGGACAGTCTCACCTATCCCTGGCTTGGAAGCGAGCCCACTCTTGCCGCGCGCGATTGGACCTATGAGCTCTATGCCGCCGAGGCGCACCCGCATGGCGTTGCGGATTGCCTCCACATGGAAGTCGATGTCGTCGAAAAGGACATCGATCGGGAGATCGAGTTCGTTCGCAGCCTCGCCGGCGATCCCGTTCGTTGCATTCGGGCCGCCATCTCCAACGCGAGGCCCGAGAAATCCGGCTTCGCTGAACTGGTCGATCGTGCACGCGCCGATCCGTTCATTCGAGGTTTTCGCCGTATCCTGCATGTCGTGCCGGATGATCTCTCTCGAACGCATGTTTTCCGCGAGAATGTCGGTCGCCTCGCCGATACCGGGCTGACATTCGACATCTGCGTTCGCGCCGACCAGCTCGGTCTCGCGGCGGAGCTCATCGATGCCTGCCCCGGCGTGTCCTTTGTGCTCGATCATTGCGGCGGTGGCTCGGCTTCGCGGCCGGAGCTTTTTACGGCCTGGAAGTCCGGTCTGATCGAACTGGCGCGACGCCCGGGCATTGTGGCGAAGGTGTCCGGCGTCATCGGCACAGTCGGCGAAAACTGGACGGTGGACGACCTGAGACCCGTGGTGGAAACCACGATCGAAGCTTTTGGTTGGGACCGGGTGGTCTGGGGAAGCGATTGGCCGTGGTCCGCGCAGCGGGCCTCTCTGACCGACTGGATCGAAGCCACATATAGGCTTGTCGAAGGCGCCAGCGAAACGGAGCGCGAGAAACTGTTTCACCGCAACGCCACCCGCATATACGGAATAGGCTGACGGAAACCGGCAAACTCCGCGGTTTGGCGGCTGAAGGGAGGTTCGCGATGGAAGACGACGCACTGTTCCTCGGCTTCGATCTCACTGCCGTCGAGCCGGACGACGGTGGTCCCGATCCCGACAGGATCATCAAGGGCAATCCGAGGAGCCGGACTTGGCTCGTCGAGGAGCGCGACGCCGAGAAACTCTATGCCGGCGTCTGGGAATCGACACCGGGCGCCTGGCGCGTCGTCTATGACGAGTGGGAGTTCTGCACCATCCTTTCCGGGGTGTCCATCGTGCACGAGACCGGAAAGGAGACGCCGCGCGTCTTGAGGACCGGGGACAGCTTCATCCTGCGACCGGGATTCTCGGGCATATGGGAAGTGGTTGAAACCACGCGCAAACTGTTCGTCGTGCGCATGCCGTGAGCAGGCACAACCGAAAACGCCGACAGTGATGTTCTCGGCCTGAGCTGCGGCTACCTCAAGAGCCCGAACGACAAAAAACAACGGGCGACGACCAGTGCCGCCGCCCGTTATCTCTGATTGCGTCAGGATCAGTCGAGAAGGCTGATCTCGACCGCCTCGCGCCCCTTCGGGGTCTCGACGATCTTCATGGCGACGCGCTGACCATCGGTCAGCGGGCCCATGCCGGCCGACTGCAGGACGGAGATATGGACGAACACGTCCTTGCCACCATCCTCGCCGGCCACGAAGCCGAAGCCCTTCTCGGGGTTGAACCACTTGACGGTACCGTCGAGCGGGGTCGCCGAAGAGGTGTCAACCGACCGACGGGGCGGGCGCGGTGCGCCGAAACCACCTCCGCCGAAGCCGCCACGATCACCGCCGCCGAAACCACCCGGACGCGGACCGCGATCGCCGAAGCCACCCGGACGCGGACCACGCGGCGCCTGCGGCGTCGCGGTCGTTTCGTCGACCTCGAGCACCTTGACAACCTGCTTGCCCTTGGCGCCCTGGGCCACCTGGACCTTCAGCGTTGCGCCCGGCGGAACGCTGTCGCGCCCCATGGCCTGCAACTGGCCGATGTGCAGGAAGGCATCGCCCGAACCGTCGGTGAGTGCGGTAAAGCCGAAACCCTTCTCCGGGTTGAACCAGGATACCGTCGCCTCGACCACCGGGCCGGTCGGCGGGGCGCTGTCATACGGCGAAGGGCCGCCGAAACTGCGCGCCGGTCGCTCGGGACGAATGTCGAACGACGGCATCATGTCGTCATCAAATCCGCCACGCCGCCGCGGCGGGCGGAAATCCTTACCCTTACCCATTCTGTCTTCTCGTCTCCGCCAAAACATAGCTCCAGACCGATGCCCGCGGAGAGTTGCATCGAACCAGTTCGTTTCAAGAGAGCTATTCCACCGCAGAATTCGTCTTTTTTACCCGGCACATCGCACCATCACCTAGGCAATGGCACACCAGACCGCCCGCACTTCAGAACCGCTCCACCCCTAGTCTTACCACAGATGTTAGCGTTTCTGCTGCTTGAAAATCGCGCCGAGGGTGGTCAGCAGGTCACTTTTTGCGTTTTTTTACGTGCTTGACGCACCCTGTGCGCCGACCAAAGGCGAGGACCAAGACGAATCGCCAATGCGGCGCGCTGCGGGCCGAAACGAGCACGGAACATCAACCCGGTACATGCCGCCGAATCGTTTTGCGCGCAGCCCCGCTCGCAGATGCAAGATCAGAATGGTTCCAAGCCCTGTTCCAAAAAAGTCCTCGCCCGCCCTTGAAGGTGGCTTTGACCGGGACCACTTCGGTATCGTTGCTCGGAACACTCCGAAAGGGAAGAAAAATGAGAAGCTGCGTGATGAGACCCGGCTTTCATCCGCTATCCATCGCGGCGATGATCGTCGGTTTCGTGATCTTCTGGCCGATCGGCCTGGCAGTACTTGCCTATATACTTTGGGGGGATCGCATGCGCGCCCGCTGGAACGACCTTCGCCCGGACCTCGAACGCGCCGCTCGCCGCGCTGGCTTCGAGCGCGGTGGTTTTCAACACTACCGTGCCGGCTCGACCGGTAACACCGCCTTTGACGCCTACCGGGAAGCTGAGCTGAAGCGCCTCGAAGAGGAACGCGCAGCCCTCGACCGGATGCGGGACGAGTTCGACGAGTTCCTGGCCAATCTGCGCCGCGCCAAGGATCAGGAAGAGTTCGATCGCTTCAAGGCGAGCCGCAACCCCACCGCTTGACAGAGCCTCGTCCGGGTCCCTCCACGACCGGCAGGCTGACACAAGCCCCCGCGCCCATCGGCGTGGGGGCTTTGTCGTGACTGGCGCTGCTCCTACACTGTTGTCATGCCGATTCGTCTGCCCTTCCTGCAAACTCCCGAAAAGAAGCGCTCGCCGCCGACGAGCTTTCCCGTCCTTGCCGGTGATCGCGCGATCGAGGTGACGGTGCGGCGAAATGCCCGCGCCCGGCGTTATACGTTGCGTCTCGATCGGAAGAGCGATGGGGCCATCGTGACCATCCCGCGCCGCGGCTCGCTCGCCGAGGCGAAGGCGTTTGTCGCTCGCCATGCCGGATGGATCGCCGAACGGCTCGCTTCGCGCCCGGATGTCCCGGACGTGCCGGTGGCGGTTTCCGTCCGGGGCGTCGTTCATCGCGTCATTCCCACCGGATCGTCGCGTGGCGGCGTTCGCCTTGTCGCGAGCGACGACGGTCCCGCCATTGAGGTGTCCGGCGAGGCACCGCATGTTCGCCGACGTTTGATCGATCATCTCAAGAAGCAAGCGCGCGCCGACTTGACCGCCGCGGTGGCCGGCCACGCTGCCGCGCTCGGCGTGCGGCCCGGCGCCATCCGGCTCAAGGATACGAGCTCTCGCTGGGGATCATGCACGGCGCGAGGCGTGCTCGCCTTTTCCTGGCGGCTCGTCATGGCACCGCCCTTCGTGCTCGATTACGTGGCAGCTCATGAAGTGGCCCATCTCAGGGAGATGAACCACTCCGACCGCTTTTGGGCGATCTGCGAGGGCCTTTGCCCGGCTGCCGATGCGGCCAAGGATTGGCTGAAGAAGAATGGCGCCGGCCTGCACCAACAGCCCTGAACTCCCGGCTCAGTTTCCGAACAATCGCTGCAAAAGCCCCTTTTCTTCCGGGCTCGCCGACGTCACAGGCACGTTGAGCGGCGGCGGCGCATTACCCGGCAGCTGGGGGCCTTGCATCGGCAAGCCGTCGGTCTCGGCAAAGCTGACGCCGACATTGGTCGGGGGCGGCACAAGCTCCACGCCCGGAAGCGGCCGGGCGGGCAACCCGCGAGTCGCCTCGGTCATGAAGCGATTCCAAAGCAGCGCGGTGAGCGCGCCGCCGGTGGCTTTCCTGGTCGGTGTGTTGTCGTCGTTGCCGAGCCAGACGCCGGCCGTAAGGCCATTGGTGTAGCCGATGAACCAGGCGTCGCGGAAATCCTGGCTTGTGCCGGTTTTGCCGGCGACCGGCCGGTCCGGGAGCGCGGCCTTCTGACCGGTCCCGTTGGTGACGACCGTGGACAGCATGCGGTTCATGGTTCCGACCACGACGTCCGAGATCACCCGGCCGGTGCCGTCGCCCTGGCGATGGAACAGCACCTTGCCGTCCTTGGTCCTGATATCCTCGACGAGATAGGGAATGATGCCCCAGCCGCCGTTGGCAAAGGGCACATAGGCGGCGGTGATCTCGAGCGGCGTCACTTCGCCTGTCCCCAGGGCGATCGACGGGTTGTCATGCAACTGGCTCACGATACCGACGCGTCGGGCCGTCTGGACCACGCTGTCCGGCCCGAGCGTTGCGGTGAGGCGCGCCGCCACGGTGTTCAGCGATCGTGCCAGCGCCGTGGTCAGCGTCACGGGACCAAGATACTCATTCTCGTAGTTCTTGGGAGTCCAGCCATTGATGGAGACCGGTTCGTCGACGACGATGGAATCCGGCGTAAAGCCGTGCTCGACGGCAGTGAGATAGACGAACGGCTTGAACGCCGAGCCCGGCTGGCGCCGCGCCTCGATGGCGCGGTCGAACTGGCTGGCCGCGTAATCCTTGCCGCCCACGAGCGCCTTGACGGCGCCGTCATTGTCGATGGCGACCAGGGCGCCCTGGCTCGCCTTGTACTTGACGCCCTCCTTGTCGAGCGTCGTGCGGATGGCATTCTCCGCCGCGGCCTGCATGCCGGCGTCGATGGTGGTGGTCACGACGAGGTCGGTATGATAGCGGGCGACATAGCCGGGCAGCAGATCCATCACCCAGTCGGCGACATAGTTGGCCGCCGACCCGTTTCTGCTGGGTTTTGACGGAGCGCCGACGGCTGAGGCCTGTGCTGCCTCGTCACGATTGACATAGCCTTGCTCGGCCATGGCGGCGAGCACGACCTTGGCGCGCTCGGCGGCCAGCTTGGGCGAGTTGGTCGGAGCGTAGCGCGATGGCGCCTTCAGAAGACCGGCGATGGTGGCCGCTTCGGCCAGATTGACCTGGCGGGCCGATTTGCCGAAATAGCGCCGCGCCGCCGCATCGACGCCATAGGCGCCAGCGCCGAGATAGACGCGGTTGAGATACATCTCCAGGATCTGGTCCTTGGAGAAGCGCCACTCCAGCCATAGCGCGAGTACCGCCTCCTGAAGTTTTCGCTCCAGTGTGCGGTCGGGTTGCAGGAACAGGTTCTTGGCGAGCTGTTGGGTCAGCGTCGAGCCGCCTTGCACCACCGAGCCGGCAAAGAGATTGGTGACCATCGCACGCGAGAGGCCGATCGGGTCGACGCCGAAGTGGTGGTAGAAGCGCCGGTCCTCGATGGCCACCACCGCCTCGGGCAGGAAGGGCGACATTTCGGACAGTGACACTTCCTCGCCGCCGGTATCGCCGCGGTTGGCGATGATCGTGCCCGACGCATCGACGATTTCGACGTTGGGCGGACGGGTCGGCACCTTCCAATCGTCGATCTGAGGCATGGTCGCCACGGTGTAGCCAATGACGCCGGCAACGCCGATCAGTCCCCAGATGCAGAGCACCACGCCCCAGTAGACGAGGCGGCCGAGCAGACCCATGCTCGACCGACGGGCTCGCTTCGCCGGACGCTTCGAGGATTTGCGGCGACGACGCGGCTGCCGCTCGGCCATCTCTACCTCTTCATTGTCGTGGTCGTCGTCAAAGCGCGGCTCGACCCGCTCGGATCGCGCCGATCGACTGCGGGAGTTGGGCAGGCTCCGAGGCGGCGTGAAGCGATCGCCCTCGCGCGCGGCGAAATCGCCCTCACGGGACGGCGCCTCGAAGGTCGGCTCGGCCCGCTCGCGTCGAATGTCCCGTCTGTCGCCCCGCATCGTCCGCCGCCACTCCTTGGATCTCGGCCACTTCGGCCCATGGAGCATCCGATTCACCCTAAATGAGGCGGTTTAAGGGGTCGTAAAGGATAAGCGTTGCCATCGCTTGGTTGACTTTAGCTCGCAACAAGCCGCAAATGGCC
>JAUVXG010000049.1 GCA_030603685.1 Pleomorphomonas sp.
CAAACCGGGCCGTCCTGCCAACACGCTGACACCAGCCATCGTCGCCGCTTCGATCGCCGGAAGCCTTACGACGGAAGACAAGGGTCGCATCCCAGGCGAAGATGCCGCCGTGCCGAAAGGACTGAGGGTCCTGGTGGTCGAGGACAACCGAATCAATCAACAGGTGGCGCTACGCCTTCTCTCCCGTCTCGGCATCGAAGCCGCACTGGCCGAGAATGGCGCCGAGGCGCTGGCCATGGTCAATGCACGCGATTTCGATATCGTGTTCATGGACATGCAGATGCCTGTGATGGATGGGCTCGAGGCGACGCGGGCCATCCGCCGGTCGAGCGGGCGCGGCCGCAACGTGCCGATCGTCGCCATGACCGCCAACGCCTTTGCCGCCGATCGCGAGGCATGCCGCAAGGCCGGCATGACCGGCTTCCTGCCCAAGCCCGTCGAACGGGACGATCTGCTGGCCGTTCTCGCTGCCCTGCCCGAGGGAAAGGTGCCCGCGACGCGGCCGACGTCCTCCGGCGAGGCGGCGCGCGGCGAAGCGGTCAATCGCCGCCGGATCGACGCCCTTCTGCGCGAGCTCGGCCCGGAGGATACGGCTTTCCTGCTCGATTCGTTTGCCACCGACGTTGCGGGTCTGCTCGCCGACCTGTCGGCAGCGCTCGAACGCGGCGACGCGGAGCTTGCCAAGCGCAGCCTGCACACGCTGAAGGGCGCGTCGGCCAACGTCGGCTTCGACGACCTGTCGCGGCAGGCGGCCGCGTTGATGGCCGAGCTGCCCGATCCGGACGTCGGCGCCCTTGGCAAGCTCATGATGACCATCGCCGGAGCCGGCAGCGTCGTCGCCGGTCTCAAGGCGGGGTTCGTCAGGACACCCCAGGCCAATGAGGTGGAGACCGTTCAGTAGGCCTCGGTGAGTGCCCGCCCCTTGGCAACGGCGTCGAGCGCCTTGAGATCGGACAGAAGCGGCGCGATCCAGGGCAACGGCAGCATGTTCGGCCCGTCCGAGGGCGCCCGGTCCGGATTGTCGTGCGCTTCGATGAACACGGCCGAGCATCCGACCGCGACCGCCGCCCTTGCGAGCGCCGGAGCAAAGACGCGCTTTCCGCCCGAGGACGAACCGCGGCCGCCGGGCTCCTGCACCGAATGGGTCGCGTCGAAGACCACCGGATAACCGGTTTCGGCCATAGTCGGCAGCCCACGGAAATCGGTGATCAGGGCGCCATAGCCGAAGGACGTACCGCGATCGGTGAGGAGAATGCGCTCGTTGCCGGTCGAGGCCACCTTATCGGCGACGTTCTGCATGTCCCACGGAGCCAGGAACTGGCCCTTCTTGATATTGACCGCCTTGCCGGTCTCACCGGCGGCGATCAGCAGATCGGTCTGCCGGCAGAGAAAGGCCGGAATCTGCAAGACGTCGACCACTTCACCCGCCCTGCGCGTCTGCTCGATGTCGTGGACGTCGGTGAGCACGGGGCAACCCAGACAATCGCGGATCTCGGCGAGGATGGACAGGCCAGCCTCAATGCCAACGCCACGCGTCCCCTTCAGCGACGTGCGGTTGGCCTTGTCATAGGAGGCCTTGAACACGAAAGGCACGCCGGCCGCCTTGGCAGTGTCTGCCAGGAAGGTGGCGATCTTCAACGCGTGCTCGCGGCTCTCGATCTGGCATGGACCGGCGATCAGCACGAAGGGGGCGGCGTTGTCAAAGGTGACGGAGCCGACGGTGACGGCTTTTTGCGGCGTGGCGACGGCCATGGGAGGAACCTTTCCGGAAGGAGGACGCCCGGCCTTTGATCGGCCGGGCGTGACGCTTTCTGCTCAGCGCTGGATGTTGCGGCCAGCCAGCGACTTTTCCCAGGCCAGCGCATGGCCGACGATGGTGTCGAGATCGTCGAGCTTGGGCTGCCAGCCGGTGATGGACCGCAACCGGCTGGAGTCGGCGACCAATGACGGCGGATCACCGGCGCGACGCGGCGCCATGCGAACGGGGAAGTTCACACCGGAGACGCGCTTGACGGCGTCGATCACCTCGAGCACGGAGAAGCCATGGCCGTAGCCGGCGTTGGCAACGAACGTGTCGCCTCCGTCCATCAGATGCTTGAGCGCCAACACGTGCGCCTCGATCAGATCGCTCACGTGGATGTAGTCCCTGAGGCAGGTGCCATCCGGCGTGGGATAGTCGGTGCCGAAGACGTCCATGCCGTCGCGCTGGCCGAGGGCGGCCTGGGCGGCGATCTTGATGAGGTGGGTGGCGCGCTTGCTCGACTGGCCCGTGCGGCCCTTCGGATCGGCGCCAGCGACGTAGAAATAGCGCAGCGCGGCGTAGCGGAAGCCGTAGGCGACAGCGCTGTCGCGCAGCATGATCTCGGTCATCCACTTGGACGAGCCATAGGGCGAAACCGGTCCGAGCGGCACCTTCTCGTCGATCAGGTCGACGCCGGGTTCGCCATAGACGGCTGCCGTCGAGGAGAACAGGAAGGCCTTGACCTTGCCGCGCACGGCTGCCGCGATCAACGAGCGCGACTTCACGGTGTTGTTCTCGTAATAGGACAGCGGATCGGTCACCGAGTCGGGAACCACGATCGACCCAGCGAAATGGGCGACGGCGGTGATGCCGTGATCGGCGATCAGCTTGTCGACCAGATCGCCGTCGCCGATGTCGCCGACGACCAGCGTCGCCGCGCCGGGAATGACGGCATCGTAGCCGGTCGAAAGGTTGTCGAGCACGACAACGCTCTCGCCGCGGTCGACGAGGGCATGAACCATGTGGCTGCCAATATAGCCGGCGCCACCGGTCACCAGAATGGACATGGAGAACTCCTCGGATCCTGTCGGCGCCTTTTCGAGGGCACCGGAAGCGAGACTTCTCTATCGCCCGTTTGGCTTTACTTTTCCAGTGGGGGGATACCGAGGAGGCGCATTTGTCCGTCGAGGACATGGCCATCGAAATTCATGTGCACATTTTCAGCCAGCAGGGGAAATTAACGGCTCGTTAACTACTTTTTTCGCAGTTTCCTGCATATTTTTCAATGTCCGCGGTGAAGATGCGATTCGATAGCCGGGGCCGGAGAGGGAAGAGGATCGTTCATGGCTCGACTGTCGGGGCCGTTCATTCCAGCCATCGAAGACGCGGCGATGCGGCGCCTCCGTCTCGTCGACGCGTCGGATACCGGCGTGGAACGACGGGCGATCACCGTTCTACACATCGGCGACACGCCGGAGGATACCTTCCTGATCGGCCGCCTTGTCGGTGCGCTGCCCAGTTTTGCCGCCACCTTCGTTGCCGCCGGCACACGCGAGGCGGCGCTTTCGGCACTGTCGCGCCAACCTTGCGACGTCGTGCTCTGCGAGTTCTGGATGGCCGGTTGCACCACCATGGCGCTGATCGACGAGATCAAGAGGGTTTCCGACGTACCGGTGATCCTGACCTCGGCACTCGACAACGACGACATCGAGCTGATCGGTCGCCGGGCCGGTGCCGACGGGCTGTTGACCAAGAGCGATCTCGCAGTGGCGACGCTCGACAGGATTTTCTCGACTTTGCTCCCCCGGCGACAGGCCTCACGCGGCGATGCGGCGGCGATGCTCAGGGCGCTGATGTCCAACCTTTATGCGGCCGGGCTTGCGCTTCGCCCAGAGCGAGGCAGCAACCGGACAGCGGATCAGGAGGCCAGGCGAACCGCCCTCGCCCGTTCGATTGCCGACCTTGAAGCTGCCAGCCGGTTCGGCGCGGGTGTTCAGCGCTTCGATGCCATTCCCTTCTTTGTCGATGCGGTGAAGAAGCAAGATCTGAGGGCCGAGGCGAGGGGCAACGTCACTTTCCTTGCCCCCTCGCTGCCGCTTCCCATCGAGACCAGTCCGACGCTTTATGCCGATCTCGTCGAAGGCTTTCTTGCGGAAGCAGGTGATGCGGCGGCGGCAGGAGGCGCAGCCACGGTTTCGCTCAGGGCTTCGGCCGGCAGACTTATCGCCACGGTTCGCCGGTCAGGCAGAGAGCCCATCGCGACGGACGCCGAAGCGAGGGCGGCGGCTGCCGAACGGCGTTTGCTGATCGAGGGGCTGGCACGAGCTTGCGGTGGCGTGGTGACCTTCTCGGCCAGAAACGGACACGTCCTGGAAGTGCCGCTTCGCCTTTCCTCCCCTTCCGGCTGAACCTGGTCTTGGCCCCCGTTCCGCTTGATCTGGGCGCATCCTGCTCAAGCGGTTCGGCCTACCGGGCGGGCGTTTCCGTCAGGCTCCGCCCGGGAGATCCGAAGCTGACGGAAATGCCATCAGGCGTCGACGGAAGTCTCGGCCGTGACCTCCAGAACATGGAGATGGTGGGAGCGATTGTCCCGCCCCGTCCAGTCGATGCTCTGGCCGGCCGTCAGGCCGATCAGGGCTGCGCCGACCGGCGTCAGCACCGAAATGCGCCCCTGTTCGATATCGGCGTCGCCCGGATAGACGAGACGAACGGTCCTTGGCTCGGCTCCGTCCAGGCTGAAGCGCACGACCGCGCCCATGCGCACCGTTCCCTCTGCCAGACGATCGTCTGCGACGACGCGCGCCCGATCAAGCTCCGCGGCCAACTGATCGGCGGCGGCGGCATCACGGTCGGCAAGCGCGTCGGCGAGATTTGCAAGACGCTCGTGATCCGAGCGGGCAAGCGTGATGGCCGGCGGGCGCCGCCGGCGTGTGGCGGTAGTCATGTTCATTCCTCCAAAGAATAACGTTCCGCCTTCAGGCGGACCTGATTTGAGAAACTGGGGGGCGGTGTCGCGCTACGCTGGCTGTCGAAAAACCGGCGTCAGAGCCTCACGGCCTGCGCGCGACGATGCGGGACCGTGAGATCAGTATCCCGCGAGGGGATAGATCCTGCAAAGCACTCGAAGATGATCGGTCCGCGGTTCCATGTCTGGAAAGATCGGCATTTGGGCGGGCAAAGTCAAGCCGAGGAACGGTCAACCGGTCAGAACGGCGTCCGCGAGCGGATGGCCGCCGTGAGCGTGCCTTCGTCGAGGTAGTCGAGTTCCCCACCCACCGGCACGCCGTGGGCAAGGCGTGTCACCTTGACGCCGAGGCCGTCGAGGCGGTCCGTCACGTAGTGTGCGGTCGTCTGACCGTCGACGGTGGCGTTGACGGCGAGAATGATTTCCTTGACCGCCGGATCGGACGCCCGCTCGACGAGACCGGCGATGTCGAGATCGTCAGGGCCGATGCCGGAAAGCGGCGATAACACACCGCCGAGCACGTGATAGCGGGCATTGACGGCGCCCGCCCGTTCCAATGCCCAGAGGTCGGCAACGTCCTCCACCACGACGATCACGGAGCCGTCGCGCGTCGGGTCGGTACAGACGGCGCAGGGATCGGCGGTGTCCACGTTGCCGCAAACCGAACAGACGCGCACGCGGTCATGGACGGTTCGCATGGCATCGGTGAGCGGGGCGAGGAGCTGGTCGCGCTTCTTGACCAACTGCAGCGCCGCACGACGGGCCGAACGCGGCCCGAGTCCGGGCAGACGGGCGAGGAGCTGGATCAGCCGCTCGATTTCCGGACCTGTCACGCGTCGGGCCAAGGCGATCTCCGCTCCAAGCACGGCTACCCAAACGGCAAGATCGTCCGGAAAGTGCCGTGCGTCGCAAATCCTGTCAGAAGGGCAACTTGAAACCCGGCGGCAGCGGCAGCTTGCCGGTGACCGCCTGCATGCGCTCGGCAACAAGGGCGTCGACATGCGCCTTTGCATCGGTGAAGGCGGCAACGATCAGGTCTTCGACGATCTCGGCCTCTTCCGGCTTCAACAGCGTAGGATCGATGCGAAGCCCCTTCATCTCGCCCTTGCCGGTGACGGTGACCGAAACGAGACCGCCGCCGGAGGTGCCGGTTGCCTCGGTCTTGGCGATTTCCTCCTGCGCTTCGGCCATGCGGGCCTGAAGCGCCTGAGCTTCCTTCATCATCTTGCCGATGTCGCCGAACATGTCTCTTCTCCGGGTGGAACTGTCTAGTCGCCAGATGGCCGCTCCGGCCGCCCTTGTCAACGGCACGCGATCAATCGTCGAAGTCGCCGAAGCCGGGATCGGGCATTTCGTCGATGAAGCCTTCGGTCCAGTCGCCGGTGTCCTCGAAGCTGGCACCGCCGCCGGCCGGGCCGGTCGGCATGGGCTCCGGCTCCTCGCCGAACTTGACGTCGACGATCTCGGCGCCGGGGAACAGGCGGAAGATGGCCGCGACCACGGGGTCGGCCAGGGCATCGTCCACGGCTTCGCGCCGGCGCACCTCGCGCGTCTCGGCCAACGTCGGACGCCCCTCTTCACGCGAGATGGCGACGATCCAGCGGCGGCCGGTCCAGCCGGTCAGCTTGCGACCGATCTCGCCGGCGAGACCGGGATTGGCGCCCTCGACGGGCGAAAACTCGATGCGCCCGTCCTCGAAGCGAACGAGCCGGACATGCCGTTCCAGTGCGAACTTGAGACCGATGTCGCGGTTGCTTTCCGCCAGGGCGACTACGGCCTCGAAGTTGTCCAGACGCGGACCCGCGACCATTTCAGGCTCGGCCCGGCGGGCGACAGTCCCGGCAAAGCCGCCCGCGGCGCGCGCTCGCGCGCCATCTCCACCGCCCGGAGGCGCCCCGACTGGCGGGTTCATTCCCGGGAAACTGCCATCCCGCAGCATCTTCAACGCCTCGTCGGGCGTCGGCAGATCGGCGGCATAAGCGAGGCGAACCAGCACCATCTCTGCGGCCGGCAACGGCCTCGGCGCCGTCTGTACGTCCTCGATGCCCTTGAGCAGCAACTGCCAGGCGCGCGAGAGGATGCGCACCGACAGCTTTTCGGCAAAATCACGACCACGCGTCCGCTCGGCCTCGGTGAGCGACAGGTCGGTGGCGCCTTCAGGCAAATGCTTGAGGCGCGTCACGAGATGCACGAAGGCGGCAAGGTCGGACAACACGGCCACCGGATCGGCCCCGGTGTCGTATTGGTCGGCAAGGATGGAGAGCGCGTTGGCGACGTCGCCCTTCATGACCGCCTCGAACAGATCGACCACGCGCACCCGGTCGGCCAGGCCAAGCATGCTCCGCACCGCGTCGGCCGACACATGGCCGCCGCCATGGGCGATCGCCTGGTCGAGAATGGTCAGGCTGTCGCGCACCGAACCCTCGGCGGCGCGAGCGATCAGCGCCACCGCCTCCGGATCGGCCGTAACCTTTTCGGACGTGATGATGCGCTCGATGTGGACGGCAAGCTCGCCGGTCTGCACGCGCCGAAGATCGAAGCGTTGGCAGCGCGACAGAACCGTAATCGGCACCTTGCGGATCTCGGTGGTGGCGAAAACGAACTTCACATGCTCCGGCGGCTCTTCCAGCGTCTTCAGAAGCGCGTTGAAGGCCTGCGTCGACAGCATGTGCACTTCGTCGATGATGTAGACCTTGTAGCGGGCCGACACCGGCTTGTAGCGGGCCGCCTCGATGATGTCGCGCACGTCGTCGACACCAGTGTGCGAGGCGGCGTCCATCTCGATGACGTCGACGTGCCGACCCTCCATGATGGCGCGGCAGTGGGTGCCCTCGCGATCCATGTGGACCGTCGGGCGGTCGACCTCGCCGGGAATCTCGTAGTTGAGGGCGCGGGCCAGAATGCGCGCGGTCGAGGTCTTGCCGACGCCACGGACGCCGGTCAGCATCCAGCCCTGTGCGATACGCCCCGTTTCAAAGGCGTTCTCGAGCGTGCGCACCATGGCGCCGTGGCCGATCAGGTCGGCAAAGCTCTGCGGACGATACTTGCGGGCAAGAACCCGGTAGGGCGAAGCGGCCGTCTGATCGGCGGGCGTCAGAGTGTCCGGCATGCTCGCAACCTGGGAACAGAAGGGTGGGAGGCCGACGAGTGACCCGAGCCGAGGCTCGTTGGGGCTGCTTCCTTCCGGACCTGACCCGGTTGGCGAGTGGTTCGTCCACCGCCAACCTCCCGAGCCACATATCGCGGTGTTGCCGGCAAAATGCAAGAGGCGGTTTCAATGAAGCCCACCGTCACGGTCCAGCCTTCGTTCGTTCAGCCGCCATTTTTGTACTGGTCGCCGTTCGGCGAAGAGGCCTCGAAAAAGATGCGATCTCGCGAAACCATTGCCTTCGTGTCGCAATGATGAAAATTTCAGGACAATCACAAACGAGCGGGGATGCCCAATGATTCGACCCTTTGCCCTGAGCTTCCCTGGCCGGCTCCTCGTTGCCGCCCTCTCCGTTCTCCTGTCGCTTTCGGCCGCCACAACGGCGGGGGCCGAAGAGCCGGAGTGGCGAACGGCGACAGCGCTGGGCGGCGAACCGCGCTATGCCGCGGACTTCGCCCACTTCGACTACGTCAATCCGGACGCCCCCAAGGGCGGCGAGGCTCGGTTCGGCGTCGAGGGCAACTTCGACAGCACCAACCTCTTCCTCGGTACCAAGGGAACCCCGGCCGTGGCGGTCGCCTCCGCCTACGAATCGCTGTTCACGTCGTCGCTGGACGAAGTGGACATTTCAGCCACCTACCCGCTTCTTGCCGAAGCCATGCGCTACCCCAGCGATTTCGCCTGGGCGGAGTATCGGCTCGACCCGAGGGCGCGCTGGCAGGACGGCGAGCCTGTGACGGTGGACGACGTCATCTGGTCCTTCGACACGCTGAAGGAGATCTACCCGCTTTTCACCAACTACTACAACCACGTGGTCAAGGCCGAGCCGGCCGGTGAGCGAACCGTTCGCTTCGTTTTCGATGCGCCCGGCAACCGCGAGCTGCCGCACATTCTCGGGCAGCTTTACGTTCTTCCGAAGCACTGGTGGCAAGGCAAGGATGGGTCCGGAAAGCCGCGCAATATCCGCGAGACGACGCTCGAAGCGCCGCTCGGATCGGGGCCCTACAAAGTGACCGCGGTGGATGTCGGCCGGCGGGTCACGCTTGTTCGCGATCCCGACTATTGGGGGGCGACGCTGCCGGTCGTCGTTGGAACCAACAACTTCGACCGACTCATCTACGATTATTACGTCGACCCCACCGTGCTGATGGAGGCCTTCAAGGCCGACAAGTACGATTTCCGGTCCGAGCGCTCGGCCAAGATGTGGGCGACCGGCTATGACTTCCCGGCGAAGAACGAAGGCAAGGTCGTGACCATGACCTTCCCGCGCAACGCCTCGGGCGTCATGCAGGCGCTAGTTCCCAACCTTCGGCTGTCCAAGTATCAGGATGCGCGCGTTCGTCGGGCGCTCAACCTCGCCTTCGACTACGAGACACTGAAGCGGACAGTGTTCTTCAATCTCTACGACCGCATCGACAGTTTCTATTTCGGCACCGAACTGGCCTCCAGGAACCTGCCGAGTCCGGACGAACTGGTGCTTCTCGAGCCGCTACGCGACAAGTTGCCGCCGTCCGTGTTCACAGCCCCCTACGCCAACCCGGTCGGCGGTACGCCGGAGGCGGTACGCGACAATCTTCGGCAGGCAGTCGCCCTGTTCGCCGAGGCCGGCTGGACCATCCGGGACGGCAAGATGAGAAATGCGAAAGGCGAGCCCTTCCGCATCGAGTACCTCACCTTCAGCTCGCTCGACGAACGCTACATCTCCCCCTTTGCCAAGTCGCTTGGCCGCATCGGCATCGACCTCGACTATCGCCTCGTCGACGACGCCCAGTATCTGAACCGCACCAGGAGTTTCGATTTCGACATGACGGTCGATGTCTGGGGCCAATCGCTGTCGCCCGGTAACGAGCAACGCGAGATGTGGGGATCGAAGGCGGCCGATCAGCCCGGCTCGCGCAACACGGCAGGCATCAAGGACGCCGCCGTCGATGCCCTGATCGAGAAGGTGATCTACGCCGGCGACCGGCAAGCGCTCGTCACCGCGACGCGCGCGCTCGATCGGGCGCTCCTTGCTGGCAACTACGTCATCCCGCTCTTCTATTCGAAGAACAGCTTCTACGCCTACTGGAAGCGCTTCGGCCATCCGAAGACGTTGCCGAAGTACTCCGTCGGCTTCCCCGACGTCTGGTGGTACGACCCAGCCGTGGCTTCGGCGGCCGGCCTTTCCCGCTGACGACGTCGAGACAAGGTTTCCGCTTCATGGCTGGCTATATTCTCAGACGCCTTCTCCTGATGATTCCGACACTGATCGGCATCATGGCCATCAACTTCGCCGTCGTGCAGTTCGCGCCCGGCGGGCCGGTGGAGAAGGTGATCGCCAAGCTGCAGGGCACCGACATCGGCGCCACCGATCGCTTTACGGGCGCCGGCGCCGATCTTGGAGGCCAGTCGCCCGACCAGATGTCCGGCGAGGCGACCACCTCGAAATATCGCGGGGCTCAGGGGCTCGATCCCGAGTTCATCAAGAAGCTCGAAAAGGAGTTCGGCTTTGACAAGCCGCCACTCGAACGCTTCGGGCTGATGCTTTGGAACTACGCCCGCTTCGACTTCGGCGAGAGTTATTTCCGCTCCATTTCGGTGATCGACCTCATCAAGGAAAAGCTGCCGGTCTCCATCTCGCTCGGCCTCTGGATGACGCTGCTGTCCTACGGCATCTCCATTCCGCTCGGCATCGCCAAGGCCGTGCGCGACGGTTCGCGCTTCGACGTCTGGACGTCCTTCGTCATCGCCGTGGGATATGCCGTTCCGAGCTTCCTGTTCGGCATCCTGCTGATCGTGCTGTTTGCCGGCGGGTCGTTCTGGTCGATCTTTCCACTGCGCGGGCTGACATCCGAGGGTTGGGCAGCGATGAGCTGGCCCGACCGCATCCTCGACTACTTCTGGCACATGGCGCTGCCGCTTCTCGCCATGGCGACACACGCCTTCGCCACCACGACGCTGCTGGTCAAGAACTCGTTCCTCGACGAGATCCGCAAGCAGTATGTGCTGACGGCGCGCATGAAGGGGCTTTCGGAGCGAAAGGTGCTTTACGGTCACGTGTTCCGCAACGCCATGCTGATCGTCATCGCCGGTTTCCCGGGCGCGTTCATCGCTTCCTTCTTTGCCGGATCGCTGCTGATCGAGACGATCTTCTCGCTCGATGGTCTCGGGCTTCTCTCCTTCGAATCGGTGATCAACCGCGACTATGCCGTCGTGTTCGCCACGCTTTACGTCTTCTCTCTGATGGGCCTCGTCATCAACATCCTTTCCGACCTCACCTACATGTGGATCGATCCGCGCATCGACTTCGAAAGCCGGGAGGTGTGATGTCCATGAACGCCCTTCCCGCAGCAAGGCGCCCCTGGTTGTCGCCCGTCAACCGCCGCCGGTGGCAGAACTTCAAGGCCAACCGCCGGGGCTGGTGGTCGTTCTGGATCTTCCTGGTGCTGTTCGTGGCGACGCTCCTGTCCAACGTCATCGCCAACGACCGGCCTATCGTCGTCTCCTACAAGGGCGAGATCCTGTTCCCGGTGCTGGTCGACTACCCGGAAGAGAAATTCGGCGGCTTCCTCGCCATCACCAATTATCGCGATCCCTACAATCGCGACGAGATCGAGAACAACGGCTGGATGATCTGGCCTCCGATCCGCTATTCCTTCGACACGCCCAACACCGACGCGCCGACGCCGGCGCCCTCGCCGCCCGCCTTCCTTCTCTCCCCCGCCGAGCGCTGTGCCGCCTACGCCGAGGGCGTGAACGACAGGGACTGCGTGTTCGGCAACATGAACTGGCTCGGAACCGACGACCAGGGGCGCGACGTCGTCGCCCGCGCTCTCTACGGTTTCCGCATCTCCGTGCTGTTCGGCCTGACGCTTGCCGTCGTCTCTTCGCTGGTCGGCATCGCCATCGGCGCCGTGCAGGGCTATTACGGCGGCCTCACCGACCTCCTGATGCAGCGCTTCATCGAGATCTGGAACGCGGTGCCGACGCTCTATCTCCTCATAATCGTCTCCTCGGTGATCGCACCGTCCTTCCTGGTGTTGCTGCTGATCCTGCTCGCCTTTTCCTGGACGCACCTCGTCGGCGTGGTGCGTGCCGAGTTCCTGAGGGCGCGCAACTTCGAGTTCGTGCGGGCGGCGCGGGCCCTCGGCGTCGGCAACCTCACCATCATGTGGCGGCATCTCTTGCCCAACGCCATGGTGGCCACGCTGACCTTCCTGCCCTTCATCCTCAACGGATCGATCACGACGCTGACCTCGCTCGACTATCTCGGCTTCGGCCTGCCGGCGGGCTACCCGTCGCTCGGAGAACTGCTGCGGCAGGGCAAGACCAACGTCTTCGCGCCCTGGCTCGGCATCACCGGCTTCTGCGTGGTCGCGGTCATGCTGAGCCTCTTGATCTTCATCGGTGAAGCGGTGCGCGACGCCTTCGATCCGCGCAAGACGTTCCAGTGAGGCCCGCCATGACTGACACCTCCGGCGGGCCTCTCCTCTCCGTCCGCAACCTCTCCGTCGCCTTCCGCCACGAAAACGGCGAAACGCTCGCCGCCTCGGGCGTCTCCTTCGACCTCATGAAAGGCCGGACGCTGGCCGTCGTCGGCGAAAGCGGCTCGGGCAAGTCGGTGACGGCACTGTCGATCGTTCGCCTGCTGCCCTACCCGGCGGCCCGACATCCAGCCGGCGAGATCCTGTACAAGAGGCGCGACCTCCTGAAGGCGGACGAGGCGGAACTCAGGAAGATCCGTGGCGCGGACATCACCATGGTGTTTCAGGAGCCAATGACCTCGCTCAATCCGCTGCATTCGATCGAGCGGCAAATCGGCGAGATCCTGAAGCTGCATGGCGCCAGCGGCGACGCCAACGTGCGCCGTCGGGTCATCGAGCTTCTGAACGAGGTCGGCATTCCCGATCCGGAGACGCGGCTTTCGGCCTATCCGCACCAGCTTTCCGGCGGTCAGCGCCAGCGCGTGATGATTGCCATGGCGCTCGCCAACGCACCCGACCTCTTGATCGCCGACGAGCCGACCACCGCTCTCGACGTGACGGTGCAGGCACAGATCCTGACTCTGTTGAAGTCGCTGCAGGCGCGGCATGGCATGGCCATCCTGTTCATCACCCACGATCTGGGCATCGTCGAGCGCTTCGCAGACGACGTGGTGGTGATGACCAAGGGCGAGGTCGTCGAGGCCGGCCCGACGGCGGAGGTGTTCGCCGCGCCGAAACACGACTACACGCGCCACCTGATGGCGGCGGCGCCAAAGGGCGAACCACCGGCCGCCTCGCTGGACGCTCCGGTCATCGTCGAGGCTGACCAGCTGCGCGTCTGGTTTCCGATCAAGGCCGGCTTCCTTCGGCGGACCATCGGCCACGTGAAGGCGGTGGACGGCGTCGACGTCAAGCTCAGGGCCGGTCAAACATTGGGCGTGGTCGGCGAAAGCGGATCGGGCAAGACGACGCTGGGCCTTGCCCTTCTTCGCCTGATTTCCTCGGAAGGACCGATTGCGGTGCTCGGCCGCCGCATCGACGGACTGGACTCTCGCACCATGCGGCCGCTGCGACGCGACGTGCAAGCCGTATTCCAGGACCCTTATGGCTCGCTGTCTCCACGCATGACGGTGGCCGACATCGTTGGCGAGGGGCTGGCGGTGCACGAGCCAAGACTCAGTGCCGAGGCCCGCGACGCGCGCGTCGTCGAAGCGCTTGCCGAGGTCGGGCTCGACCCGGAAACCCGCCACCGCTACCCGCACGAGTTCTCCGGCGGTCAGCGTCAGCGCATCGCCATCGCCCGCGCCATGGTGCTGAAACCCAAGTTCGTCATGCTCGACGAGCCGACCTCGGCCCTCGACATGAGCGTGCAGGCCCAGGTGGTCGACCTTCTGCGCGACCTGCAGGCACGGCATGGCCTGGCCTACATGTTCATTTCCCACGATCTCAAGGTCGTGAGGGCGCTGGCCAACGATGTGATCGTCATGAAGGCGGGCAAGGTTGTGGAGGCCGGATCGGCTGCCGAGGTGTTCGCGGCGCCGAAAGAGCCCTACACGCGGGCACTGATGGCGGCGGCATTCCGTCTGGAGGCTGTGGGCGGCGTCAGCGCGGAGACTTAAACGGGATCGCGGGCGGACCGGAAGAGTGTGCCCTTGTAGCCTTCGGCGGCGATGTCGCGGCAGAGAGGCTGCCATTCGCAGAGGGCGCAGGCAGCTTCAAACGCGCCATCCCTGTAGGCGGACCGCAGGCGCGCCCGAAGTTCCTCATCGAAAGCGAGACGGTCGCCGGACTTGAGCGGCCTGCCGAGAAGACTGGAAACAAGAGAGAGAGCGCGCCGGTCCCGCTCCGGGACCGTTGCCTCATGGCAATGGGGGTGATCCTCGGCGCGGCAGAGGGGCTCACAGATGTCGTCCGGGCCCTCGACGATCACGGCCGTCGCGCCCGCTACGAGCCGGGCGGCGGTTGCCGTCATTCCGGCGACGAACTCCGGCGAATAGCCAAGCCCCTTATAGGTCAGGAGGCAGAGGAGGTGGTGCCCCCTCAGCCTCACCGTGTTCTCGTCGACCACGACCGACGATCAGCCGGCCGCCTTGCGATCGCGCTCGCGGCGGCGCTCGGCCGACGGCTGGTAGGCGATGCGGGCATGGAAGGCGCAATAGGGAATGCCGACCTCGGACTTCCGGCCGCAGAAGAAGAAGTCCGGCTTGCCCGGGTCGCCGACCGGCCACTTGCAGGTGCTTTCCGTCAAGGAAAGGATGGTGACCTTTTCGAACACCGGCGGCTCGATCTCGGCAACCGGGGCCATCGCCAATGCCTCTTCGGCCTGGGAATCCGCCTTGAGAGCCGTGGCGCCAATGGTGATGGGGCGGACCGGGGCGGTCGGCCGACTTGCCGGCTGGGCCTGGGCAACCGGGCGACTGGCGGCGGACTTGACGCGCGGCGGTGCGGCAACAGTCGGCCGGGCCGGCTGTACCTGCGGCTTCGACCGGCCCGACAATCCCAGCCGGTGCACTTTGCCGATCACCGCGTTTCGGGTCACGGCGCCGAGTTCAGCCGCGATCTGGCTGGCGCTCAACCCTTCAGACCAGAGCGTCTTGAGGCGCTCGACGCGTTCGTCGGTCCAGGACATCTTGTCATCCTCTCTTCGCCGCATCATCCGGGGAATCCCTGGGGATACGCCCGGTCCACCAATAGGTCCGGCAACGCAAAACACATGCGATTGTATCGCTGGAGCGTCCCGCCACGATATCTCGTGGCGACGACTTCTAGGCTACAATGGGCGTTCTCTTCGGCGCAATGACCACTGAGTCACGCCCTGTGGCGCTTTACGACTTTTCAACAAATATCGTGGCGGCGCCGTTTCCGTTCAACCGTCACCCGCACCGTCTGATTCTTTTTGGCCCCGGAAGTGCTTGTCGGGCTGCTTCAATTTCGGGCGGTCCAGGCTCAAAAACCTTGACAGATCCGGCGTTTCCCGTGGTATAGAGCCGCCTTGCGAGAGGCCGCGCCGCCGAGAAGCCGGGGGCGCGGCTTGCTTTTTTCATTGCGCCGGGCTCGCGATACCGGCACCCGCAGGAAAACCCTATCACTGAAAAGGAAACTGTCATGACCGCCCCCGGTTCCACCTCTCCGCTCTATGCGACATTCTCGCGCGCGGACGTGGCCTTCGAACGAGGCGAGGGGGCCTGGCTCATCGACAGCCGAGGGGAGCGCTGGCTCGACTTCGGATCTGGCATCGCCGTCAACGCCCTTGGGCATGCCCATCCGCATCTCGTCGAGACCCTGAAGGCGCAAGCCGAGAAGGTATGGCACGTGTCCAACGCCTTCCGGATTCCCGATCAGGAGCGGCTGGGCGAGCGGCTGGTCGCCAACACCTTCGCCGACCGCTGCTTCTTCACCAACTCGGGCGCCGAGGCGCTGGAGTGCGCCTTCAAGACGGTGCGCCGCTATCACTGGGCGAACGGACATCCCGAGCGCTATCGCATCATAACCATGGAAGGCGCCTTTCATGGCCGCACGCTGGCAACCATCGCCGCCGGCGGTCAGGAGAAGTATCTCGAAGGCTTCGGGCCGAAGGTCGACGGTTTCGACCAGGTGCCTTTCGGAGACATCGAGGCGGTCAAGGCCGCGGTGACCCCGGAAACTGCGGGCATCCTCGTCGAGCCGATCCAGGGCGAAGGCGGCGTGCGCGTCATTCCGACGGAAACTCTCAGGGCCTTGCGGCAGATCTGCGACGACAACGGCCTTCTCTTGATCTTCGATGAGGTTCAGTGCGGTTACGGCCGAACCGGACGGTTCTTTGCCCATGAGTGGGCCGGCGTCACGCCCGACGTGATGGCAGTGGCCAAAGGCATCGGCGGCGGTTTCCCCCTCGGAGCCTGCCTTGCTACCGAAGCGGCCGCTGCGGCCATGAAGGCTGGTGTGCACGGCACCACCTATGGCGGCAATCCGCTGGCCATGGCCGTCGGCAATGCCGTTCTCGACGTCATTCTGGCCGACGGCTTCCTCGAGCGGGTACGCGCCGCCAGCTTGCGCTTCAAGCAGGCGCTGGCCGGTATCGTCGACCGCCATCCGGACCTTTTTGAAGGCGTGCGCGGCGAAGGCCTGCTCATGGGCCTCAAGTGCAAGCGCCCGGTGGCCGAGATGAACGCCGCCTTCCGCGACCAGCATCTCCTGACCATCGCGGCAGGAGACGGCGTCGTGCGCCTCTTGCCGCCGCTGATCGTCAGCGACGAGGAGATCCTGGAAGCGGTGAAGCGGATCGACGATGCCGCCACCGCCCTCACCGCAGCTTCTTCCGCCGCCCCCGGGGTGGCCGCCGCCAAGTCGGCCTGAGCGAGATCACAGACATGACCGACCATACTCCAAAGCATTTCCTCGACCTCACCGACCTCTCCGGCGACGAGCTTCGCTCCATCCTTGCCCGCGCTCGCGATCTCAAGTCGAAGGTGAACGGCTGCCGCCCGGGCGTCGGTCCGCTGGCCGGCAAGGTGCTGGCGATGATCTTCGAACGTCCGTCGACGCGCACCCGCGTCTCCTTCGACGTCGGCATGCGTCAGCTGGGCGGCGAGACCGTCATGCTGACCGGCGCAGAGATGCAGATCGGCCGCGGCGAAACGATCGCCGACACGGCCCGTGTGATGTCGCGCTACGTCGACGCCATGATGATCCGCATCCTCGACGTCAACGCCTTGCACGAACTGGCCGAATACGCCACCGTTCCGGTGATCAACGGCCTCACCAAGGTCAGCCATCCGACGCAGGTGATGGCCGACATAATGACCTACGAGGAGCATCGTGGCTCGGTGGCGGGCAAGACCTTCGCCTGGACCGGCGACGGCAACAACGTGCTGAACTCGCTCGTTCATGCCGCCGCCCGCTTCGGCTACACCATGCGCATCGCGACACCCAAGGAGCTCGCCCCTGCGCAGGGGCCGATCGACTGGGCGCGCGCCAACGGCGGCCGCATCGAGGTGACCAACGATCCCTTCGAGGCGGTGGATGGTGCCGACGCCATCTTCACCGACACCTGGGTGTCGATGGGTGACGAGGAGGGCGAGCGCCGCCGCCACAACCTCCTCACGCCCTATCAGGTCAACGACCGCCTGATGGCGGCGGCCGACAAGGACGCCGTGTTCATGCACTGCCTGCCGGCCCATCGCGGCGACGAGGTGACCTCGTCGGTGATGGACGGACCGCGTTCGATCGTCTTCGACGAAGCCGAGAACCGCCTGCATGCCCACAAGGGCATCCTGGCCTGGTGCTTCGGAGCCATGGAGGACTGATGAGTTCCGTCGATCGCCCCCTCATGGCCGCTGCCGGCGATGACGCCGTGTTGCCGTTCGCCGTCGATGCCCTTGACGTGCGCGGCCGCGTCGTGCGGCTCGGGCCGGCGATCGACGCTCTGCTCGGTCGTCATGACTACCCGTCCGCCGTCTCGCGCCTTCTCGCCGAAGCAGTCGCCCTGACTGCGCTGATCGGCACGTCGATGAAATTCCAGGGCCGCTTCATCCTGCAGACGCAATCCGACGGGCCGGTCGGCATGCTGGTCGTCGACTTCGAGACGCCCGATGCCCTGCGCGCCTGTGCGCGCTTCGATGCCGACGCCGTGGCGACGGCCGTCGCAGCCGGGCGTGACCGCCCTGAGGATCTCCTCGGTCGCGGGCACCTTGCGATGACCGTCGACCAGGGTGCCCACATGAGCCGCTACCAGGGCATTGTCGAGCTTGACGGCCGGTCGCTGGAAGAGGCGGCTCATGGCTACTTCCTGCAATCCGAACAGATCCCGACCCGCGTCCGCCTGGCCGTCGCCGAGGTACTGACGCGCGATCCGGGCCGCGAGCCTCGTCGTGCCTGGCGGGCGGGCGGATTGTTCCTGCAGTTCCTGCCGGAATCGTCCGAGCGCGCCGGGCATCGCGACCTGCACCCCGGCGATGCGCCAGAAGGAACGCCGACGAGTGTCGAAGAGGACGATGCCTGGGTGGAGGCTCAGAGCCTTTCCGGCACGGTGGAAGATATCGAACTGACAGATCCCTCGGTGAGCGCCGAGACGCTGCTCTATCGGCTGTTCCACGAGCGGGGCGCCCGCGTGTTCGAGCCGCAGCCGCTCGTCGAGCGATGCCGCTGCTCGCGCGACAGCGTCAGGGCGATGATCGCCTCGTTCTCGCCAGCCGAACGCGTGGACATGGTGGAAAATGGCCGGATCGGCGTGACCTGCGAGTTCTGCTCGACGCACTACGACTTCGATCCGAAGGAGTTCGAAACGGACGAGCGGTAGGGCGGGATCTCTCGCCGTGCTTCAGCGTCCGGGTCTTCCATAGAGCGGCAGGCCGAACGGCTCTCGGCGATAGGCACGGAAGAGCTCCAGGCTCTCGAAATGATCGAAGGCAAGTTCGGACGCCGCGGGTAGATCGGAAAGCTGAAACCAGCGCTGCTCGTCGCTCTCGTCGTCGGCCAGCCCGACCTTCTCCACGGCCGTGCAGAAATGCACGAAGCTGATGTTCTGGCGATCCTCACCCAGCCGATCCGGGCGATCGATGATTCGCAACAGGGTCAGATCGTCGACCCGATAGCCGGTTTCCTCGAGGATCTCGCGCGCCGCGCCCTCCAGCAGCGTCTCGTCGCGCTCGACAAAACCGCCGACCAGAGCCCATTTACCGCCTTCGATAAGCCGTTGGCTGCGCTTGACCAGCAGGACCTGGTCGCCGCGCAGAACAATGTTGTCGGTCACGGCATGCCGCAGCGCCGCATCACGGCCGCTCTCGAACTTGCATGTGATCTCGAGACCGTCCGCCCCCTTCAGCCGAAGCCACTGACACCGTTCGCTCAGGCGGCTTTGGGGCCGCCAATGCTCAGGGTATCGGAGGCTTCAGCGGCACGATGGCGCTCCACCTCTGCCTTGAGGCGTTCGGCCTCACGCCGGCTCTGCCGGGCAGCACGCCGAACATGCCCTTGACCGAACCACGAGCCGACGCCACCGACCAGCACGCCAAGTGCCAGAGCGGCGAAGAAAACCACGTAGAGCGGCACCGTGAGCGAGAAGAAGGGTGCTGACGGGTTGAACGGGTCGAGCACCAGCGTCACCGGCTGGTTGTTGACGACGGCCAGCGCCACCACCACGATCGCCAGTGGGCCGAGAACGACGATCCGGAGAAAGGTTTTCACGGGGCGTCACTCCTGCGCCAACCCTAGGGTCAGCTCACCTTGCCGTCGTTGAGGCGCTCGCGCATTTCCTTGCCGGTCTTGAAGAAGGGCACGAACTTCTCGGACACCGGCACCTTCTCTCCGGTGCGCGGATTGCGACCCGTGCGGGCCGGCCGGCTCTTCACGGAGAAGGCGCCGAAACCCCGGAGCTCGACGCGGTCGCCGCTTTTCATGGCGTCGACGACGGTGCCGAGGATGGTGTTGACGATGTTCTCGATGTCGCGCTGGTAAAGGTGCGGGTTCTGCGCCGCGATACGCGCAACCAGTTCAGACTTGATCATGGGCTTAAAGCTCCCTGCCGGCTGAGCGAATGGAAAAAATCATTGAAGGTTCGAGCTTTGAGGGTGCCAAACCGATACGAGCCCGTCAAGCCGACCTTCGCTGTTCCATGCCGAAAGATCGATGCCGATCATGCGTCCTACCGCCGCCATGGCGCGGTCGGCAAGCCCCAGATCCGCATAGGGTCGCTCGGGCGACCAGTCGACGATCTTTAGGCCTTTCTCGATACCCTTGCTACCCTCCAGCCAGGCCACGGCCGCATCCTCGCCGCCGATTTCGTCGACGAGCTTGAGGTCGAGCGCCTGCCGGCCGGAATAGATCGATCCGTCGGCAACACGGAGCACATCGGGTCTCGCAAGCCCCCGCCGTTCGGCGACGATATCGATGAACCAGGCGTAGGTGTCGTCGACGAGACGCTGGATCATCTCGGCGGCGCCCGGCTGCTCGGGATAGGTAAACGGGGACGGCTCAGCCTTGAGCGGCGCCGACTTGATCGTCTTCACGTCGACGCCGATCTTCTGCATCAACGCGCCGACATTGCCATACTGGAAAAGCACGCCGATGGAGCCGGTGATGGACGTTCGCTCGGCGAAGATGCGATCGGCAGCGATCGCGGTCATGTAGCCGGCCGAGGTGGCGAGCGTGCCCATGGTGGCCACCACAGGCTTCTTTTCGGCGATGCGGCGGAGACCGTCGTAGAGTTCCTCACCGCCGACGGTGGTACCGCCGGGGCTGTCGATGGCGACGATCACCGCCTTGACGGCGTCGGAGGACGCGATGTCCTTCAGCATCTTGCGCTGGGCGGTATCGGCGAGGATCATGCCGGAAATGGTGACGCGGGCAATATGGGGCCCGCCCCTGTCGGACATGCCGCCGCTTGCAAAAAGCCCGAGAGCCACCGCGAGGCCTACGGCCAGCACAAGCGTGATGCCACGCCAGACGTACAGGCGCCGCCGCAGCCGTCGCCGCTCCACGATCGCATCCGCATCAAGGGTCATCAGGCACCTCTCCGCTTGCCGGTTCCGATTGCCCTGAGGTAGCAGCCCACCGATCAACGGGCAAGGCAAACCGACGACGGCCTTCACGGGCCGAAATGACTGCGCCGGAAGTGAAGGTCAAGTCTATCCAGATACCAAGATAGCTCGCAAAAGAAAAAGGGCGTCGTGTTCAGCGACGCCCTCGTTTCTGACCTTGCGATGCCAAGCATCGTTTGAGGTCGGCAAGCCTCTAAGGTTGAGGCCCGTCTTGACGTCCGGACTCTTGTCGCGTGGACAGTTACTAATATTGCCCCGATGCTTGCGTTCGTCAAGGATACCTTGGGAGCAATGGTAATAATTCGTAGCTAGAAAAAAGGCCCGCATCGCGCGGGCCTTCCTTCATGTCGGAAAAACAACGGCTTGAGCCGGCTTATTCGCCTTCCTGGCGGGCCTTGAGGGCGGCACCGAGGATGTCACCGAGCGACGCGCCCGAGTCGGAAGAGCCGAACTGAGCGACGGCTTCCTTCTCTTCGGCGATCTCCAGAGCCTTGATCGACAGGCCGACCTTGCGGGTCTTCTTGTCGAACTGGGTGACGCGGGCGTCGAACTTCTCGCCGACGGCGAAGCGCTCGGCGCGCTGGTCGTTGCGATCGCGGGCCAGGTCACCACGACGGATGAAGGCGGTGATGTCGGTGTCGACGATCCGCACTTCGAGCCCGGCTTCCTTGACCTCGACCACCTCGCAGGTGACGACGGAGTTGCGGCGGATCTCGCCAGCCGACTCCATCGGGTCGCCGCCGAGCTGCTTCATGCCGAGGCTGATGCGCTCCTTCTCGACATCGACGTCGAGGACGACGGCCTTGACGACGTCACCCTTGCCGAACTCCTCGATGACCTGCTCGCCCGGACGGTTCCAGTCGAGGTCGGAGAGGTGGACCATGCCGTCCACATCGCCGTCGAGACCGATGAACAGACCGAACTCGGTCTTGTTCTTGACCTCGCCCTCGACCACTGCGCCGACGGGATACTTCTCGAGGAAGGCTTCCCAGGGGTTCTGCAGGGTCTGCTTGAGACCGAGGGAGATGCGGCGCTTGACCGAATCCACCTCGAGGACCATGACCTCCACTTCCTGGCTGGTCGAAACGATCTTGCCGGGATGGACGTTCTTCTTGGTCCAGCTCATTTCCGAGACGTGGATCAGGCCTTCGATGCCCGGCTCCAGCTCCACGAAGGCGCCGTAGTCGGTGATGTTGGTGACGCGACCGGAGAACTTGGCACCGACCGGGTACTTGGCCTCGATGGCATCCCACGGATCGTTCTCGAGCTGCTTCATGCCGAGGCTGATGCGATGCGTCTCCTGATTGACGCGAACGATCTGCACCTTGACCTGCTGGCCGATCGACAGCACCTCGGACGGGTGGTTGATGCGGCGCCAGGCGATATCGGTGACATGCAGCAGGCCGTCGATGCCGCCGAGGTCAACGAACGCACCGTAATCGGTGATGTTCTTGACGACGCCGTCGACGATCTGGCCTTCCTCGAGGCTCGAAACCAGCTCGGAGCGCTGCTCGGCGCGGGTCTCTTCGAGGACGACGCGGCGCGACACGACGATATTGCCGCGGCGCTTGTCCATCTTGAGGATCTGGAAGGGCTGCGGCGTGTGCATCAGCGGGGCGACGTCGCGCACCGGGCGGATGTCGACCTGCGAGCGCGGCAGGAAGGCCATGGCGCCATCGAGGTCGACGGTGAAGCCGCCCTTGACCTGGTTGGAGATCTGGCCGACCACCTTCTCGTTCTTCTCGAAGGCGACCTCAAGACGGACCCAGCTCTCTTCGCGGCGAGCCTTGTCGCGCGACAGAACCGCTTCACCGAGCGCGTTCTCGACGCGCTCAAGGTAGACTTCCACCGTGTCGCCGACCTTCAGCTCGCCGTCGCGAGCCTTGGCGCCAAATTCCTTGAGCGGCACGCGCCCCTCGACCTTCAGGCCGACGTCGATGACGGCAAGGTCCTTCTCGATGGCGACGATGGTGCCCTTGACGACGGTGCCCTCGGCCACGTCCGAAGCGGTGAGGCTCTCGGCGAGCAGCGCGGCGAAGTCTTCGCGGGTGGGATTGAGTTGAGACATTGAAACTCCTGGGGTGCCGGGCTCGCCCGGCGGCGTCGGCGGGTAAGAGTTGCCCCGTCCCTCCGATCCGGTGAACCACCTGACCCAGCCATAGGCAGGGTGCCGACGCGACTTCGACCGAATGGACGAGGATGAACGGCTTCACGGGCGGGGCCAGAGGCTCCGCCCGAAAGTCGGGCTTCTATAGCGGAGGATGTCGGCCGCTTCAAGGCATAAAAAGGCGGAATTTAGCGCCTTTTGCCGGCAATGGCGGACGCATGCCACCTCTCGCGCCAGTTTTCGACGATCGACAATGCAGTCGCGAGCACTTCGGCGGGCCCGAGCGCCGAGGTATCGATGATGATGGCGTCGTCGGCCGGTCGCAGAGGCGCCTCGGCGCGGCCGCTGTCGCGGTCGTCGCGGGCCTTCACTTCGGCCAGAATCGCCTCGTAGTCGACCGCCCTGCCCTTGGCGAGCAGTTCGTCGGTCCGGCGGCGCGCCCTGACCTCGGGACTGGCGGTGACGTAGAGCTTCACGTCGGCGTCGGGACAGATCACCGTGCCGATGTCGAGACCGTCGAGCACGGCTCCGCGCGGACCATGGGCGAAATCGCGCTGAAACGCCACGAGGGCGGCACGGACACCGGGATGAATGGCGACGCGCGACGCCAGCTCGCCGGCCTCGCGCCCCCGAAGATCGGTCCGCCTCAGATCGTCCGGCGCGAGCCTTTCGGCAAACCCCGTCGCCGCCGAGGGATCGTCGAGATCCTGGCCGGCGTCCTGCATCAGCTTGCCGATGGCCCGGTAGAGAAGACCGGTGTCGAGATAGGGCAGGTCAAGCCGGGTTGCCAGACTCTGCGCCAGCGTCCCCTTGCCGGCCGCCGCCGGACCGTCGATGGCGATGAGCGGCAACTTCCGCGACGGCTCCAAAGACGCCTCAGGCATCGGCGACCTCCGCGTCCTCGAAGGAGGCACCAAGCCCTGTCATCAACGCCTCGAATGTCGGGAAGGAGGTGGCGATCATCGACGCGTCGTCGACACTCACCGGGTTTGCGGCCACCATGCCCAACACCAGGAAACTCATGGCGATCCGGTGATCGAGATGGGTGACAACCCGCCCGCCGCCGGTAACCCGGCCGCCGCGAACCGAAAGCCAGTCGGGGCCTTCCGAACAGGTGACGCCATTGGCCCTGAGGCCGGCGGCCACGGCGGCGAGGCGATCGGACTCCTTGACCCGCATTTCGCCGATGCCGGGCATGCGCGTCTCGCCGCTGGCCAGGGCCGCTGCCACGGCCAGAACGGGATACTCGTCGATCATCGAAGGAGCCCGCTCGGCCGGCACCGTGACGCCCGTCAGCTCGGCATGGCGAACCCTGAGGTCGGCGAGACGTTCGCCGCCGGTCGTCCGCTCGCCCACAACCTCGATGTCGGCGCCCATTTCGAGAAGCGTGTCGATGAGCCCAATGCGGGCCGGGTTCATCAGGACGCCTTCCACGGTGACGTCGGAGCCCTCCACCAGGGTAGCCGCCACGATCGGGAAGGCGGCCGAAGACGGATCGGACGGCACGTCGATCGTCTGCGGCTTCAGCTCGGGCCTCCCCACGAGGGCGATCCGTCGGCCGCCATCAGGCTCGTCGACAATATCGATGTCGGCGCCAAACCCCTTCAGCATGCGTTCGGTGTGGTCTCGCGTGAATACTGGCTCGACGACGGTGGTGACACCGGGCGTGCCGAGACCGGCCAGCAGCACGGCCGACTTCACCTGCGCCGACGGCACCGGCAGCCGGTAGGTGATCGGCAGCGACAGGCGAGGCCCACGCATGGTCAGCGGCAGGCGGCCGCCGGAGCGGGCGATGACCTCGACGCCCATCTCGGACAGAGGCTCCAGCACCCGACCCATCGGGCGTTTGATAAGAGAGGCGTCGCCTGTAAAGGTAACGGCGATCGGCTGAGCGGCGGCAAGTCCCATGGTGAGGCGCACGCCGGTACCGGCATTGC
>JAUVXG010000081.1 GCA_030603685.1 Pleomorphomonas sp.
GCCTTTTTTGCTTTTGGGCACACGGAAGGGAATCGGCACGCGCCGATGCTGCTGCGGACATGTTTTGACGTCGGGCTGCCTATAGTCCGCCGCCTGACTTTTCAGGACGCCGCAGATGATTGCCTCCCATCGTTCCGCCCCGATCACCGCCTCTCAGGCGCGCCGGGCCACCATTTTCGCTCTGGTCGCCGTATTTCTCGATGTGGTCGGCTTCGGCTTGATCATTCCCGTGTTGCCTCGCCTGATCGAAGAGGTCGGGCATACCGGGCTTGACGATGCGGCCCGGATCGGCGGCTGGCTGTTTGCCGTGTTCAGCCTGGCTCAGTTCGTGTTCGCGCCGCTCGCCGGTGCCCTGTCCGATCGCCTCGGCCGGCGGCCGCTCCTGCTGTTGGCGATCTCGGGTCTCGCCGTCGACTACGTCGTGCAGGCCCTGGCGCCGACGGTGCTCTGGCTGTTCGTCGGCCGTTTGATCGCCGGCGTTTGCGGTTCCTCGCACGTCATCGCTGGCGCCTGTCTTGCCGACGTCAGCTCGCCCGAGAATCGCGCCCGCTCCTTCGGCCGGATGACGGCGGCCTTCGGTCTCGGCTTCGTGCTGGGGCCGGCGATCGGCGGGCTGCTCGGCGAGTTCGGTACCCGCGTGCCCTTCTGGTGCGCCGCGGCATTGGCCGGGGTCAACTTTCTGTTCGGCGTCTTCGGACTGCCGGAAACACTGGCCCGCGAGAATCGCCGCGCCTTTCGCTGGCGCGAAGCCAATCCGCTCGGCGTACTCTCGGTGTTCAGACGATATACCGGGGTGCTGCCCTATGCCCTGGTACTGACGATCTTCCTCTTCGGCACGTCGATTTATGCGGCGATCTGGGCGTTCTGGGGCATGGCAAAGTTTGGCTGGCCCGGCACCACGGTCGGGCTGACGCTCGCGGCTTCCGGCATCACGGTGGCGCTGATGCAGGGGCTCGGTACCGGTCCGGCGGTGGCGCGCTGGGGCGAGAAGCGGATGGCGGTGATCGGCCTCGCCGGTGCGGCGGCAACCTGTGTCGGTTTCGCCCTGGCGCCGACGACACTCGTCGTCGTCGTGATGCTGGTGATCAATGCCGTGGAAGGCTTCGCGCATCCGATGCTGTCGGCGCTGATGTCAAAAGCCGTGCCGGGGGATACGCAGGGTGCGTTGCAGGGCGGCATTTCCGCCCTGATGAACCTTGCCATGCTGGCCGGCGCGATTTTCTACACCCAGGTCTTCGGCTATTTCCTGTCGGAAGCCGCGCCGATCCGCAGCCCCGACGTGTCGTTCTTCATCGCCGCCTCGCTGATGCTGCTGGCCCTTGGCCTGTTCATACGGCATTCGCGGCGAACGATCGGATAGTGGGTCACTCGCCGGGCCTGGTCTCCGGTTCGGATGGCGCCGCCGGCGCCTTCTCGGCCGGCGGAGCATCCGACTTTGCCGGAGCATCGCCTTCCGGCTGCTCGGCAGAACCGCCATCGCTCTCCGGCTTGGGCGGAGCGACAGCGGCGGGCTGGTCCTCGGCCGGCGGCGTCGCGGCGGGCGCGACGGTGGATGTCGGCGTCTTGGCGCACGCCGTCTCGGGCAAGAGTTCCAGGTGGACGATCTTGCCGTTGAGGACGAAGTCGCCATAGTCGAGGCGCATCTTGGATGAGACGCCATTCTCCCAGAGATCGAAGGAGATCGAATAGTCCGGCGGCTGGTCGTCGCCGGCCTCGGTCCCGAAATAGGAAACCGTCACCGGCCAGCGCCGGAAGTCGCCGATCGCCTTCTCGCTTTCGTCCGGGGGCGTGGTCCGGGCGGAGCCGATGACCGTCGAGGTGTGGAAGACGTGCTGGCCGCCGTCCGAACCGTCGTAGATGTCGTCGGAGAAAACGGTGGTGCCTTTCTCGGCCTCGGCGATCGTCTTGATGAGCTGGGCGGTCGGAAAGATCACCGGCTTGTCGATGGTGAACTCGGTATCCTCCGTCAGCTTCAGCTTGACGTCGACCTTGTCGCCATCTCGAACGGCTGTTCCTTTGACGTCCTCGGTCTGAACCTCGTTGACGAAGGTCTGGGAACGAAACTCGAAGCTGCGGCCGTCGCTGCTTTCGAAGTTCCTGTTACGCAGGTCGGTGATCGCCGAATTACCCTCATTATCGCCGGTTTCAAGCACGAAGCGGAAGTTGACCGTGTAGCCCTGACACGCGTCGCCGGTGAACTCGTAGACCATCCGGCCTTTCATGTTGATGGCGAGGTCGCTCATCTGGGAGTTGCTCTCGAGAGCGAGGTCGTAGGCAACGCGATGCGGCACCAGACCGCCGGCAAGCGTCGGCTCGACCAGCGCCGAAAAGGCGCAGGCGATCGTTGCCGATCGGAAAAGCGAGTTCATCATGGGGGCTCCCCGGCGTCTCAAAATGGCTTCGTTGAGTATCTGTATATGGAAAGGCGTCGCAGGATATCACGTATCCTGCCCGATAAATCCAAACTCAGAAGGCAGATTCAAGGCAAATGGCGAGAACGCACGTCTTCCGAGCCGGACCGATTGTTGCGCGAGTAGGGTGAACTGGCCGTTAACATCGCAAGGATGCAAGGTGTGCCTGTGACCCTCGTTTGCGGCGAGGATCGAACGACGGAGCGCGGAGGCGTTCTTTCCGTTCGCTCCGCCGCAGTCCTTCATCGGCGCCTTGGTTCGCCGAGTTGCGCCGACTGCCTCCATGGGGCATGACTCCACGCGTTCAGTATGGAGGTTTCCGAAAATGACCAGTTCCGTCGAATCCGCGCTCAACGGCCTCGGCCTGACGCTGCCGGAGGCGATCGCGCCCGTTGCCAACTACGTGCCTTACGTCCGTACCGGCAACCTGCTGTTCGTCTCGGGGCAGATTTCCAAGACGGCGGCCGGTGCCGCCGTCACCGGCAAGCTCGGGGTCGACGTCGACGTGGCCGGCGGTCAGAAGGCGGCCGAGCTTTGCGCCCTGAACATCCTGGCTCAGGTGAAGGCGGCCGTCGGCGATCTCGATCGCATCGCGCGCATCGTCCGCCTCAACGCCTTCGTCAACTCCGCTCCGGAGTTCACCGATCAGCCGCAGGTCGTCAACGGAGCGTCAAATCTCTTCGCTAACGTGCTGGGCGACAAGGGCAAGCACAGCCGCACAGCCGTCGGCGTCGCTGCCCTGCCGCTCGGCGTCGCGGTGGAAATCGACGCCATTATCGAGGTTTCCTGAGGCAAATGACGGATTTTTCCTGGCTGACCGCTCGCCCCATCGCCCACCGTGGCCTGCATGATTCCAAGGCAGGGCGCATCGAGAACACGCTTTCGGCCTTCGATGCCGCGGCGCGGGCGGGATTTCCGATGGAGATGGACGTCCATCTCTCCGCCGATGGCGTCGTCTGTGTCTTCCACGACGACGTGCTCGACCGCCTGACCACCGGCGCCGGCCCAGTGGCCGGCCGGACGATGGCGGAGCTCAAGGCGATCCCAATGGTCGGCACCGACGACCGCATCCCGACGCTGAGGGAGGTGCTCGACCTGGTCGGCGGCAGGACCGGTCTCGTCATCGAGATCAAGAGCTACTTCGCCGAGCGGCAACGCGACCTCGTCGAAGCAACGGCTCGCGAGCTTGCCACCTATGGCGGGCCGGTGGTGGTCGAGTCCTTCGATCCGCGCCAGATCCAGGATCTTGCGGAAATCGCGCCCGAGCTGCCGCGCGGTATCGTCGCCGACGACGCGTCCAGCGCCAAGGACTACAATGACTATCGCTTCGTCCGGCAGGACGAACTGGCAACGCTGTCGCACCATTCCTGGTCGAAGTTCCAGTTCGTGAGCTACTGGGTCAAGCTGCTCGGCAATGATGTCAGCCGCCGCGTTCGCGACGAACTGGCCCTGCCGATCACCGCATGGACGATCCGCAAACCGGAGGAGCGTCAAGCGGCGTCGGACTTCGGCGCCCAACTGGTGTTCGAGGGATTCGATCCGGACGCGTGATGTGTTGTTTCTTGATGGATGGAGGCGCCGCGACTGGCGCCTCCTTTCCGATCAGGCCGTCAGGGCAGCCTTGTTGGCTTCGAAGAAACTGGCGAGTGTGCGCGGCTTGCGGCCGGTCAGCTCCTCCACGGCCTTTGACGGCTTGGACAACAGGCCGGCGCTGTTGGTCGCGTCCATGGAAAGCGTCAGCTGGATCACGAAATCCGGTACGCCTGCGGCTCTCATGCCGGCGGCCAGTGCATCGGGCGACAACCGGACCACGTTGATCGGCTTGTCGAGAATTCTCGAAGCCAGGCTCGCGACCTCCTCGGTGGTCAAGGCCTCGTCGCTCGTGATGTCGTAGATGGCCTTGTCGTCCGACCAGGGCAGCGTCAGGGCCGCGGAGGCGGCGCGGGCGCAATCCTCATGGGCGACGCTGGAGACCCGCGTGCCCGGCGTCTCGGAGGTGTACCAGGTGCCTTGCTTCAGGATCCCCGAAAGGCTCATGAACAGGTTCTCGTGGTACCAGTGATTGCGCAGGATGCGATAGGGAAGGCCGCTGTCGAAGATGGCCGTCTCCGTCCCTGCGTGTTCCCCGGCGAAGAACAGCGGGTGGTTGACGCCATGCGGATTCGGGGCCGAGGTGTAGACGATACCCTTGACGCCCGCATCCTTCGCAGCCGCAACGGCCGCCTTGTGTCCCTCAAGGCGGTTGCCGATTGCATCCGTCGACACGATGAGCAGCCGGTCGATACCCGCGAAGGCCGCGACCAGTGTTTCCGGCTTGCTGAAATCGACCGCCTTCACGGTGACGCCGCGCGCGGCCAGGTCGGCCAGCTTGCCGGGATCCCGGGTGCCGACGACGAGGTTGGCGGGCTCGACGCCGAACTCGTCGAGAAGGTGCTTGACCACGCTTCGGCCGAGCTTGCCGGAGGCGCCCGTGACCATCAGTTTCTCGCTCATGAATGATCCTTTATCCGGTTTGGCAACATTGTCTCTTTTTGAGATCAAGCCTAAGATAGAGACCTCATTCCGGCGAGCAAGACGGCAGTTTGTCCTGCGTTAGTTACCTGGAGGGAACCGGTGACGACGGCGATTTCAGGCGAGGTCGAGGCCATGCTCGACGGTTTTCAGCGCGCGATCGGGGCCGAGCCGAGCTTCGACAACTGCCCGGTTCGTGGCGTTCTCGACCGCATCGGCGACAAGTGGAGCACGCTGATGGTGCTGACGCTGGCACTCAGGCCGCATCGCTTCGGCGAGCTGAAGCGCGCCATTCCCGACATTTCCCAGCGCATGCTGACGCAGACGCTGCGCGATCTGCAGCGCGACGGCTACGTGGCGCGAAAGGTGTTTCCAACCACCCCGCCGGCGGTCGAGTACAGGTTGACCGATCTCGGGCGGTCGCTGACCGTGCCGCTGGCGGGGCTCGTCGACTGGGCGGTGAGGACGCGCGGCGAGATCGAGGCGGCGCGCGCCGCCTTCGACCGCGAGAACCTGTGAACGCGTCGCCTACTCGGCCAGAGCGGCCTTGAGCTTCTCGGCCTGGCCGGAGAGCAACGCACCATCGGCCATCTTGCCGGTATGCGGGCGGAGCGGGGTGCCGATGTAGCGCGGCACGACGTGGAAGTGCAGGTGGAAGACGGTCTGTCCGGCCGGCGCCTCGTTGTACTGCATGACGACCGCACCGTCGGCCTCGAAGGCCTTTACGGCTGCCTTGGCGATCTTCTGCGTGACCTTGATGACCTTGGCGAGAACGTCCGGCTCCACGTCGAGAATGTTGCGCGCCGGCGTCTTGGGCAGGATCAGCGTGTGGCCGTCCGACTGCGGCATGACATCCATGAAGGCGAGGGTGTCGTCGTCTTCGTAGACCTTGTACGAGGGAATGTCGCCGCGCAGGATCTTGGCGAAGATGTTGTCGGCGTCATAGGCAGTCATCGTGTTCTCCCGAAAGGATCCGTCGGGCCGCAAGGTGGTCCCTCGCGTCCGGCCGGTCAATCCCGTTCCTGCAGCGGTCCGCGACGGAAAGGCCCCAGGCCCTCGAGCACCGTCTCGGCATTGAGCACGGCTCGCTTTTCGCGGGCCAGAAAGTCGGCGACCGCCCGGCGGAAGCCCGCATCGGCGATGTAGTGCGCCGAGCGGGTCGTCTCGGGCAGGTAACCGCGTGAGAGCTTGTGTTCGCCCTGGGCGCCAGCCTCCACCACCGCCAGACGATGCTCGATCGCATAGTCGATGGCCTGATGATAGCAGACCTCGAAATGCAGGAAGGGGTGGTCCTCGATGGCGCCCCAGTTGCGGCCGTAGAGTCTATCCGACCCGATGAGGTTGAGAGCGCCGGCGATGTAGCGGCCGGCGCGGCGCGCCATGACGAGAAGGACGCGGTCGGCCATCTTATGAGAGAGCAGGGAGAAGAAGGGCCGGTTGAGATAGGGGGTGCCCCACTTGCGGCTTCCCGTATCCATGTAGAAAGCAAAGAACGCGTCCCAGTGGGCTTCCGTCAGGTCGCTCCCTGTCACCCATTCGATGGTGATGCCGTCCTGAAGCGCCTCCCGCCGCTCGCGTTTCAGCGCCTTGCGCTTGCGCGAGGCAAGGCGACCGAGAAAATCGTCATAGCTTTCATAGCCGTCGTTGCGGAACTGGAACTGCTGGTCCAGCCGCTCAAGCCAGCCCTCGGCGGCCAGAGCGGTTGCCCCTTGTTCATCGACGAAAGTGACGTGGGCCGACGACAGCTCATAACGGTCGGCGACAAGCTTCATGCCGCGCGCAAGAGCCTGGCGCGTCGTCGCGTCAGAAGCGAAGAGACGCGGACCGCTGACCGGCGTGAAGGGGACCGACGACTGGAGCTTAGGGTAGTATCGACCGCCGGCTCTCTCCCACGCATCCGCCCAGCCATGATCGAACACATACTCGCCGGCCGAATGTCCTTTCAGGTAGGCGGGCGCGGCTCCGATGAGGCGGCCGTTCTCGTCTTCGAGCAGCAAGTGGCTCGGCAACCAGCCGGTTTCGGCGGCCGCGCATCCCGACTCTTCGCAGGCGAGCAGGAAGTCGTGGCTGACGAAAGGGTTGAAAGGTGGGGGCGGTCCTTCACCCGCCCAGCGGATGGCGCCGCGCGGCCCGGTCTCCCAGCCGGGATTGGCTAGACCATCCCACGCGGCCTTGTCGACGGCTGAGAGGGTGTCGATGGTGCGCAGCGAAAGCGATTGGGGCATGAACGGGCGAGTCGGCCTCGGTAGGGGTTTGTCCGTAAGATAACCTTGCCCCGGGCGTCGACGCAAATGCCGGATTTCCCTGCCTGCGAGCATTGAGGGGATTGAACTCGGGAAACGAAGGATTAACGGGCCGCGTTCTATCTAGAATTGTTGCCAATGACGGATTTTCCGACGTGCACAGAAGCCAAAAGTTGTCGAAGCGGGAAATGGCGGATCTGATCGCCCGCCTGCGCAACCCCAACGTCAGGGTCGGTGAACAGCGGCGGGCCGAGCGCCTGAACTGTCACTGGCCGGCTCTCGTTCACTCCGAGCCGCGAGACATCGCCTGCGTCGTCGAGAATATCAGCCATAGCGGCTGCCGCGTTCGCACCGTCGGGATGCTGTTTGCACCGGGGGATACGGTGATTGTCCGCATCCCCTCGCAGAAGATGGTGCTGGATGGCGTGGTCGCCTGGGCGCGCGCCGAGGAGGCCGGCATCCAGTTCAGCTTCGGCGACGAAAGCCACAATCTGACGGTCTGAGCCCGGTCCGGGAAGAGCGATGGTCGATCCAGTCGTCACCACGGAGTGATGGGGATGATCTGTGGCCGCCGCCGAGCGCGGGAAGCGGACCGCCCGGCTCAGTGCTTGTGACCGTAGACCTCTTCCGGGTCGAAGCGACGATCGCCGCCAACATGCTCAAGCCTTAGCGGACCATCCGCCGCTTTCTGGCCGAGCGGCACGTTCCGGTAGAAGCAGGACACCTGCCCCGTGTGGCAGGTCGCGCCGGCACCATCCACGCGCACGCGCAGCACCAGGGCGTCCTGGTCGCAGTCGGTCAGAAGCTCCACGACCCTCTGCACGTTGCCGGAGGTGGCGCCCTTGTGCCAGAGCTCGCCCCGCGATCGGCTCCAGTACCAACCTTCGCCCGTTTCGATGGTCAGGGCGAGGCTCTCGGCGTTCATGTAGGCGACCATCAGCACCTGGCCGCTGTCGGCATCGACGGTGACGCAGGCGATGGTTCCGTCCGCGCCGAAGCGCGGGGTCAGCACCTCGCCCGCCTCAAGCGACGCCTTGTCGCCGGGGAGGGGGAACAGTCTGGTCTCGGAGGTCATGTCTCGATCACTTGCTGTCGCCGCGCACCATCATCATGAAGCGGGCCTGTTCGCTGGGGTCGGTCTTGAAACAGCCGGTGAAGCGAGCCGTCACCGTGGAGGCGCCTGGCTTCTGCACGCCACGCATGGTCATGCAGAGGTGCTCGGCCTCGATCAGCACGGCGGCGCCGCGCGGCTTCAGAACCTTGTCGATGGCATTGCTGACCTGGGCGGTCATCGTTTCCTGCGTCTGCAGCCGCCGCGCATACATCTCGACGATGCGGGCAAGTTTGGACAGGCCGACGACGCCGGTCGTAGGATAGTAGGCGATGTGCGCCTTGCCGATGAACGGCACCATGTGGTGCTCGCAATGCGAATAGAAGGGGATGTCGCGCACGAGGATCAGCTCCTCGTAGCCCGCTACCTCGGTGAAGATGCGATCCAGCACCTCCTCGTCGGTCTGGCCGTAACCGGAAAACAGCTCCGCATAGGCCTTTACCACGCGTTTCGGCGTGTCGCGCAGCCCCTCGCGATCGGGATCCTCGCCGGCGTAGGCAATCAGCGTCCGCACGGCGGCCTCGGCTTCCTCGCGGCTGGGCCGGCGGACCTTGCGAGCGCCTGCGGTAAAGATGGCATCGTCCATGCTTGATCCTTCCTGGGGCCTGCCGCCTCGGGTGGCGGCGAGCGCGACGGTCAGAAGAGTCGCCGCGCTTGGCGGCAAGGCCGTCTCAGGCCTATATACGCGCCACGGACCGGAGTTCAAAGTGGCAGGCGTTCCGGGGGACAATAAGCCCGACTCGCCCGCCGAAGGTGTCAGCATGCTCGACGAGATCTACAACGCACGCATTCTCGATCTGGCCGGCAATATCGGTCGTGTTGGCCGACTTGCAGCGCCGGATGCCACGGCGACCCGCCACTCGCGTCTGTGCGGATCGAAGATCACGGTCGACGTTCGCCTGGAGGGCGACGTCGTCGCCGACTATGCGCATGAGGTGAAGGCCTGCGCCCTTGGGCAGGCCTCCGCCGCGGTGATGGCAAAACACGTCGTCGGCGCCACGACGGCCGAGCTCAGGCAGGCGCGGGACGGCATGCTCGCCATGCTGAAGGAGGGCGCTCCGCCACCGACGGGCCGCTTCGCCGAGCTGAGCTGTCTGGAGCCGGTGCGCGATTTCAAGGCGCGGCATGCTTCGACCATGCTGGTGTTCGAAGCGGTGGTCGCCTGCCTCGACGATATCGCCGCGGCGCGTGCCGGCGGCTGAGGGAGCCATCATGTGCGGGTGCGGAAAAGGGCATGCGGACGAGGCGCGGAGTGTCATCTCAAGCCGGCTCCCGCGTCGTGCGACGCCGGGTCGGCTCGTCGGTCGCGCGCTGATCCGCGTCTATCAGGTGGTCCTGTCGCCGCTGATGGGGCAGCAATGCCGCCATCTTCCCACCTGTTCCAGCTATACCGACGAAGCGATCGGCCGCTTCGGCCTGTGGGCTGGCGGATGGATGGGGCTCGCCCGCATCCTGCGCTGCAATCCCTGGGGCTCGTCGGGCTTCGATCCGGTGCCGGAGATGCTCGATCCCAGATATCGATGGTGGCGGCCCTGGGCCGGTGCCCGCTGGACAGGCGCCCACATCGATCCGACGACCCGGCTGAACTGACCGTCACTCGGCGGCCTGAGTGCGGTGACCCGATACCTCCGCGCCGGCGCTCGGCGACATGCGGGCGTAGATCGGAATGCAGAGAAGGCCGATCACCGCCAGCGCCAGGAAGGCCGGCACGAAGTCGCCGGGCAGCACGGCCATGTCGCCGCGTATCGACCGGGTGATTTCAAGAACGGCTGCACCGACCGCCACGCCGAGGGCGGCCGAGATCTGCTGGCCGACGGAGGAGATCGACGTGGCGTGGCTCATGCGCCGGTTGTCGATCTCGGCGAAGGCGAGGCCGTTGAGCGCGGTGAACTGCAAGGAACGGAAAAAGCCGCCGACCAGCAGCACCGTGAAGATCGCCGCATGCGGCGTGTCCTTGGTGAAGGAGACGATGGCCAGCAGGAAGACGGTGGTGAACAGCGTGTTGACCATCAGCACCATCCGGAAGCCCCAGGCCCTGACGATGCGGGGCGCGGTGAACTTCATCAGCACGGCGCCGGCGGCGGTGGCGAAGGTGAGCATGCCGCTTTCGAAGGGCGACATGCCGAAGCCGAGCTGCAGCATCAGGGGGAGCAGGAAGGGAATGGCGCCGACGCCGATGCGGAAGAGCAGGCCACCGAGCACCGAGACGCGGAAGGTCGGCAGACGGAAGAGCGACAGGTCCATCAGCGGTTCGGGCGTCCCGAGTGCGTGACGGGCATAGGCGTAGAGCGCGGCGGCGCCGACGATGACGAGGACGATGTCGATCCAGGACGGCAGCACGCCGATGCCGCTCGCGGCGATGCCGAAGACGAAACCGGCAAGGCCTATGCCGGACAGCACGAAACCGCGCGTGTCGAGCGGCGGCAGGTTCTCTTCCTTGTAGTTCTTGATGAAGATGCTGACGAGGATCAGGCCGACGATGCTGATGGGTATGTTGATCCAGAAGATCCAGCGCCACTCGAAATAGGTGGTGATGAAGCCGCCGAGCGGCGGTCCGAGCACCGGCCCGATCATCGCCGGAACGGTCAGCCAGCTCATGGCGCGCAGATAGTCTGACTTCTTGACCGAGCGCAGCATCACCAGTCGCCCGACCGGCACCATCATGGCGCCGCCGGCGCCCTGCACGATACGGGCGGCAACGAAGCCCTCGAGCGACGAAGACAGCCCGCAGAACACGGAGCCCGTCACGAAGACCAGGATGGCCAGGCGAAAGATCGTGCGGGCGCCGAAGCGGTCGGCCATCCAGCCCGAGATCGGCAGGAAGACGGCGACCGAGATGAGGTAGCTGGTGAAGGCCAGCTTCAGGGAAATCGGGTCGACGCCGAGATCGATGGCGATCTGCGGCAGCGAGGTGGAAACCACCGAACTGTCCAGGTTTTCCATGAAGAGCGCGCAGGCGACAATCAGCGGAATAAGCATGGCTTTCTCGTATTCGCCCGGTTTATGGCCGATGCGGGGCCACAGGTCGAGGGGACGCCGTTCACATGTCGGAGAACATGACTGTCATGCGTCTGGAAACGATGTGTCGCCTTTGATTTCGGAGGCTTGCTGCATTAATGTCCGTCCCGTCGGCGCGGTTCCCACGCCGGCACCATTCTCGGGGCGGGGCGAAATTCCCCACCGGCGGTAATGGCGGCGAAAGCCGTCTAGCCCGCGAGCGCTCCCGTTTCACGGCGGGAGGTCAGCAGATCCGGTGTGATTCCGGAGCCGACGGTATAGTCCGGATGAAAGAGAAGGGTGTGCTGAAAATCCCGTTCGCGGCCGGCTTCCGCCGATCGCGACCGATTGTCTCCATGTCCCGATCGCCCTGATTCCGCGTCGTTCCTTTTCTGAAGGACCCGTACCTTGAATCAGAGCCCGAACAAGTCCGGTTCGTTCCCCGTTCTCGGGGCAACCTACATGGTGTCCGCCGGTGTCGTCTTCGCCGCCATCAACGTTCTCACCCAGTGGGTGACCGGCACCTATCATTTCTCATCGCAGGCGCTCGCCTTCTGGCAATACGGCCTGTCGCTCGTCTTCTTCCTGCCGACGTTGCTGAAGCTCGGGGCAGGGGCCTTCCGCACCGCCCATCCCGTTGCGCACATCGTCCGCGTCGTTTTCGCGACGCTCGGCGTGCAGTTCTTCGTCGGTGCGCTGGCCGCCGGCGTGCCGATCGCCCAGGTTGTGGCCATCGACATGACATCGCCGTTCATCGTCATCGTGGCGGCCAGGCTCATTCTTGGCGAGCGCATCGGTCCGCATCGCGCGCTGGCCACCATCGTCGGCTTCGTCGGCGGCATGCTGATCCTGGCTCCATGGTCGGACAGCTTCTCCGTTTACAGCCTGTTGCCATTGGGCGCTGCCGCAATGTGGGCGGGATCGTCGGTGATGACCAAGCAGCTCGCTGCCGTCGAACGGCCGGAGTCGGTCACGGTCTATCTTCTGGCCCTGCTCACGCCGATCAACGCCGCCTTCCTGCTCACCTCGACGGGGTTCGACGTCGGCGCCGCCTTCGCGTTGCCGGGCGGTACGGTGCTCTGGGTGATCGTGGCGCTCGCCGCGCTGACCGCCGCCGCGCAGTATCTCCTGACGCTCGCCTATGCGCGCGCCGACGCGTCCTACCTCCAGACCTTCGACAACGTGCGCCTGCCGCTCAACACGCTGGCGGGCTGGCTGGTATTCGCCTACGCACCCGATGGCTACCTCTGGATCGGAGCCCTGATGATCATCGGCGCGTCGCTATACCTCTTGCGAACGGAAGCCGGAAAGCCCGTCGGCAGCGAGCCGCTGCCCGCCTGATCTGGCGGTGATCGCAGGAAAGCGCTTGTCTTCCATTTCTCTGTCCACGGCTGGCGGAAGGCCCGTTCCGCCGGCCGTGTTTTTCCTGAAAGCGGTGTGAACAACTGACATGCAGTGGCAACCGCCTTTGCATGTGTCGCCCTTTCGTGCGAAAAGTCCGTCTCTCTCAGCGGGTTTCCCCCGCCGTTCCACGGGTCAAACAACATGTCGGTGCTGAAGTCGATCCAGAACGCCGTGCCGCCGATCCATCCGGAAGGGCACAAGTTCATCCTCGTTTTCCTGGCGGGCACGGTGCTGCTCGGCTGGCTGTTCGAGCCCCTGTTCTGGATCGGGCTGGCGCTCACCATCTGGTGCGCGCTGTTCTTCCGCGATCCCGTGCGGGTGACGCCGGTTTCGAACTCGCTGGTCATTTCGCCGGCCGACGGCCGCATCTCCGCGGTGGGGCTGGCCGTGCCGCCGCGCGAGCTCGGCCTCGGTCCGGAACCGCTTCTGCGCATCTGCGTGTTCATGAACGTGTTCGACGTTCACGTGAACCGCGCGCCGGTCACAGGTCGCGTGGTGCGCATTGCCTACAAGGCGGGCAAGTTCCTCAATGCCGAGCTCGACAAGGCCAGCGAAGACAACGAGCGCAATGGCCTTGTCATCGAGCGACCGGACGGTCGTGTCGTCGGCGTGGTCCAGATCGCCGGTCTCATCGCGCGCCGCATCCTGTCCTTCACGCGAGAGGGCGAAAGCCTGACCGTCGGCGACCGCTTCGGCCTCATCCGCTTCGGTTCGCGCGTCGATGTCTACCTGCCGGCGACGGCGACGGCGCTGGTGTCCGAGGGGGCTCGGGCGATTGCCGGCGAGACGGTGCTTGCCGATATCGACGGCACGACCAAGACGCCGTTCGTGCGCGTAGCCTGAGGCGGACGGCAATGCCCGGACTTTTCCCGCCGTTCGATCCGGAACCGGAAACCGTTGAGCGTCCGAGGCGGCTGAGCCGCATTCCGATCCGCGCCGTGATCCCCAACCTCGTGACGCTTCTGTCGCTCTGCGCGGGGCTGACCTCGATCCGCATGGGCTTCGAGGGACGTTTCGACATGGCGGTCTACGCCATCCTGGTCGCCGCCGTGCTGGATGGTCTGGACGGTCGGCTCGCCCGCTACCTGGGCGTTACCTCGAAGTTCGGGGCAGAGCTTGATTCCCTCAGCGATTTCCTGAGCTTTGGTGTCGCGCCGCCGTTGCTTCTCTTCGTGTGGAACTTCCACGACATCAACTCATTCGGCTGGGTGGCGGTGGTGCTGTTCGCCATTGCCGGCGCCCTGCGCCTTGCGCGTTTCAACACCATGCTCGGCGAGGACAAACCCGCCTGGCAAGGCAATTTCTTCACCGGCGTCCCCATTCCGGCCGGTGCGCTCGCCGTGCTCCTGCCTGTCTATGTCGACCGCGTCGGCATCGACGTGCCCCAGGCTGCGGCGCCGGCAGTGGTCGCCTATGTGGTGCTGATCGCTGCGCTGATGGTCAGCCGCGTGCCGACCTTCTCGGGCAAGAAATACGGCGGTCTCCGGCGCGAATGGGTGGTGCCGATCCTGATCGGCGTCGTGATCCTGGCCATGTTGCTGGTCAGCTATCCTTTCCACGTTCTCAGCATCCTGACCATTCTTTATCTCGCCTATATTCCCTTCGGCTGGCGCGCCTGGAATCGGCTGGCGCGCACTCACGGCACCAAGGATGACGAGCTGACGCTTGATGTCGGCGGTCCCTTCCCCGACGACGAGACCGCGCCCTGAGCCGGCCTTGCCGCAGATCCGCTTTTGAGGCGCCTGCCGCCGGCCGCCCGGCAACCAGACGAGGTGATGCGACATGATCGACAAGACCTATCCCCGCGACATGGTCGGTTACGGCCGCAACCCTCCCGACGCGGCTTGGCCCGACGGCGCCAACATCGCGGTGCAGTTCGTCGTCAACTATGAGGAAGGCGGCGAGAACTGCATCCTGCATGGTGACGCCGCCTCCGAGGCCTTCCTGTCGGAGATCGTCGGCGCCCAGCCCTGGCCGGGCCAGCGGCACGCCAACATGGAGTCGATCTACGAGTATGGCTCGCGCGCCGGCTTCTGGCGGCTGCACCGCCTGTTCACCTCGCGCGCCGTGCCGGTGACCGTCTATGGCGTCGCCACCGCACTCGCGCGCAACCCGGAGGTGGTGGCCGCCATGAAGGAGGCGGACTGGGAGATTGCCAGCCACGGCCTCAAGTGGATCGACTACAAGGATTACACCCGCGAGGCCGAACGCGAGCACATGCTCGAGGCGATCCGCATCCACGAGGAGGTAACGGGGTCGCGGCCTCTCGGCTGGTATACTGGCCGCGCCTCGATCCACTCGACGGATCTGGCCATGGAGGAGGGCGGCTTTCTCTACTCGTCGGACTCCTATGCCGACGATCTGCCTTACTGGATCGAGGGCCCCAACGGACCGCACCTCATCATTCCGTATACGCTCGACACCAACGATATGCGTTTTGCGACAAATCAAGGCTTCAACTCGGGCGATCAGTTCTACACCTACCTCAAGGACGCGTTCGATGTGCTCTACGAGGAGGGGCGGAACGGAAGTCCGAAAATGTTGAACGTCGGACTGCATTGTCGCCTCGTCGGCCGGCCGGCCCGCATGGCCGCGCTTCAACGCTTTCTGGACTACGTGCTGTCGCATGATAGGGTCTGGGTTCCGCGCCGGATCGACATTGCATGGCACTGGATTGCCCAGCATCGGCCCGGCGGCTGAAGGCTGGCTGAGAACAAGGAAACGACCGGAATCGTCCGGCAACAAAGGTGCCTTTGGATCACTGGCAAGCAAACCAACGATAACCAAGTTCTTTCGGCGATTGGCGGTCGTGCGCCCCATCGTCGCACCTATAGGCAGGAGGCTCGAGAGATGAACACACCCCGTGTATTTCGCGCATTGTCGGCGACGCTGATCGCCGGTTCGATGCTGGCCGTGCTGGCGACGCCGTCGCTCGCCGAAGTGGTCATCCGTCGCGGCAACGGCGGCGAGCCGCAGACGCTCGATCAGGCCCACATCTCGATCGACGTCGAAGGCTTCATCGTCCGCGACATGTTCGAGGGGCTCACCATCTTCGATCCGCACGGCAAGGTCATTCCGGGCGTCGCCGAGAGCTGGACGCTGTCCGATGACGGCACCGTCTATACGTTCAAGCTGCGGGCGGATGCCAACTGGTCGGACGGAAAGCCGGTGACGGCCGACGACTTCGTGTTCGCCTATCGCCGGATGGAAGATCCGAAGGAAGCGGCCGAATACGCCAGCATCCTCTATCCGATCAAGAACGCCGAAGCGATCAATGGCGGCAAGGCCGAGGTCGACACCCTTGGCGTCAAGGCGATCGATCCCAAGACGCTCGAGATCACGCTTGAGCGCCCGACGCCTTACTTCATCGAACTGCTCGCCCACTACGCCGCTCTGCCGGTGCCGAGCTGGACCATCGAGAAGTTCGGCGGCGAGTGGATCAAGCCGGGCAACATCGTCTGCAACGGCGCCTTCTGCATGACCGAGAACGTGCCGAACGACCACATCACGGCCGTCAAGAACGACAAGTACTGGGACGCGGCCAACGTCAAGATCGACAAGATCATCTACAATCCGTCGGAAGACCAAGCGACGACCGAGCGCATGTTCGAGGCCGGCGAGCTCGACCTCGTCTACAACTTCCAGACCGATCAGATGAAGTTCCTCGAGGACAAGCTGGGCAAGGACCAGGTTCTGGCCTTCTCGGACCTTGCGTCCTATTACTATGTCTTCGATAACCGCAAGCCGCCGTTCGACGACGCCCGGGTTCGTCAGGCCTTCTCCATGGCCGTCGATCGCGAGTTCCTGTCGGAAAAGATCTTCTCCAACACGCAGATGCCGGCCTACTCCTTCGTGCCGCCGGGCATTCCCGGCTATGAGTCGGCGACCGTCAGCTGGGCCGATCTCGACCAGCTCGACCGCGAGGACAAGGCCAAGGAGCTGCTCAAGGAAGCCGGCTACGGCGAGGGTGGCAAGCCGCTCAAGATCGACATCCGCTTCAACACCAACGAGAACCACAAGAAGGTCGCGACCGCGATCGCCGACATGTGGAAGGCGATCGGCGCCGAGGTGACCATCCAGAACCTCGACGTGAAGTCGCACTACGCCTACCTGCAGGAAGGCGGCGCCTTCGACGTGGCGCGTGCCGGCTGGACGGCCGACTACTCCGACCCGGAGAACTTCCTCAACCTGCTCGTCTCCACCAACACCACCTTCAACTATGGTCATTGGAAGAACGAGAAGTTCGACGAGCTGATGAAGGCCTCCTACGAGGAGCGCGATGCCGCCAAGCGGATGCAGCTGCTGCATGACGCCGAGCGCATTGCCATGGACGAGCAGGCGCTCGCTCCGCTGATGGTCCATGCCTCGACCTGGCTCGTGTCCAACAAGGTGCAGGGCTTCGCGCCCAACCCGTCCAACGAGCACCTGACCAAGTTCCTCTCCTTCAAGTAAGGACGTCGACAGCGTGCCATCCCTTTCCCGGTAACGGGAGAGGGGTGGCATCCGAAAGCGGCGGCGCCATCGCCTGGTCGTGGAGGCGCCGCCCATCGGGCTATCCGGGTGTCCGCTCGCGGACCGCGCACCGGTGCGTTGCTCGCCTTCCGTGACCAATCCAACTGGAACGGGTCCATGATACGTTTTGTCCTGCGACGGCTGATGTCGGCCCTGCCGACCATCTTCATCGTCGTCACGCTCTCCTTCTTCCTGATGCGCGTCGCGCCCGGCGGCCCGTTCAATCTCGAGCGTCCGCTTGAGCCGCAGGTTCTCGAAAGCCTCAAGCGCGCCTTCCTGCTCGACCGTCCGCTGATCGTGCAGTACGGGCACTATCTGTGGAATCTCCTGCACGGCGATCTCGGTCCGAGCTTCATCTACCGCGACTTCACGGTGGCTGAACTGATCGCCAAGAGCCTGCCTTACTCGCTGACCCTCGGCGCCTGGGCGCTTCTGGTCGCGGTATTCGGCGGCATTGCCATCGGCTCCTACGCCGCGCTCAAGCAGAATTCCTTCGTCGACTATGCGGTCATGAGCGTCGCGAGCTTCGGCATCACCGTGCCGAACTTCGTGCTGGCGCCCATCCTGTCCTTCGTTTTCGCCGTGGTGCTGCGCTGGCTGCCGGCCGGCGGCTGGGGCGACGGTGGTCCGGCCAACCTGCTGCTGCCGGTGATTTCGCTGGCGCTGCCGCAACTCGCGGTCTTCGCGCGCATCACCCGCGGCTCGATGATCGAGACGCTCAGGGCCGACCACATTCGCACCGCCCGCGCCTACGGCCTGCCGACCCGCGTGGTGGTGATCGTTCACGCCATGCGCGCCGCCTTGGTTCCGGCGGTCAGCTATCTCGGTCCTGTCGCGGCCGCCGTTCTGACCGGTTCGGTGGTGGTCGAGACCGTTTACGCGCTGCCCGGCGTCGGCCGTTATTTCGTCCTCGGCGCCCTCAACCGCGACTACACGCTGGTGATGGGCACCGTCGTGCTGATCTCGGTGTTCATCGTGGTGTTCAACCTTATCGTCGACATTCTCTATGCCGTTCTCGATCCGAGGGTCCGTTATGAGTGAGATGACGCAAGCCCTCAGTGAGCCGACGGTCGCGGTGCACGGCACCAGCCTGTGGGCCATGGCCCGCCACCGCTTCGTGCGCAACAAGGCGGCGATGGCGAGCCTCGTGGTGCTGATCGTCGTCGCGGTGTTCAGCTTCGGCGGCACGTGGGTCTATCCGCACAAGTATGACCAGATCTTTTCGTCCTACGTGGCGGTGCCCCCGTCGCTCGATCCCTATCCGCTGGAAGATACGCTGGAGCAGGTGATGCAGACGGCCGTCGAGCGGGCGCGTCTCAGACTGGACTCCTTCGACGCCGACGGCACGAGCTACACGGCGCGCATCAGTTCCGACAAGCCGGTCGATCCCCGCGCCACGCGCTATCTCGATCGTCCCGATGAGTTCGAAGGCGCCGAGATCGTCTCGACCCTGGATGATGGCAAGACCGTCGAGGTCAGGGGTAACATCAACGGGCAGTACTTCCCGTTCGGCACCGACCGCAACGGCCGCGATCTCCTGCCGCGCATCATGGTCGGCGGGCAGGTATCGATCACCGTCGGCCTGCTCGCCACCTTCGTGTCGCTGATCATCGGCGTCACCTATGGCGCCGTGTCGGGTTACGTCGGCGGTCGCGTCGACAACGTGATGATGCGCTTCGTCGAGATCCTCTATTCGCTGCCGTTCATGTTCTTCGTGATCATGCTCGTCGTGTTCTTCGGCCGTCACTTCGTGCTGATCTTCGCGGCGATCGGCGCCATCGAGTGGCTGGACATGGCGCGTATCGTGCGCGGACAGACGCTGTCGCTGAAACGGCGCGAGTTCGTCGAAGCGGCGCATGCCATGGGGCTCTCCAACTGGCAGATCATCCGCCGGCACGTCATCCCCAACACCATCGGGCCCGTCGTCGTGTTCGTCACGGTGCTGGTGCCGAAGGTCATCCTGCTCGAGAGCTTCCTGAGCTTCCTGGGTCTTGGCGTTCAGGAACCGATGACCTCCTGGGGATCGCTAATCGCCGAGGGCACCACCGGCATGCAGGCGGTGCCGTGGCTGCTGATCTACCCTGCCGCCTTCTTCGTGGTGACGCTGTTCGCCCTCAACTTCATCGGCGACGGCCTGCGCGACGCCCTTGACCCGAAGGACCGCTGACATGGCCGAAACGCTACTCGATATTCGCGGGCTCAACGTTCGCTTTTCGACGCCGGCCGGTGACGTTCACGCCGTCAAGGGCATCGACCTTCAGGTCAGCAAGGGCGAGACTCTGGCCATCGTCGGCGAAAGCGGCTCGGGCAAGAGCCAGACCATGATGGCGATCATGGGCTTGCTCGCCAGCAACGGTCGGGCCGAGGGATCTGCCAAGTTTCAGGGCGAGGAGATGATCGGCTTGCCGCTCGGCAAGCTGAACAAGATCCGCGGCGCCAAGATCACCATGATCTTCCAGGAGCCGATGACCTCGCTCGACCCGCTCTACAGGATCGGCAAGCAGCTTGCCGAGCCGATGATGCGCCACCGGGGTCTTTCGGCCAAAGCGGCGCGGGAGAGGGCGATCGAGCTTCTCAAGCTCGTCAAGATCCCCGATCCGGAGCGACGCGTCGACAGCTACCCTTACGAGATGTCCGGCGGGCAGCGTCAGCGCGTGATGATCGCCATGGCGCTCGCCAACGATCCGGAGTTGCTGATCGCCGACGAGCCGACCACCGCCCTCGACGTGACGATCCAGGCCCAGATCCTGGAACTGCTCGCCGAGCTCAAGCAGCGGATCGGTCTTGCCATCGTGTTCATCAGCCACGATCTCGGCATCGTCCGCCGCTTCTCCGACCGGGTCGCCGTCATGCGGACCGGCGAGGTGGTCGAGACCGGCACGGTGGCCGACATCTTCGCCAATCCGCAGCATCCCTACACC
>JAUVXG010000137.1 GCA_030603685.1 Pleomorphomonas sp.
CCTTGATCTTCTCGACGCTTGCCTTCGGCGCCACCCCCGCGTCGGCGCCCGTCACCGGGTCGGTGAGGTGAAAATCCTTTCCGGCCTTGTCGGCGAAAAACACCGCTCCATCGGCCTTTCGTACCATCAACTCGCCTTCGCCGAGACGATCGAGGATCGCCGGCACCCGCTCGTCACCGGTCGCGGCGAGGTCGGCAATGGCCTTCTCAGCCGCATCGAACCCGCCGGAGCCCAGAGCGGCGACGCGAGACGACAGTTCGGCGTCGGCGATGCGACCGGCAAACGCTGGCTGAAGACCGACGACCAGCACCGAGAGAATGGCAAGAAAGCGCAGGAAACTCATGGCAAATCCGTTTCGGTCCGCTTGAGCGGCCGCGGTCGGTTGAATGAACGCAACCGATCGTCGGATGCTCCCGTCGGCGAAGATCCGTCCAGGGCCAGGGGCAGCCCCGGACGGCGGGCGCGGAGGTCAGGAATCGCCGCCGCACTTGCCCGTGGCGACGTTGAAGTTGCCGCAGGACAGCGGCTTGCGCCAATCGGAGATCAAGTCCTTCGAGCCTTCGAGATAGTCCGACCACTCGTCGCCGACCACCGGCGCCGTCTCGGAGACGATTTCGAACTGACCGTCGTCCTGGATCTCGCCGATCAGCACCGGCTTGGTGATGTGGTGGTTCGGCATGATGGTGGCGTAGCCGCCGGAGAGGTTGGGCACGGTGGTGCCGATCAGCGTATCGATCACCGGATCTACGTCGGCGGTACCGGCCGCCTCGACCGCCTTCACCCAGGCATTGAAGCCGATGTAGGTGGCTTCCATCGGATCGTTGGTGGTGCGCTTGTCGTTCTTGATGAACGTGTGCCAGCCGTCGATAAACGAGGCGTTGGTGTCGCTGTCGACCGACTGGAAGTAGTTCCAGGCCGCGAGATGGCCCACCAGCGGCTTGGTGTCGATGCCGGCGAGTTCCTCTTCACCGACGGAGAAGGCGACGACCGGGATGTCCTCGGCCTTGATGCCCTGATTGCCCAGTTCCTTGTAGAAGGGCACGTTGGCGTCGCCGTTGATGGTCGAAACGACGGCGGTCTTCTTGCCGGCCGAACCGAACTTCTTGATATCGGCAACGATCGACTGCCAGTCGGAATGACCGAACGGCGTGTAGTTGATCATGATGTCGTCGGCCGCCACGCCCTTGGCCTTGAGATAGGCCTCGAGGATCTTGTTGGTGGTGCGCGGGTAGACATAGTCGGTGCCGGCCAGCACCCAACGCTCGACGCCTTCCTCGTTCATCAGGTAGTCGACGGCGGGAATGGCCTGCTGGTTGGGAGCGGCGCCGGTGTAGAACACATTGCGTTCCGATTCCTCGCCCTCGTACTGGACTGGATAGAACAGGATCGAGTTGAGCTCCTTGAACACCGGCAGCACCGACTTGCGGCTGACCGACGTCCAGCAGCCGAACACCACCGAGACCTTGTCCTGCGAGATCAGCTCACGCGCCTTCTCGGCGAACAGCGGCCAGTTGGACGCGGGGTCGACGACTACCGCCTCGAGCTTCTTGCCGAGCACGCCGCCCTTCTTGTTCTGCTCGTCGATGAGGTAGAGGACGGTGTCCTTGAGGGTCGTCTCGGAAATGGCCATCGTGCCCGACAGCGAGTGCAGCACGCCGACCTTGATGGTGTCCTCGGCGGCGTAACCGGACGCCGTGGAAGCGAGAAGAGCGCCGAGAACGGCAGCAAGCGTCATGCGACGCCGATCGAAGATCTGCGACATCTGTGGTTCCCCGTTTTTTGTCTGGAGGCCGAGGCCCCTTGCCCCGTCTGGCCTTCGCTTCGACTTTCGACCAAGCCGGCCCGACACCCTATACGTCGATTGACGTAAGCCCGCCGTCGAACCGGCACGAACCCTGCACACAGCCCGCAAGGAGAACCGCCCGTCACCGGCGAAGACCGGCAGACGGGCGAAATGATCGCACACGCGCCGATCCATCTGCCGGAAAAGCGGGCAGTCTGCCGCATATGGGGGCGCAGAACAGGGGAAAGTGGCGCATGGCGGCGCGGCAGCGCATCATTCCGATCCGGCGCCAGTACAATCGTTGGGTCGCCGACGAAACGCTGGAGGACTATGCGCTCCGCTTCACGGCCAAGTCGGCCCGACGCTGGTCGCAGGAGCGCGTCGCCCAGACGGCCATCGGCGCCATCTCCTTTCTGGCGCTGGAGGCGATCGGTGGCGCCATCACGCTTTCCTACGGCACGGTGAATGCCGTGGCGGCCATCTTTGCTGCCAGCCTTGCCATGCTTGTCGTGGGATGGCCGATCGCTCGGACCGCAGCCCGCCACGGCGTCGACATCGACCTTTTGACCCGCGGCGCCGGCTTCGGCTACATCGGGTCCACCGTCACCTCGCTGATCTACGCCAGCTTCACCTTCATCCTGTTCGCCATCGAGGCGTCGATCATGTCGACGGCGCTGGAACTGGCCCTCGGCGTTCCGCTCTGGGCCGGCTACATCGTCTCGACGCTTCTGGTGATCCCGCTGGTCACCCATGGCATCGCCTGGATCAGCCGATTCCAGATCCTGACGCAGCCGATCTGGATCGTCCTCAACATCCTGCCCTTCGTCTTCATCGCTTTCTCCGATAGTGCCAGCTTCTCCGACTGGGCGACCTTTCCGGGACGGGATGGCGCCATCGGAGGCGGATTCCATCTTGTCGCCTTCGGCGCGGCGAGCGCTGTGATCCTGGCGCTCACGGCCCAGATCGGCGAACAGGTCGACTTCCTTCGGTTTCTGCCGGCGCGCTTGCCCGGATCCGGCCGACGGCGTTTCGTGGCGGTGTTCCTTGCCGGCGCCGGCTGGGTGGTACTGGGCGTACCCAAGATGATCGCCGGTTCGTTCCTCGCCGTGCTGGCGCTCGAAAGCGGCGTGCCGGTCGAACACGCGGCCGAACCAGCGCGCATGTATGCCGTCGCCTTCGGCTACGTGCTTCCCGAGAGCACCTGGCTCTACCTGCTGACCGCCGCTTTCGTGGTGGTGTCCCAGCTCAAGATCAACGTGATGAACGCCTATGCCGGCTCGCTGGCGTGGTCGAACTTCTTCTCCCGCCTCACCCACAGCCACCCCGGCCGCGTCGTCTGGCTGGTGTTCAACGTCTCGATCGCCCTGCTGCTGATGGAAATCGGCATATATCAGGCCCTCGAACAGACGCTGGCCGTGTTCGCCATCGTCGCCGTCGCCTGGTTGTCGACGATTTCCGCCGACCTTCTCATCAACAAGCCGCTCGGCTTCAGCCCGCCCGGCATAGAGTTCAAGCGGGCGCATCTCTGGGACGTCAATCCCGTCGGTGTCGGCGCCATGACGGTGGCTGCCTTGGCAGGACTTCTCGCCCACGTCGGTCTCGTCGGCCCGGTGGCCGAAGCCTTCGCCCCCTTCGTGGCGCTCGTCGTCGCTTTCGTCGTCGCACCTCTGATCGCCTGGCGGACGAGGGGGCGCTTCTATTTGGCCCGCAAGCCGCGCCGAACCTACACCCTGGCGTCGGCCCTGACCTGTTCGGTCTGCCAGCACGACTTCGAGGCGGAGGACGTTTCTTACTGCCCCGCCTATCAGGCGCCGATCTGCTCGCTCTGCTGTTCGCTCGATGCCCGCTGCCATGATCGTTGCAAACCCAAGGCGCGACTCGGCGCCCAGGCGCGAACGATCTTCGAGCGCCTTCTGCCGTCGTCGTTCATCGCCGCCGCCAATACGCGCCTTGGTCGCTATCTGATCGAGCTTTCCCTGTGGGTCGCCCTGTCGGGCCTCATCATGTGGTTCGTCTTTCGTCAGGCCTCCGTTGAACACCCGGAAGAGGCAGCCCTCATCGGCCGAACGCTTGCCGTGGTGTTCTTCGTCTTCTCGGTCGTCATCGGAGTTGTCGTCTGGTTCTTCGTTCTGGCCCGCGATTCGCGCGCCGTCGCCGAGGAGGAAAGCGCCCGCCAGACTCAGGCGCTGTTCCAGGAGATTGCTGCGCACAAACGGACCGACGCCGAACTGCAGAAGGCCAAGGAGAAGGCTGAGGCCGCGAGCGACGCCAAAAGCCGCTATGTCGTCGGTCTGAGCCATGAGTTGCGAACCCCGCTCAACGCCGTGCTCGGTTATGCGCAGATTCTGGAACGCGATCCGGCCATCGCTGATGGACGGCGCAATGCCGTCGGCGTCATCAGACGATCGGCGGAACACCTGTCAGGCCTGATCGACGGGCTCCTGGACATTTCCCGCATCGAGGCGGGTCGCTTTCGCATCCGCCTGACCGACGTCCGAATCCACGACCTTCTGGACCAGCTCGAGGGCATGTTCGCCCTGCAGGCCGAAGCCAAAGGCCTGGCTTTCAGCGCCAGCCGGGCGCCCGATCTTCCTGCCGTGGTGCGCACGGACGAGAAACGCCTGCGTCAGGTACTGGTCAACCTCCTGTCCAATGCCATCAAGTTCACGCCAAACGGCACGGTCACCCTCACGGTCGACTACCGAAATCAGGTGGCGCGATTCACGGTGGCGGATTCCGGCATGGGAATTCCGGAGGAAGACCAGCGGCGCGTGTTCGAGCCGTTCGAGCGCGGCAGACAGGCGGCATCGGCCAACGTGCCGGGCCTCGGGCTTGGCCTTACCATTACCCGTCTGCTTGTGGAAACCATGGGTGGCGACATCGCCGTTACCTCGACGCCCGGTGCGGGCACCACGTTCCGTGTTCGTCTGATGCTGGGCGCGGTGGTTGGAGCAGCAGCCATCGATGGCGATCGTCCCGTAACCGGCTATGTCGGACCGCGTCGCACGATATTGGTGGTCGACGACAATGCCGACCATCGCGACATGATGGTGGAGATGCTTGCGCCGCTCGGCTTTGCCGTCCTGACGGCTGCCGGCGGTGAGGATTGCATCGCCCTTATGGAAACAGCCCGGCCGGACATCTTCTTCGTCGACATCCGAATGGCCGGAATGTCTGGCTGGGAACTCGTCGGCCGGCTCCGGAACGAAGGTATCAGGAAACCAATCGTCATGCTGTCGGCCAATATCGGTGACGGCGCGATGCCCGCCAGCGATCTCGGCCACGACGACCTGCTGGCCAAGCCCTTCTCGCTCGCCGACCTTCTGGACCGACTGGGCCGCCACCTTGGCCTGACCTTTATCGAGGCGAACGCTTCGATCGAGACCACGCCCCAGGAGACCAGCCAGGACAAGGCGACATTCTCCGCCGCCGATCTCGCCGAGCTGAAAGCGCTGGCCGAAATCGGCTACGTGCGCGGCCTGGAAGGCAAGCTCGCCGCGCTCACCGAAGCAGATGCCGACCCGGCCGCGATCGCGGCGCTCGGTGCCCACCTCGCCGCCTTCGACCTTGCCCGCTTCTCCGCCACCCTCGAGAAAATGACCGCGTCATGACCCAGACCCGCGAAACCGTGCTCGTCGTCGACGACAGCCCCGAGACGCTTGGCTTCCTGACGGAGGCCATGGAGGCCGAGGGTGTCACCGTGCTGGTCGCCACGTCCGGCCGTCAGGCATTGGCGATCGCCGCGCGTGTCACACCCGACGTCATCCTGATGGACGCGGTGATGCCGGAAATGGACGGCTTCGAGGCCTGTCGGTCGTTGAAATCCCTGCCCGCGCTCAGTCATGTTCCGGTGATCTTCATGACGGGGCTGACCGAGACCGAGCATGTCGTCCGCGGTCTTGCCTCCGGCGGTGTCGACTATCTTACCAAGCCCATCGACCTCGATGAGCTCAGGGCGCGCATCCGCGTCCACCTTGCCAACGCTCGCGCCAGTCTCTCCGCGCAATCGGCTCTTGACGCAGCGGGACGCCACCTCGTGGCGCTGGGCCCCGATGGCCGCATCGTCTGGGCAACGCCCCAGGCAGGCCGTCTCATCGACAGTCTGGGACTTGCCAGTACGATAGAGACGGTCGCCGCGCGCGAGGACGGCGCGCTGGAATTCTCGCTGCCGAACGCCCCGCCCATGCTTCTGGCGCCGGTGGGCAGCGCTGGCCCCGGCGAACGCCTCTACCGGCTCGCCCGCAGTGAAGCTGGCGAGGCCGATCTGCTCAAGTCCAGCCTAGGCCTCACCGCACGCGAAGCGGAGGTTCTTCTCTGGATCGGGCGCGGCAAGACCAACAAGGACATCGGCGAAATCCTTGGCCTGTCCCCCCGCACCGTCAACAAGCACCTCGAGCAGATCTACGCGAAGCTCGGCGTCGAGAACCGGGCTTCGGCGGCTTTGAAGGCAGCTGGTATCCTCAGGGAAGGATGAAGGCGAGCGGTTGGCACGCGCGGCACAAGGGACCTGTCCGATTGTCCGAAAGGTTGTCCCGGCACAAATGCTTGTTGCCGGGAAAGCTGCAACTTTCAAGATCGATCCTCTAGCTCCCGATTGGCGAAATGGCTAGAGTGCCGCCGTCATCGAGGAGGATCGCCGAACGTGGCCAACCGTCAGCACAGGGTGCACCGGAGCAGTATGTCCCGCCGGTCGAAAGGCCACGACTATCTCGGATGGGCCCTGGTGGTGACAGCGCTTCTGGCCCCCCTGCCCATGGGCGGCATTCGCGCGTTCTTTTTCATGCTTTACGCCGTCGTCGTCGCCGTGTTGGGCCTTTCCTACGCCATCGGCCTCTATCGAGGGCACGTTCGTCCGCGTTTGCCGCTGTCCGTCTTCGCGGTTCCGGTCATCCTGTTCAGCCTTGTCATCGTCTGGATGCTGATGACGCTGCTGCCACTCGGTCTCGCCGCCGCGCCCGAATGGGCCGCGCTTTCGCCCCTGGCCGATCCGGCGGGCCGGATCACCATCGGCCCGGGCGCCACCTTCGACATGCTGGTGCGTTACCTGACCTATGGCCTGTTTTTCGTACTGGCCTTGCAGGTCGCCGTGGAGAAGAAGCGGGCGAAGACGCTGTTCCGCGTGATTTACCTGGGCATTGCCGCCCATGCGCTCATCGCCCTGGCTTCGCTGAGCTTCTTCGGCGACGTACTGCTATTCCTGCCCAAGGATGCCTACGTCGGCGACGCCACCGGGACGTTCGTCAACCGCAACAGCTTCGCGACCTTCGCCGCCTTCGGCGCCATCATGGGCGTAGCGCTGATCTTCGGCGTTGACGAGGACGACGTGTCGCGTTCGCAGCTCAGCCGTATTCTGATGCAGCTCGGTTTCAACGTGGCCCCGCTCGCTCTGATCGGGCTAGCTCTTGCCTTCTCGCACTCGCGCATGGGCGTGTTCGTCGCCGCTTTGGGCGCCGGTCTCGTCGCCTTGGTCGCCCTTTTCAGATCGAAGGGCGCTCGGCGTGTCTTCGCCGGCCTGTTGATCTTCGCCGGTCTCGTCACGGGCGTCGTGCTCGCCAACACCAGCGGCGTCCTGTTCGAACGCATGGCCAGTATCGATCGCGATACCGACGTTCGGTTGGCGGTCTACGAGCAAACGCTCGATCTGATCGCGGCGCGACCAATGAGCGGCTACGGCGGTGGCACTTATGAAGATGCGTTCCGAGCGATCAAGTCCGACCCCATCAGTCCGGACGTGACGTTCGATGCCGCTCACAATCTTTATCTCGAGCTGGCGGCCGAACTCGGTATCCCCGCCGCGATCGCCGTCGTGCTGTCGGTCCTTCTTCTTGCCGGCACTACCGCGATCGCCGCCGTGCGTCGTGAGAACTGGACAATTCCTGCGGCGGCGGCAGCTGTCGTGCTCGCCGGAAGCGTTCACTCACTGGTCGATTTCAGCCTGCAGATTCCAGCCATCGTCCTGATGATGCTGCTGATCCTTGCCCTCGGATTTGCCCAGAGCCGGCCAATCCAGCAGACAGAATGAAAATGATGGACCGGGCAGACTATCTCCGCCCGGTCCTCCCTGATCTTCAGCGACCGTCGGCAAGCTTGCGGTGGCGTTGGGCGACACCCTGAATGCCATAGGGATAATCGGGCGGCGTTGGCGCACTGATGGCGGTAAGGCGCTCCATCGCCTCATCGCTCAGTCGAAGGTCAGCCGCGCGAAGATTGTCGGCGAGTTGAGCCGATGTGCGAGCGCCAAGAATGACCGACGTTACAGCCGGTCGGGCCGCCAACCAGGCCAATGCGACCTGCGCCATGGACACACCGTGGCTCTTTGCAGTCTCTTCGACGGCTCCGATGATGGCCCAAGTGCGCTCTTCTGCGTTGCGCGGGCCAAAGGCTTCCATACCCCGATTGGGGTTCTCGCCGAGGCGCGTTGCTCCTGAAGGCAGCTGATCGCGCTTGTACTTGCCCGACAGCCAGCCGCCACCCAGCGGGGACCAGGGCAAAAGCCCCATGCCGGCGTCAAGACAGGCATCGACGATTTCCAGTACGATGTCGCGAACGAGGAGACTGTACTGCGGTTGCAGCGTCACCGGCCGGCTGTACCCCCTCGCCTTGGCGATCTCCGACGCCTTGGCGATGTGCCAGCCAACATAGTTGGAGAAGCCGTAATAGGCGATCTTGCCGGCGCTGACTGCATCGTCGAGAAAGCGCAGCGTCTCCTCGATGGGCGTCAAAGCGTCCCAGGCATGCATCTGATAGAGATCGACGCGTTCGACGCCGAGCCGCCGAAGCGAAGCGTCGAGGGCATCTCCAAGATGACGGCGGGACAATCCGACGTCGTTCAGCCCCGTCCCCATCGGGAAGCGCCCCTTGGTGGCGAGGACCGTCTGCCGGGCCTCGGTCGGCCGCGCCTTGAGCCAACGGCCGACGATCTCCTCCGAAAGGCCCGCCGAGTAGACATCCGCCGTATCGACAAAGTTGCCGCCGGCCGCGAAGAACTCGTCGAGCAGGCCAAACGACGTCGCTTCGTCCGCTTCCGCTCCGAACGTCATGGCGCCGAGGCAGTGCACCGACACGATGGTGCCGCTCGGACCGAGCTTGCGATATTCCATGGAGCTCCTCCAGCTTCTCTCATAAAAAGCGAACCCGACACGCGAACCAAAGCGATCCGGGCTTCGGCCATTTATCACACAAATACCACAGCGCGCAGTACAGCCTTTTTCGGGCGACATACGTCCATTTTGTAGGAACCCACCGTCTCCCCGATGTGCGCCGGGTCTGGCTCCATAGTGTTCAAAAGAAAACCCCGGACAATGCCGGGGCTTTCTGGTCATCTCTTTCTTCGCCTCAGATCTCGGCCGCCGCCTCATCCTCGGGCGGTCGATTGTTCCAGCCGAGGCGCTCGCTCGTCCGCATGACGATGTAGAACAGCAGCGGCACGAAGAACAAACCGACAGTGACGGAGGCGATCATGCCGCCCATCACGCCGATACCGATGGCATTCTGCGCCGCAGAGCCTGCGCCCGTGGCAATGGCCAGAGGAGTGACGCCAAGGATGAAGGCCAGCGACGTCATGATGATCGGGCGGAGACGAATGCGCGCCGCATGCAACGCCGCTTCGATCAAGCCCTCGCCCTGACGCTGAAGATCTCGTGCGAACTCGACGATCAGAATGGCGTTCTTCGCCGCAAGACCGATCGTCGTCAGCAGGCCGACCTTGAGATAGACGTCGTTGGACTGTCCGAACAGCTTGGCCGCCAGCAGCGTACCGAGCACCGAAATCGGCACCGACAGCATGACGGCGAACGGGATGGTCCAGCTTTCATAGAGAGCTGCCAGACACAGGAACACCACCAGGAACGATACGGCATAGAGCATGTTGGCCTGGGCGCCGGACAGCAGCTCCTGGTAGGAAAGGCCGATCCAGCCGGCGGTATAGCCGCCACCCTGCTTGGCAATCAGGCTTTCCATCTCATTCATGGCTTCGCCGGAAGAGACGCCGGCCGCCGCGTTGGCGCTACCCTGAATGTTCACCGCCGAAACGCCGTTGAAACGCGACAGTTTCGGCGCTCCGAACGACCAGTTGGTCTCAACGAAGGACGAGAAGGGAACCATCTCGCCCGAACCGTTGCGGGCATACCAACTCTTGAAATCGTCGGGCGTCATGCGGAAGGGCGCATCTCCCTGGAGATATACCGGCTTGATCTCGCCGCGATCGATGAAGTCGTTGACGTAGGAACCGGCCCAGGCGGTGGTGATGATCGAGTTGATGTCGGCGAGGCTGATGCCAAGCGCCGTCGCCTTCTCCTGATCGATGTTGACGTGCAGCTGCATCTGGTTGGCTTGCGCGTTCTCGCGCACGGCCATCAGCTTGGGATTTTGGTTCGCTTCCATCAGCAGCTGGTCGCGAGCCGCTTCAAGCGCGGCACGGCCCGTGCCGGCATTGTCCTGCAGATACATGTCGAAGCCGCCGGAGATCCCGAGGCCCGGCATGGCCGGCGGCAGCAACGTGAAGACCATGGCGTCCTTGATCTGCGACAGCGCCCCCATGGCACGGCCGACAACCGCCTGCGCCGACAGTCTGGGATCGGTCCGCTGCTCGAAATCCTTGAGGCGAATGAAGGCGAGACCGGCGTTCTGACCGGAACCGGCGAACGAGAAGCCGGTGATTCCCATCACCGCTTCCACCGCGTCCGGCTCGTTCTTCAGGAAATAGTCGGTCATCTGATCGGTCACCTGCTTGGTGCGCTCCATGGTTGCACCCGTCGGCAACTGGATCATGGCCAGCAGAACACCTTGATCCTCTTCGGGAATGAAGGAGCTCGGCAGTTTGTCGAACATGAACGCCGCACCGCCGACCAGGGCCAGGAACACCACCACCATGCGGACCGGTCGACCGATGATTCCACGAACCGTCCGCTGGAACAGCGAGGAGGAGTCGTCGAACCGGCGGTTGAACCAACCAAAGAAACCGCGATGGGCGCCATGGCTCGGCTTCAGCATGGTGGCGCAGAGAGCCGGCGTCAGAACCAGGGCCACGATGACCGACAGCAGCATGGCCGACACGATGGTGACCGAGAACTGTCGATAGATGATGCCGGTCGAGCCGCCCATGAAAGCCATCGGCACGAACACGGCGGACAAGACCAGCGCGATGCCGACCAGCGCGCTGGTGATTTCGCGCATCGATTTCTGAGTCGCCGCCTTCGGATGCAGCTTCTCCTCGGTCATGATGCGTTCGACGTTCTCGACCACGACGATGGCGTCGTCGACCAACAGACCGATGGCCAGCACCATGGCGAACATGGTGAGCGTATTGATCGAATACCCCATGACGGCGAGAACGCCGAAGGTGCCCAGGAGCACGACCGGCACCGCAATGACCGGAATCAGCGTTGCCCGGAGGTTCTGAAGGAACAGATACATCACGAGAAAGACGAGCACGACCGCCTCGATCAGCGTCTCGACAACCTTCTCGATCGAGAGCTGCACGAAGGGCGTGGTGTCATAGGCGTAGACGTACTCGACGTTCTGCGGCAGCGACGGCTTGAGCCGATCGAGAGTGACGCGCACGTTCTCCGCCGTCTGGAGCGCGTTGGCGCCGGAGGACAGGTTGACGCCGAAGCCGGCCGCCGGCTTGCCGTTGTAGTATGCATCGGCCGCATAGCTCTCGGCACCGATTTCGACACGAGCCACATCGCCCAGCCGAACGATCGACCCGTCCTGCTGCGTCTTCAGGATGATGTTGCGGAACTGCTCGGGCGTTTGCAACTGGCTCTGGGCGGTAATGGTCGCGTTGAGCTGGGCACCTTGTGCCAGAGGGCGGCCGCCGATCTGTCCCGCCGAGACCTGCGTGTTCTGAGCGCGGACGGCTCCCGCCACGTCGCTGGGCGTCAGTGCGAACTTGTTGAGCTTGTTGGGGTCGAGCCAGATGCGCATCGCATAGCCGCCGCCAAAGGTCATCAGGTCGCCGACACCGTCGACGCGGCGGAGCTGATCCTCGATGCGAGTAGAGACGACGTCGGCCAGATCGGTACCGTTGAGTTTGCCGTCGGTGGAAACGAGACCCACCGCCATCAGGAACGAACTGGTCGACTTCGTAACCGTGATGCCCTGGTCGATGACGGCGTCGGGCAGCAGCGACTCGACGAGTTGCAGCTTGTTCTGCGTCTGCATCTGCGCGATGTCGGCGTCGGTCCCGTTGGAAAAGGTCAGCGTGATCGAAGACGAACCGTCGGACGTCGACGACGATTCCATGTACTCCAGATTGTCGAGACCGTTCATGTTCTGCTCGATGACCTTGGTCACGGCGTTTTCAACGGTCTCGGCACTGGCACCGGGATAGACGGCGGAGATCCGCACCGTCGGTGGCGCGATCTCCGGATACTGCGAAATCGACAGCGTCGATATGGCAAGGATACCCGCCAGCATGATGGTGATGGCGATCACCCAGGCGAAGACGGGACGATTGATGAAGAACTGGGCCATGCCTTGCCTCGACGAGGTCGGTCCGCCGCATCAGGGCGAATCCGGAAGCGGAATCGATGGGCGCACCGCGTGCGCTACGGGTCGAGCCGAAGGCGGCCGTGGCCGCCAACCGGCCCGTATTGGGTAATCAGGGCGCCTTTGCCGGCGCGGCCGCAGGAGCCTTCTGCTTGACGAGGCCGTCGGCGCCAAGCTCGACCTCGGCGAACTTGACCTCCATGCCGGGGCGGATCTTCTGCACTCCCTCGACGATCAGCCGATCACCATCCGAAATGCCCTTGTCCACCACCCAACTGAAACCATGGGCTCGGTCGGCGGTCAGCATTCGTAGCTCCACCTTGTTGTCGGGCGTCAGGAAGTAGGCGGTCGCCTGTCCCG